>NZ_QROH01000006.1:0-468901 GCF_003474285.1 Bacteroides sp. AF39-11AC | reverse complement strand
GGTTCTACCGCCTTCAACGCGAGCCGTTGCGGCGAGCCGTTGCGGCGAGCCGTTGCGGCGAGCCGTTGCGGTACAGTTCACCAATGGATTCTTCGGCAAAGCCGAAACTCAAAGGTACTGTGACCAGTTCTTGCCCTGACACCGGAAGCACCGGATCATCTATCCGGTCATCACATCCGATAGTACCACTACATAGGGCTGTAAGCCCCAAAAGCAAATAAATATTTCTTTTAAATATCCGTTTCATATATTCTTGTTTTAAATTATCAATTTTAGCATAGGAATAGCAGAAAACAAGCCGTCCCGCCTCATGCACTTCTGTGCACGGGGCGGGACGGAAAACAATATTTTATTAAAAAAATTACTTAAACAGCATTCTTTCTATAGTCTCCACTAACTCTAATGCTTGGGGATATAATGCCGAAGTGGTCTCTTCATCAAAATAAATAAAATCTTCATAATCACCAATTTGACTATTATCAAATAGATCCGTATAAAAATAGTCAGTTTCCTATTGATAAGTAAACTTTCAACAAACTATTTTACTCTCCTCCCACTGGTTAAATAAAGGGAATGAATTCTCTACACAGTGTGGAGAAAATCTCTTTATATACAAAATTTCAGCACAACATACATAGTACAAGATAGAAGACTAAATACATTTGTTTTCCGTTATTCCAACATATCAAAGAGCGCATCATAAAAGAAACCATCAAGGCTTCTTCCGAATATTATCCTGCACACACCTCACTGAAAAGCCGAATTTCCAGTCGATAGGATGTGTAACTGCAATGGCATTATCCTGAATCTGATAAATCAACATACCACTCGTAGTCTTCGTTCCATGTTCAGAAGTCCACTGATAAACTGTACTATTCTTTTTATCCCGGTAAGTGCCATTCATTTCACGAAGCGAAACGGCAGGAAAGAATATGGATTTATCGCCATCCGGACCTTCTGAAGTTCCATAGTAAATAAATCCTGAACCCACAAAATCCGGTTCTTGTACCGCACCGGTAATGGAAGATATGGTAGAGCCATTGTAGAACATTATGTTGTTGAACTTCGGTTTAATCGATTCCAGTGCTCCGGTAGTACCATCATTGGCTCCGAATCCTATCCACATACAATACTTGAATGTACCATCATCGCTAAAGATAGAAGAATTGTATGACAAGAGAGCCGATTGCGTAATACCATTGGAAGGAACCCTCCATCCTTTAGGACAAGGATCATAAATAGTTTTAGGACCATCCCCATTCCAATTATAAGATATGGCAGGATATTCATTATTCGTACCTGTACTATACGTCAATGGATTTTGTATTAGCTGTTCTACCGAAGTCAGTTTTTGTTTTTTTACATCCAACGGTTCACCCACTTCATCAAAAATAGTCTTTGTCTCTTTTGTTGTGCCGTCTGCTGCAGCAAAGAACGGATCTTTGCGCCCTCCCTGATAAAGCAAGCCGAGAGTACGCCGTCCGTCAATCTGGTTATCTTGCATGCCTGCCTTGGTAGCTCCCAGATTGCGATCCATAATGACACATTTATAGAAAGCTCCGGCAGCATCCGTCCACGAAATACCCTGATATACCTGTACCGCACCACCTTGAGTCGCATTCCGGGCATCGTTGATAGCAGCCTCGCGAGTAGCTCCATCCGTTATTTTACTTGCATCCAGCCCAGCCGGTGCATAGTCGCTAATCCAGATATGCCAGCTCCATACAGTGACACCTGACTGATTTACAGCTTCTATCACTGCATTTCCTCCCTTGGTAACAGGTACTTTTACGTGTACCAGTGCTTTATTTAAATCTCCGATATCAGTAGTATTTACCAAATTGGCATGATTATCCTTGTCTACAACATATCCCAATACCAAATCACCAGAGGTTCCGGTATCTTTCGTCTGCCACAATACCCGGACATGATCGATAGCCTTATCAGCAGACAATGTAGCACCATCCGTCAGATAAGTATTCCACCCATTCGTTCCTGCCTCGTGCTTATAAGGGTTAAAGCAGATATTCGTACCCGGCAGCATCATCAGGCAGTTGCTGGTGGGCACAATATTGGTACTGATTACCGGAGTCTGATCCAGCAATTGGATACGGCCATCCCCACGATAGTCAGTGGAGTTGATATTCAGTGTCCAGGTATAATCCGTATTTTCCAGCAAATTAAAGTCCGTAGAGGCATCACCACCCAGATAAGCCCGATAATA
This sequence comes from Bacteroides sp. AF39-11AC, assembly GCF_003474285.1. Classification (NCBI taxonomy): domain Bacteria; kingdom Pseudomonadati; phylum Bacteroidota; class Bacteroidia; order Bacteroidales; family Bacteroidaceae; genus Bacteroides; species Bacteroides sp. AF39-11AC. Next base: position 466,677 of record NZ_QROH01000006.1, on the reverse strand, counting down.
AAGACGTTCATTCTTAGTAGAATTATCTACCACCACTTCTGCATACGAAGCGGCATCGGGGGCATTCTCTTTCGTACGATAGTAGGAAGAAGAAGCGGCGGCTGAAGTTCCGCGTGCATTGGCAGGTATCCACAAGGTTTTTGAACCTGCCGCCAAGTCACCGGGATCGGTCAAACGGAAATAGTCAACAAATTCTACGATTGCAGATGGATACGTCATTCCCCATTCTGTTTGTGTAGCGGCCGGAAGAAGCCGGAAGGCTGCAGGTATCTGGCAGAGGCGGACCTCTTTGACAGCATACGCATTATCCGTCAACTTATTATTCCATGCCACCGTCATCTTGGCAGCCAGGCGTTTGAGTAATAAACGGGCATCGTATGCACCCTCCACACTCTGAATGCCCTCGTTCGTTACTTTAACATGAGGTAAATGGAGGAGATAAGGCATTTTGTTGATATTGATGCCACTTGCACTTGTACTGCCATCGGTAGGGATAGCATCGAAGTAACTTTTATCCAGAGTCAACTTCTGGAGTTCTGATATGCTATTGCCAAAATTGAGAGAACCATTGTCCTTTCCACAAGCCACAATCACCAATTGGCAATCATCCAATGCCGTCAATGAGAGGGTCAGTTTCTTATTCAAATCCGTAGCCCCCGAAAAGCTCTGGCTTTTCTTCAATATTCCATTACTATCATATTGCATGATGCGAAGTTCATACAACTTGTCAGGTTTCATCCCTGCATCAGCTCTTGTATGTACCATTGGCACCGGTTCAGCACTGAAAGCACCGTCCTGCGCCATGCCATTGCTACGTGTCGTCCCGGAAGGTGTATAACCATCCTCTTCGTCAGCAAAACCTAACGAAAGAGAAACAGTTACCTGTTTTTCTTCCTGTTGTGGTGACGAGAATCCCAGTTCGTTTTCACAAGCTGTAATTCCTATGAGTAATATGAGACCTGCCATAGGTCCCATGATCTTCTTCTTTATCCCAATCATATCATTCAGGTTTTAAAAATCCACCACTTTATCAATCGTCTCCACCTTATCGAACACCACCACATTACCATTCGTAATGGTTACCCGCACATCACCACTGTTGGCGCCGCTGATCTGCACAGTAATTGTATAGTGGTAGCCGCGGCGAACATTGTAATCATTCACCAGATTGCCGCCCAGATACAAACGATAACGGACAGAGATAGGGCTTGTGGCAGTCGGATCAGCACTATTATAACTGTACCAGTACGACCCGAGCAGATCAATATAGGTGCATTTCGACAAGTCACCACCCGCCTCCGGTTTGCCGTCACTACCCAATGTAGGCGCCTTACCATCGGTTTTAGGACCGTAGGCATTGAGGTTTTTCTCTTGGAAAGATTTGCCGCAACCTACTCCGCGAAGATTTTCGGGCATATAGAAAGTATAGGTACCATTTACACTAAGACCATTATCGGTGGCGTCAGTATCAACCGGATAAGTATTGGTTATTTGATCTGCTGCCGGATAAGCACCGACAGTTGTTCCGGCACGGCTTTCAAGAGCGAATGATTCAGGTAGATTATAAGCCGTTATAGATTGAAGGGTGAATCGTGCGGGAGAAGCCACTTTATTCGTCCACTTTACATCAATCCAGCTATAAGCATAGCTCAAACCGGCCAGAAGAACCGCTTTACCACTTGTATCAGTTCCTTTAAATTCTATGTCATCCGAAACCAGATAATTCTGCTGGCTTTTATAATTCGAATAGCTGATTACGATGCCTTCCAAATCTACTTTTTGAGCATTAGTATTTTTGGAAAAAGCCACCAACTGACTTTGGCTTTCACCGAAATTTGCAATAATACGGAAAGTTCCGCTTACATCCGAAAAATTACCCGTTTCTACCTGTACAAGTGCTCCGCTGGTTCCAAAATTACTAATCTTAGTACTGTCATAACATACAGCATGCAACATCTTTCCATCTGCATCGAACTGCACCACCCATACATCGTTAATACTAACGCCACCGATAGATCCGGCACGGGTATCTACCGACAAAGCCGGAGGCAGACTCAAATAAATACTGAGTCCTCCACTCTCATTCTCAACTGGTTCCGAAGATTCGCAAGCCACAAACAGGAAGATGGCAGCAACACAAAGAAGGGTTATTATCTTATTCATAAGCATACACTGTATTTTGATCAATCTTTTCCCAAATCCTCACCGGTCAGATTGGACGTTGTCCATTCACGAATGGCAAGCGTAAGATCGGAAGGAACAATTGCACCGTAAAATGTCAGTGAGAAATCAAACTGATACGTCATTCCCGGCAACAAGGCTTTTTCAATAGTGGCAAAATAGGAATCGGTAGAGGTTTTCGTCAGACTGCCATCTTTATATTTCACTGTCAGATTCACATCAAACTTCATCTTTTGCGTTCCACCTACAGGCAATAGTACACCGGGATCGCTGGTGCGTTCCTTGGTAACATCATAATCCAAAGTATTATTTGAATCGAACTTTTCAAAAGAATAGGATGCATCGGCAACAGTAGTAGCAGTCGGCGTCTCCCAGGAAGTATTATTCAGTTTATAGATATAACTTCCGTACAGGCCGCTCACCTTGATGTAATTCACAACCAACGCCGTAGGAGTCACCGGTTGCATGGAGTTTCTTGCCTTCACAGTGGTTATCACCTGTGCCCCCATGCGAGTAAAAGGTTTGGGCAGAGACACCAGCATGGTATTGTCTCCCGTTTTATCCGGTTGCACCACAATGCCTTCCAACTTCGTGTACATGAAGTCCTTTCCGTTGCTTACGGTGAATGCTCCGCTGCTATCCAACTCCGGCACTTCGGTAGAAGAATTGTAAGATACCAGATAAAGATCGTACGTTCCACGATACAGGGTCAGACTGCCTGTAGCCTTGCCGGGTTTTGAAGCATCTGCTTCACTGGGTTGGACAGTGTAGTTTTTACTATCCAGCGGAGTTCCCAGATTCGTACTTCCTGCCGGAAAGGCATAGATACGGAATATCTTACCGATTGCCATATCTTCTGATGTAGAAGCAGCATCGGCACGTGTCACCGAGGCACTATACATATCGAATGTCAATGTCACAGGTTCCCCCGGCTCCGGATCGGGAGCAGTATCCGGAAGCACTGCATCACCGGCATTGCATCCTGCCAGCAATATTCCCAAAACAAAGCCGGAAAATACCGGAAAGTGGGAAGCTAAATTTAAAAATTTATATCTCATAAGTAACTTATATTCCAATTCCCGTATTCTGATTTGCATCACTCTTCCATGCGTCAATCTTTACATTGGTCAGACTGCCGCCCATCTTATCCACCGTAATGGCGTAGACATAATGATAGCCTGCTTTCCATTGCACCGCACTCACAACTGCCGTTTCAAAAGAACGGGGAGTGACACTGCCGTCAGCTTCGGTGACATCCACCGTAAGGCGGAATGAAAGGCGCGTTTCAGCAGCACTCATAGGAGCTACCAAAGAACTGACATTAGGGTCTTTTTGCAAGGTACTCAGCACTACCGATCCTTCCAAAGCGATGGAATTGGTAGATGCCAGACCGTTCAGGGTTCCAGAACTCAGATTCATAGTACCACTCGAACCCATTTGCAAACGGCTGGTGCTACTTAGCAGTTCTATTTTCTTCAAAGTCAGCGTTTCCTGTACATTGGCAGACTTCGACACCCGGAAACTAACCTTTGCCAGAGCATGATTCATGGTAAAGGTAACCGCACGGGAAGCAAACGTAGCCGTCAGCGGGGTGGCACAAAGGTAATCTACCTGTTGGGAAGCATTGAAATTGTCCGCTACCACCTGAACAGGTACGGAATGATTGCCGACGGAAGAATTTGTGACCGATAGATCCGACGGAGCAAAGGCATATAAACGATTGGGGGGAGCTGTATTCGTCACTGTTATATCGGGAGGAGTAGTTGAACTCCATGTTCCATTCGCCAATTCGTACACGGATTGGGCATTCGTTGACAGTGCTGCATGCCCATTATCGGTGACATACACACCGATTTTAGTCAACTGGGCAGCTCCCAGCGCACGAGTGACCGAAGGATCGGACAACTCCACCGAACGTAATTGCAAAGCATTTCCCTCAGTGCCCGGTTCCGGTACACCATCTCCGTCACAGCCCAAGAATACGAGAGCTGCTACGGAAGCCAACAAGATATCTGTATATTTCATTTTCATCATTTTTTCTCGTTCTACTTTGTTACACCGGTCAGGTTGCATTGCCGGCATCTTCTTCACCATCAGTAGTACTGAAACCCGGAAGAAATTCCGTCACGACTACGCTGGTAAGGTTCAACTCATTCGTTCCGGTAAACGTGTATTGATATTCGTATCCCGCCTGAAAGGTCAAGCCACTGCCTTTCTCCTGATAAGTACGGGTCCCAAAGGGGCTTGCCGTCACCGAAATGAGATAGGACGTGGCAGCATCGGGTGAAAAGATACCTGAATAGGTATGGCGTCTCACGGCTTCGGAGGTTTTCAGTAATGTGATGGTTTCCTCGGTAGTTTTATTTCCACTACAGAGTCCCTTTCCGGTAACCTTAGCACTTCCACTACTATTATCAACCTGAAAACTTACAATAATCGTAATTTTACAGGCAGCCGGTGCAAAACTGAAACTGACACGGTTTCCGGTGGCAGCGGCTGTAGCAGTCAGCCGATTGCTTTTCCAGAATTTAGTAGGCGTGCTTTGATCTGCCAGTATACTTGAAAAATCATTGGGAAAAGTGGCTGTAAAAGTCTCCCCATTACCCGTTGTAGTCATCGGAGTAGTGGACACAGACGGGGTCCAACCTCCGGCTGCCGTCCGTTTATAATTGACGTCGGTTGCTCCTTTTGATATTTTAATCACATCATCGGTCACAAATTTCTTTTTATCATAATCCGATAGATGCGGGTCGTCCGCACGTGTTTGGGGATTACCGATTTCGGCAGATACTTCCAACGGCGTAGCGACGCCTGCACCGTCCTGTGTACACGATGCGAATATACCCGCCATCAATAACAGCAGTAACCGGAATTGTGACCGGACACCCGTGTAGTTAGTATATATATGAGTCTTATTCATCATGCTTACTTTTAATTAGTCAAAGTCCCCATTATGTCTGCTTGATACCGTCCAGTCCTTTATTTCGGCCTGACCTACCGGGACAAGAATATTATTCTGCAGTTTCAGTGTATATGTATAGCTGGTTCCCTTTGCCATGACACATTGTACAGTAGCCTTATAGGTGAGACCATACGTATCTGTTATTGTTATTGAAATGTCCGTATTCGTGGCTTGCGGATAGATCACTGCACACCAGATGTACTCGGAATCGACAGGGCGCAGCATATTGATACTTTCAGCAGCCGTACTGCTGCCTGTCCGCAATCCGGTTGCCTGTACGGTCATCCGGCTGAAAACAGGCAATGTATTCACACCGGTAAACTTCAGTGTCAGTTTCGCATTTTCATGATTGAAGGCATTCGTGCCTGTAAATTTCACTTCAGCACCCGAAACAGGAACTTCGGGCGTACGGAGGTAGTTACTTTTCAGGAAATCCGCTTTCTTCTCCTGGCTTGCCTGGATGCCATCATAACCGACCGGGAAAGAAGCACGATACGTCACGGCAGGAAGAAAACCCAATTCACTACCTGCGGGTGCTTTCCAACTACCGGCTGCATTCAGGGTATATCCGGAGGATGCCAGCAGGGCAGTGTTACGTGTACAGGTTACATTGATCTGGTCATCGGTTCTGAATTTACTCAGATCGTAGTCATTGGCAGGTGCAGCATCCCCCAACCTATCTGTAGATGAAGGGGAAGCGGAAGTCCCGATCTCGGCAGTAATGGTGAGCGGAGTGCCTGACGCTACCGGAATACCCGATTGCTCGTCGGTGCAACCGGATGCCAGTAACAGGAAGCCGGAAGCGATATAGGGCAGTATATTTAAAATCTGTTTCTTCATTGGTTCGTTTCTCCTTTCGTCGGTTTATTCTATAACGGGCGGCACGTCCTGCGAGCCTCCGTCCTTTTCTGTCCAAGCTTTTATTTCAACACTTTTCAGGGTGATGTCATTCTTGTCGAGTTGCAAGTTGTAGGTGTAGCGATGTCCTTTCTTCCACTCACCGTTGAACAGGGCGGCGTTGGCGGCGGTCAGGGTGCGGTCGTTGGTTGACGCAGACTTTTGCCCTAATACGAGGTTCAGGGATATCGGGTTGGTACTGGTTTCGTCTTTAGCTTTCGGGGCAACCAATCCGTAAGCTACCGGTTTCGGGGCACCGATATTACCCGGAAGTTGGGAAGTTCCTGCAATTGCGGTAAAAGTGATGGTGGCTGTTGTGGCAAGAGTGATCGTACCGTCATTCAGTGCCAAGGTGCCGGCTGCATTTGCAGCACGGAAAACGGCTGTGCCCGTACCGGTGGTAAGACTGATACTTTTCACATAGTCGTACTCGCTATCGGGCACGCGTCCGGCTTTGTATTCGATGGTGAATACAAGTTGTGCTAAGGCGTGTTGCAGATAGACGGTTGGGGAGGCATTATTTGCACTTACAGTGATGGCAGTGGCATCGCCTGCAGTATTGCTTGCTGAACCGTAGAGGTAATCGATTTGTGAACAGGCAGTGGCGCTTGTGCCGTCGAAAGTTTGCGCGGCAGGTAAGAGTAAAGGTATGATCCGGGTGGTTCCGGATTCTGTGGGAACATCAGTTCCAATAACCGGATACCAGGCATAGAGGCGTGCCTGTTCGGTACGGAGGTTGAGTTTCTTTGCTCCGGTCCAAGTGGTACCATTTGTGGTGGTAAAAGTAGTATAAACCATAGCAGGATCGGCATAGGCGGTATGACCGTCGGTACGGGTAAGGTAAACGCCTATTTTATTTACCTGTCCGGTTGTTGTACCCGTTTCATTCACGATGGAGCGGGCGGAGACATTGGAGGCTGTACTGAAAGAGGGTTGCAGAAAGACAGGAGTATCCGTGTCGGACAGGCAACCATCGTCGGTACACCCGCCTGCAAGCAGGAGGGTGCAAAAGACGAACAGGTAAAAGATTGAGAGTTTATTCATATATGAAATAGAACTAATAAATTACTTAATATCCAAAGTGCCACCGACTACATCAACCCATTGCGTTACTGTAATAGTACTTATGGAAAGTTCCGTACCACTTAATTTCACTGTATAGAGATGATTTTTTCCGGCAAGCCATGCACCGCTATTATCGGAAGGTGGTGTCAGATTCACAGAATAATCAGCTCCATCAATGGTGAAGACGGCTTGAATGTTACCAGTACCGATGGAAGTAGAAATGGGTAGCACCATGATACTGAATCTTCTGGCACCGCTATCAGCAGTTCCTAATGTATAACCATCTTTAATAGTACGCGTATAGGTTGCATCTTGTGCAGTACCTTCTGTAATTACACCAGTCGTAATATTCATTTTGGGATTAGTACCTTTGCTCAAAGTAGTACCGGTCGCATTTACATCTTTCAGCACAATCTTTGTTAACTTACCTACACCTTCATAATCGGCAGCTTTGTAAACACGAAAACTTACCATAGAAAGAGCATGCTTCATGACCAGTTCCACACCTTTAGTTTGATTTGATTTATTTGTAACACCTGTAACTGACGTTGCATACATACAATCCACTTCACCAGTGGCGGCTGCTATGGGAGTACCATCTGTTGCATTATCAGTAGCAACGATTTCCGCACTGGTTTCCAAGAGGGTAACAGGAATAGTCAAACCTGTATTATCATATTTAGTAGCAGTAGGATAATAAGCATAAATAGTAGCCGCTTTATTCGTCAGGTATATTTTATTATTAGTATCGCTATTGCTCCAACCGCTACCATACGTATATACTGCGTAATTATTACCTTTATCACTCGTATAATCATCTCCCGTAGCATATACCGCCACAGTAGCACCACTACTGAACGCAGCACCATCTACTACCCCGCGTGTCAGTGTCACTCTTGGAGAAATCCGTAATTCCACCGGGTCGTTGTTTTCAGCAGTTCCGGTGTTTTGATCATCGCCACATCCGGCAGTCAGCAACAGACCGGAAATAAGGGCGAGATTCATCAGTTGTTTGGTTTTCATTATTATTTTCTTTTTATCATTCATAATAGTTCGTTTATTCATGCTATTATGGAACTAAGTCCAGATCATTATCTACCGATACCAGTTCCCAAGGAGTTACTTTCACAGACAAGATACCCAACTCATTGTCAGATAGCTTCAATGTGACTTCATGGGAAACTCCCGCCTGAAACATTCCATCCTTAGAGGCACCGGAGAAAGTGATCGGAATATTCTGGTAAGTCCCCGTCGATGTTTCCACATCCAATGTATAGACATGGCCCGTAGTCAATGGAGGAAGTAACAGATCACCCAACGCAATGGTAGTGCCATTAGCCGGAACATCTATGCCCGCACCGCCCTCACCGGGAAGTAACGAAAGACCTTTCGTGCCACTGAATGCAGGAACACCCGTTGCCAATGGCAATGTCACGGCACTTTCCGCTTCGTTTACCTTCACACGAGTAATCTTCACTGCCAAGCCACCGGTCTGCTTCTTGCAAGCCTTCAACTGCAAGCGGGTCAGCAGATGTGAGAATTCCAACGGCTTGTCATAGCTGCCGTTAGTATTCCCGGCAAAGCGGTCACCGTCCCACTTGTTTCCACGTATTTCCGGTGCATACAGCAAATCTTCCTTGCCTGTGAGTGTATAAGATACATTGCCACTACTATCGGAAACACCTGTCGGAGAAATTGCCACAGCATACAGCCAGCTACCCGTTTCGGGATAGACCGGCTGCACACCGCTCTGCAATTTCCAGGAGACGCTACCATTCGTACCGACTGTTACGCCATGACTTCCCTCATACTTCGCTGTAAGCCCGGAATAGCCTCCTTGCCTCGTGGTAAGCATTACGGTGGCATCGAAAGCCTTTTCCGGCAGGTTGTCGGCACGAGTGACGGAAGTCTGAATCAGGGCATCCCCGCCGGCACACAAATCCAACGGAACAGCCTCTTCTACAGGAAGAGAAACGTCGGCCGAACAAGCTGCGAGAAAACACAGGGAAACTGACAGCACGAAATGAAACAAAAGGTGAAAACGTCTCATGAGTAATTCTTTAAATATTTTATAATTCAGCAGTACCGGAATCGCCTACAACCCACGGAGTCACGGTAGCAGTAGTAGTAATGTTAACAGCATCTGCTGCAGTGGCCGGTTCCTTCATGGTAAGGGTGATTTTATGAGACTTACCTGTTGTGGTAGCCAAATCGGAATCTCCGTTGACAACACGGATATTATTGAAAAGCTTTTCAGCACCGTCTACTGTAATAGTCACATCCAGCAGTACTTGAGTAGACTCTTTTATCATAAACGGATTTCCCACTGCAGTGGCTGTTTCAGCAATAACAGTTTCGGTGATACCCGGAACAGCCAAAGTTGTCGCAGAACTCCAAGTAACATTACCGTTTGCAGCATCTACTGATTGGGGTACAGCAACTTCTTGTACAGCAATGCTCTTCAAAGCAATACGTTTACCATTCCATTCACCGCCACCGGCTACTTTATCCAGTTTAATCTCAAAATTCAATTGAGTAGTTTGATGGGTAAATTTCAAATCACAGGAAAGTGCTGCTGCGCCTCCATTACCTACAGTTATTGCCGGAGCATACATGACGTCCTGCGTACCATCTTTCTGGCTAAAAGCAACAACAGTTCCGGTATTGGCAACCTGACCGGCAGGAGATACACCGGCAACAAATGAATTCGTACTGTTATCTGTATGATAATAAAGTACCTGATTCAATGAAATCTCTTTGGTAGTGCCTACAACGAAAGAGGCTGCCGAAACACTGGCACGGGCAGTCAATTGTTTAGAGCCATCAATCACATTTTTATCCACTTTAGTAAATCCACTCCAGTCCGAAGGGGTATCACCGTCGCATCTCAAAATAGTGGCGGTCACACTGGTGCCATTTTCGGCTACTGCGCGTGACACTGCACTCACGCTCTGACCAATACGGATGGGCACTGCATTTACAGGAGAATCCGGCAAATTACTCTGGTCACTTTCACTGCATCCTGCCGCAATCAACAAGGTCAGCAGAGCTAAACTCAATTTTGTTTTCATATTCTACGTCTTAATTAAATGATTAATAATTTATTCGTTTGTTTATATAGTAGTTACTATCAATACTTCACTCCCAGCCGGGAATATCTCCGCTACCGGAATCACCTGCTTCCCAAGGTACAATGGTAGCGGTAACTCTGACAGATACAGGATCGGGAAATGTGGGAGTCGGCAATTCCACTTTCACCGTATAGGCTATGCCGCCTTCGCCCTCGCCACCCTCGAAGCTGATAGCCAGGTCATGGTATTCAAGATCGTGGGAACGGTCATCGTCAACGGCAATCACCATATCGAGTGTGAAGTCGGACTGAGGTTGCACCAAGGCATAACCAGGAAGCTGCAATACTCCGCCTGTAAATGGAAGCCCTTCGGCATCGGCTGCGGCCGAATAGATAGGCACAGGAACCGTGGCATCGCCATAGGATAATGCACCGGTTTGTAAAGCCAGTGTGACTTGTCCCGCCAATCCATTGAGTTGCAGAGAACGGACACGAAGGGAAGGTATATCATCGCCCTCCAAATGAATGGCAAAACTTAATTTCGTCAACAGATGATTGTAAATCAACGTCCCTTTACTGTCGGAAGTAAAAGGTGAAGAGAGGGAACCATTTTGTTCACCACTGAGCAGGAGGTCTTCGTCTCCGGTAAGGGTAAAAGTCAATGTGCCATCGGCAGCCATCGGTACAGGAGGATAGTAACCACGCAGATAGAGCGAAGTACCATCTTCGGGATAATAGCGTACAGGGGTGAGAGTAATCTCGTTTGCCGTGGCGATACCGTCCCAAGTAGTGGTATAAAGCCCGGAAGAGGTGCCGCAGGCAATGCATACAGGGGTAGCATCGAAAGCATCGACCGCCGCACGGGTATGAATACCAGTATAGAGGCGGATAGCCACAGGATCGGGAGTATCTTCGGACGAGTGTTTAGCACAACCGGTAAAGGTGGTCGCAACAAGAAGTAGCGGAAGCAGCATGCCACAAAGGTTGCCGAGAATTATGGGTAAATTCCTTTTCATTATAGATCGATCAGCTTGATTTCAGATAAATAAAGTCGGGTCATCTGGTTAATGACTCCCAACCGATGGGCAGCAGCACGGTATTGCAGATACATCTTCTCCTTGGTGGGTTGATTGCAATTCAAATGTTCATCAAGAGCTTCCAGAATATTCAGCAGGGATATATCCTTATAGTCGCGAGTTAGTTCATAGGAAGAAAGAAGCCCGGATGATGGAACTCCTTTACGATGAATCAAACCGGCCCTCTCAAACTTAGTGAGGATGTCGATCAAATCTTGCGGCGCAATAGTCAATTGTGCTGTGCGATATGGTATGCCACCAGCATAAATGTCGTATAATACGGCGATAGCTGTTTGTGTCAGTTGTGTTAGCATAATTATTGTCTTTAACCGTTACTTCGTAAGTAACGGAAGCACGCAAATACGGAAAATATAAGGTGTTATAGGAATACGGCGGGCGTCTAAAGAGCAGAATACGCAAAAATAAAGCGTAGAATATCACAGGTCCATGTTGAAAGTGAAACGTGGAAAGGAGAATTTATGTGTTTTCTCATAGCCGATAAGCCGGTAATATGTCGATTTATAATTTGTCTTGGTTGTTTGAGTCGTGTTTTCAGTTAAATATCAGTCAAAATTATTATTTATAATTTGTTTTTATTAAAAATTTAATATCTTTGCAGCAAGATTATACATCCGTTACTTACGAAGTAACAGCAAATTCAAGCTCCACTCCACACTTTTTTTCTTCCAGTAGAAATGTAATCAATTATCATCCGGTTTGCTTTTTCAAGTTCATCTCCTCCAAAACTTTTCAGATAGGTACGAGTAACTTCCAGTGAGGAGTGTCCCAATCCTTCGGAAATGATTTCTTCCGGCACTTGGCAGTACTTGGCGAGTGTAGCCCATGTATGGCGTGCGGTGTATGAGCTGACTTTCACCCCTTCTACCCCACACAGTCCGGGAAGTTTGGACAGTTGCAGGTTTAAATCGCGAAGTTTCCCCTGATATTCTTCGAAAGCTTCTTTTTCCGAACAGGTGCCACTCAGGATATTAAGAAGATAAGGAGAATCTGCTTTATGGTTACGGTAGCGTTCAATCAGTCTCATAGCTTCGGGAAGCACCTTCACGCATAGTTCCGTACCCGTCTTCTGGCGATGGCAAGTCAGCAAAGTATCATTCAGGTCCGCTTTATGCAGATGCGCCAGGTCAGTATAAGGCATCCCTTGCAACAGCACCATCAATGAGAGAATGTCTTGCGCTTGACGAACCTTCGGCGGTAACTGTCGGCTTCGGGGCGTATGCACCAACTTCTGCATCTGTGAAGCTGTAACTGCCAGCTTTTTTTCCGAAACTACTCCTGTCTTCAGGTTTGCAAACAGACGGAATTCACCCGCCACCAATCCACGGTCCACTGCCCTATTGTAAACCGCACGCAGCGCACGGATATAAGTAGAGATAGTGTTGTAACTCTTCTGCAAATCTTCCAGATAAGTCTGGAAGCGATGCAAAGCTCCCCTGTTCAGACCTCCCCAGAAGATTTCACCACCTCCCACGGATTGGGTAAATGCCCGTAGGGCATACTTGTAGATATTAGCAGTGGCGAAACGCCCCTCCTCCTGCAACTCTACAATGACTTCATTCATGAAGCCGGTTAAACTGTTTTGTTTCATAATCAATTGTATTAAAAATAAAAAGCACCACACGAACAATGTCGTGCAGTGCTATGTTTAAAATGATAGGATTTATCTGTCGATTCTTATGATTTTCTCTTAAAATGTTATTTTATGATCCATTGTTCTATGTTCCTGGTACGATTACTAAAGTTCACCCCAATTTTAAATAACTTACGGGAATCGGATTCAAAAGGTAGAGCATATTGTTTTTCTTCTATTTGCCGCAATGCTTCTTCGGCAGTACCTTCGAGCTTGAATTCCATAACATAGATATACTTATCTGTTTTCAGCACCAAGTCTATACGTCCCTCAGATGTATGATACTCTGCTTCCGTATAGAAGCCTACCAACTTGAAGATTATAAACAGCACATTCTGATAATGAAGTTCCAGGTCACTGACAAGCTCATAAGGAGTATCGGCAAAGAAACTTTGCAAACGACGGAAGAAAGCATCGGGTTGCCCACTCTCTACTTCACGAACAAACTTTTGTATCTCAAACGGAGCTTCCGCTTTGTTAACCCTTGCATAGAATGGCATTAAAAACCTTATAAACCCTTCTTCGACTTCTCTATTCGGGAACCCCAAACTGTAGGTGCCGAAACGAGAATTGTATCCCTTAATTGTCAAATATCCGCTTTGATAAATCACAGGTATGGGACTATCATCATCATAGATACTATTCAAGACATCCACACTGGTTTCTTCGTGAGTCATCTGCTCCAGATCATAATGATTATGCTTCAGCAATTCTACGAGATAAGTAGGTGTCCCAGTCTCAAACCAATAACTACCAAACTTCATTTTATAAAAGGTATTCAGTACACTGAAAGGATTGTAGATCCCTTCAGAATCTTCTACAAAATGGTAGCCATCGTAACACTTCTTCAACTCGACACAAACTTGTTCATACGTCATCTTTTGTACCGTTGCCAGTTCATGCAAATCTTCTTCCAGATTATCATGCACTTCTTTCTCCGTTAATCCACAAATAGAGACGAACGGCTCATCCATAGAGATGTCATTCAGGTTATTCAAGTCACTAAAGACACTGATTTTACCAAATTTAGTTACTCCCGTCAGCAGAGCAAACCGGATACATCTGTCCATCGTCTTGAGTACACCATAAAAAGGTTTCAGGGTATTACGAAATTCGGTCTGAAGCTCTTTGTCTCCAATAGCCTGCAACATAGGCTTGTCATACTCGTCAACAAGGATAACAACACCTTCGCCGGTTTGCTTGTAAGCCCGCTCCACTACACCTGCAAAGCGCAGAGCAAGAGTTACCTCACCCGCACCGGTACCATAAATGGCTTCCCACTCTAACAATGCCTTATTCAGAATATCGTCAAGGCTGTGGGGCGCATCATATTTCCCGATATTGAGGTCCAGATGCAAAATCGGATGTTTTTTCCATTCTTTCTCCAACTGTTCCAAAGCAAGTCCTTCAAAAAGTTCGCGTGCACCCGAGAAGTAAGCCTCTAAAGTAGACAAAAGCAGACTCTTGCCAAAACGCCGCGGCCGACTCAAAAAGTAATAGCTACCAGTCTGCACTAATCTGTAGATCAGTGCCGTCTTATCAACATAAAAGTAACCGTTTTTACGAATCTTCTCAAAACTTTGTATGCCGATCGGATAGATTTTATTACCCATGATTTGTTCTCCTTTTAACGTTAAACGACACAAAGATAATAATGTTTTGTGATAGACAGTGTGACAAAATGAAAAACCTTGCGACAGATAGGGTAAATATCAATTCAATTATTTATCTTTGTTAGCTTTTATAAGTTAGCATACAAAAAACAATAACTACAATGAAAGAATTTTTTAAATTTACGCTTGCCACCATCACAGGTATTATCGTGTCATGCGTTGTGTTGTTTTTCGTCAGCATCCTGATACTGTTTAGTATGCTGTCTTCGTCGGAGTCTGAAACACAAGTACGCAAGAACTCTGTGATGATGCTCGACATGAGAGGTATGCTCTCTGAACGCAGTCAGGACAATCCGTTCGACATGTTCCTGAGTGAAGATGAAACCACTTATGGTTTGGATGACATTCTGTCGTCTATCCAGAAGGCTAAGGATAACGAAAACATCAAAGGTATTTATCTGCAGGCCGGTTCAATGGGCGCAGGTTTTGCTTCCATAGAAGAAATACGCAAAGCACTGGCTGACTTCAAGACCAGCGGTAAATTCGTAATAGCTTACGGCGACCAATATTCACAGCGTCTGTATTACCTGGCAAGTGTAGCCGACAAGGTGATGCTGAATCCACAAGGTTCAATCGGCTGGTACGGTCTGGCTTCTACTCCGGTTTTCTACAAGGATTTGTTGTCTAAGATTGGTGTGGAAATGCAGGTATTCAAAGTAGGTACTTACAAATCGGCTGTAGAACCGTTTATCTCTACCGAAATGAGCCCGGCCAACCGCGAACAGGTAACTGTATTTCTGGATGGCATCTGGGGACAAATGTTGGGCGACATCTCCGAATCAAGACGCGTAAGCAAGGAGAAGTTGAACGAAGCTGCCGACAAGATGCTGATGTTCTACCCTGCAGAAGACTGCGTGGAATATGGACTTGCAGACACCTTAATATATAAGAATGATGTACGCAACTATCTGAAAACTCTGATAGGCATAGATAAAGATGACCGTATGCCGGTACTGACTCTGAAAGATATGGTAAACGTAAAGAAAAACGTTCCGAAAGATAAGAGTGGAAACATTGTTGCCGTGTACTATGCGTATGGTGCCATTGATAGCGGAAGTTCATATGCTGATAGCGAAAATGGAATCAACTCTGAAAAGGTGATCCGCGACTTGCGCAGACTGAAAGAAGACGAAGACGTGAAAGCGGTAGTGCTGCGTGTGAACTCTCCGGGTGGTAGCGCTTTCGGTTCGGAACAAATATGGTATGCAGTGACCGAGTTGAAGAAAGAAAAACCGGTAATTGTATCTATGGGTGACTATGCTGCATCAGGTGGATACTATATTTCTTGTAACGCAGACAGCATCGTAGCTGACCCGACCACACTGACGGGTTCCATCGGTATCTTCGGTATGTTCCCCAACGTGAAGGGACTGACAGACAAGATAGGCCTTTCATTTGACGTTGTGAAGACAAATACATATTCTGACTTCGGAATGATGGGACGTGCACTGAATGATGGTGAAAAGGCTTTGATGCAAAATATGGTGAACGAGGGTTATGAACTGTTCGTGAAACGTTGCGCAGAAGGCCGCGGCATGACTACGGACGAAATCAAAAAGATTGCCGAAGGTCGTGTGTGGACAGGTGCCAAAGCCAAAGAACTGGGCTTGGTAGACGAACTGGGCGGACTGGACAAAGCATTGGAAATGGCTATCGGAAAAGCCGGACTGGATGCTTACACCGTAATGTCTTACCCAGGCAAGAAGAGTTTCTTCGAAACGCTGATGGATACGAATCCGGGTGGATATATCCAATCTCGTATGTTGAAAGGCAAAGTAGGTGAACTTTACAATCAGTTCGACTGGCTGAATAACTTTGAGAATTACGATAAGATTCAGGCACGCGTTCCGTTCGAGTTGAACATCAATTAAAGAAAGGAGTGGATGGAAGAACCGCTGGTTAAGATACACTATTGGCTATACCCCATCTCGTGGATTTACGGGATGGGAGTATACTTGAGAAATAAACTCTTTGATTGGGGATATTACCAGTCAAAGAGTTTTGATGTACCTGTGGTATGCGTCGGAAACCTCGCTGTAGGCGGAACTGGCAAGACGCCACACACGGAGTATCTTATCAAGCTGTTGCAACAGACAGGAGCAAACGTTGCCATGCTGAGCCGCGGTTATAAACGGAAAAGCAAGGGATATGTGCTGGCTACGGAGAAAACAGACGTGAAGCGCATCGGCGACGAACCGTATCAGATAAAAACCAAATTCCCGGATATTCGGGTAGCTGTAGATGAGAATCGTTGTCATGGCATCGAACAACTGATGAAGTTGGACAATCCCAAAGTGGATGTAGTGTTACTGGACGATGCCTACCAGCACCGACATGTAAAGGCCGGACTGAATATACTGCTGACTGATTTTCACAGGTTGTTCTCGGATGACACCCTGCTTCCGGCAGGACGATTGCGTGAACCGGAAGACGGCAAAAACCGGGCGCATATCGTGATCGTAACCAAATGTCCGGAGGATATCAAACCAATAGATTTCAATATCATCACGAAAAGGCTGAAACTGTATCCATACCAACAACTTTATTTCTCCTCATTCCGATACGGAGCACTGACACCGCTTTTCGGCAAGAAGCGGAGAACTCTCACATCGCTGGAAAAAGACGAACAGGTGTTGCTGGTTACAGGAATCGCTTCACCCGCACCCTTGGTGGAAAAACTGGAAGCATATACGCCGCATGTGAACATATGCCAGTTTGACGATCACCATGATTTCAATAACAAGGATCTGCAAATGATCAAGGAACGCTTCGAACACCTGGAAGGAAATAAAAAACTGATAATCACAACAGAAAAGGATGCAACAAGGCTGCAACATCATCCGGCATTGGCCGAAGCATTGAAACCGTATCTATACGTTTTGCCTATTGAGATAGAATTTTTACAAAATCAACAACATATATTTAACCAAAATATTATTGGCTATGTTAGAGCTCATTCAAGAAACAGCAGCTTACCTAAAAGGTAAAATGCACACACAACCAGAGACAGCAATTATCCTCGGAACCGGTTTAGGCAGTCTCGCCACCGAAATCACTGAGAAGTATGAAATAAAATATGAGGAAATCCCGAACTTCCCCGTATCGACGGTAGAAGGACACAGCGGGAAACTTATATTCGGAAAGTTAGGCAACAAAGATATCATGGCAATGCAGGGACGCTTCCATTACTACGAGGGTTACTCAATGAAAGAAGTAACATTCCCCGTACGTGTGATGCGTGAACTGGGAATCAAAACCCTGTTCGTTTCAAATGCCAGTGGTGGTACGAATCCTGATTTTGAAATCGGCGACCTGATGATTATTACGGATCATATCAATTATTTCCCGGAACATCCGTTACGTGGCAAGAATATTCCGTATGGCCCGCGTTTCCCGGATATGAGTGAGGCGTATGACAAAGAGCTGATCCGTAAGGCAAATGCTATTGCAGCAGAAAAAGGAATTAAGGTGCAACATGGCGTATATATCGGTACGCAAGGCCCGACGTTTGAGACACCGTCCGAATATAAATTGTTCCATATCCTCGGTGCAGATGCAGTAGGTATGTCTACAGTGCCGGAAGTGATTGTTGCCAATCATTGTGGCATCAAAGTGTTCGGTATCTCCGTGATTACCGACCTCGGTGTGGAAGGCAAGATTGTGGAAGTAACGCACGAGGAAGTGCAGAAAGCTGCCGATGCTGCACAACCGAAGATGACGGAAATTATGAGAGAATTGATAAACAGAGCATAATCATGAGAACAGAAATATCAAGCCTCGGTGAGTTCGGTCTTATCCGCCGCCTTACCGAAGGCATTGAACTGAAGAATGAATCGAGTAAGTACGGTGTAGGCGACGATGCCGCCGTACTCTCCTATCCTACCGAAAAGCAGGTTTTGATTACTACTGACTTGCTGATGGAAGGTGTACATTTCGATTTGATTTATGTCCCACTGAAACATTTAGGCTATAAGGCGGCTGTCGTGAACTTCTCCGACATCTATGCCATGAACGGTACCCCGAAGCAGATAACGGTTTCCCTGGCTCTCTCCAAGCGCTTCTCCGTAGAAGATATGGAGGAGCTATATGCAGGTATCCGCCTGGCATGTGAGGAATACGATGTGGATATCATAGGTGGTGACACTTCTTCCTCGCTTACAGGACTGGCAATCAGCATCACTTGTATTGGTGAGGCAGATAAGGATAAGGTTGTCTACCGGAATGGTGCCAAAGAGACTGATCTGATTTGTGTGACCGGTGACTTGGGTGCGGCATATATGGGTTTACAGCTATTGGAACGCGAGAAGGTGGCTTTAAAAGGGAAGACTGATGTGCAGCCTGATTTCTCTGGAAAAGAGTATCTTCTGGAACGTCAGCTAAAACCGGAGGCACGTCGCGATATCATCGAGAAATTAGCGGAAGAAGGGATTCAACCCACTTCCATGATGGATATCTCGGACGGTTTATCTTCTGAATTGCTACATATCTGTACGCAAAGTAAAGTAGGTTGCCGCGTTTACGAAGAACATATTCCTATCGACTACCAGACAGCTGTCATGGCAGAGGAGTTCAACATGAACCTGACTACATGTGCACTGAACGGTGGCGAAGATTATGAATTGCTATTCACCGTCCCCATCTCTGACCACGAAAAGATCTCTGAAATGGAGGGTGTGAAGCTGATCGGTCATATCACGAAACCGGAACTGGGTTGTGCGTTAATTACCCGCGATGGTCAGGAATTTGAGCTGAAAGCCCAAGGCTGGAACCCGCTGAAAGACGAAACGACCGAAAATGCAGAAGCTGAAAAGGGAGAAAAATAAAAAAAACACTTTTTTTATTAAATTATAAACGCTGATACTTAGTCACATAGGCAATTATCAGCGTTTTTTATCTCCAAAGCCCTTGCACAATCCAAAAGTTTCACTACCTTTGCAACCGCAAAAGAGAAACAATGGTGCCATAGCTCAGTTGGTAGAGCAAAGGACTGAAAATCCTTGTGTCCCCGGTTCGATTCCTGGTGGCACCACTTTAAAGAAAAAGCGTTGTAAATTAATAATTTACAACGCTTTTTCTTATTCTACCGATTCACTTCTGTTACTATTTTACAGCAACCTGAGTTCATATCCTTAACTGCTACCATAAGACACAGCCTTGATTTTGACATTTAATTACGTTTTTAAGTATCAAGTCTATAAAAGTTTATACAACATTCATCATCATTTTACAAATATAAAGATTTCTCTCTGATTCACAAGAACGATATACTCCAAAATGCAGTAAGACAGAATTTTATTGTAAAACCCGACAAATTCAGAAGGCAAATCACAAAGTAAAAATATCAAAGTTAATCCTCTAAAATTATTTTTCTCAAACAATGGAAAATCACGAAAAAAAGCAGTAGATTTGCGCCATTACAAAGTAGCAACATATTATGCGACATTTACTAACTGCTATATTTATACTTATTAGCTCGACAGCGCTTGCCACCAATCTGACCCAGGCAGCAGATAGTCTTCTAGGTGTTTTAAAAAACTCCCAATCCCCTGAACAAAGAATTCAAGTATATAGAAACCTGGCGGACATATATATAGAGAACCCTGAAGCTAAAGCTTACCTATTGAAGATGTATCAGGAAGCATCAACAATCAAAGACAGAAAGAGTATGATGAATGCACTTGATGATATTCTTATTGCCGGAATCAACGATTACAATAAGGATACGGTAGCCAAATATACTGAACTTTTTGAAAAGATGGCAACCGAGGAAGAACTGAGAAGTTTATTGCCTTTCTATCATATGCGTACTTTCGACTCACGGTGCTACTCAGGAGAAAGAGACGAAGCTATCAAAGAAGAAATAAGTTTCCAAAATTCAAAGAAAAATGCCAAAGAAGATATCTACAGCCAGATAGCATCGGCTTATAATATGGGTACAAGTTTCTATATGAACAATCAATTCGTAAAGGCAACTCCTTATTTGGATAAGGCTATGCAACTTGCAGAATCACTCCCCGAAAAAGATAAATATATCTATAAGAAATTCATTATTTGGAGAGTATGTTTTACATATGCACAGACCGGAAAGGGTAAAGAGGCTGTGAAAATCATGGAACAGCTCATTAATATGGTAGAATACAAATATAAAACTGACTACCAAAAACAACGCCCATTCTATAATATTGACTTATATCTTCTTCAGTATTATTCATTTATGATTAGTAGCCTGCCTGATCTGACACTGGAACAGGAGAAATCTTACTGGAAACGCATTCAGGAAATCGGCAAGAGTCTGACCAATGACCTGGATAAATACAATTACTACCTTTGTGTCAATAACTATTACTCCAATAATCGCACAGAAAGAGATTACCGCAAAGCAATATCAGCCAATGACAGCCTCATTAAATTTGCGACAATATTGGCTCCACAGAATTTACCGGGATTATACAACATCAATTCTATGACTTATGAAGAAATCAAAGATTATCAGAACGCGCTGAAATATCTGAAAATTTCACATCAGATTCAAGACTCACTAAGTACAGAAGCTACACACAAGCAACTCAATGAATTGCAAGTAAAGTATGATATGAATGCGCTCAATAATGAGAAGACTATGCTGGAAATTAAAAATAAGAAGACCATGCTTATTTCTCTCAGCATTTTATTGATAATTGTAGTTGTCATTTGTACCTATTTATATTTCTCCTGGAAAAAAGAGAAAAAGATGAAGATGGAATTGAAAACATTACATCTCAAAGCGCAGGAAAGCGAAAAGATGAAGCAATCGTTTATCAACTCCATTTGCCACGAAATACGTACTCCGCTCAACGCTATTGTCGGATTCTCAGATCTGATCATGAATGAAGAGATAGATACGGAAATGCGAAAAGAGTTTCCTCAGGAAATTCAAAAAAACACAGTGTTGTTGACAAGTCTCATTAACAGCATGTTGGAAGTTGCAAATCTGGATGTTTCCAAAGAGAAGCTTCCATGTCAACCCATAGATATTAAGAATATCTGTGTACATGAAATGGAGCAACTTAAGAAAAAGGAAGGTATAGAATATAAATTGGAGATTACGGAAGAAAGCATGATTATTCAAAGCAATGCTCAATACCTGACACAGGTAATTGAACATTTGTTGAATAATGCCAATAAATTCACAGAAAAAGGCCAAATCACCTTGGGATATAGAGTGAATCAATCAAAAAAGGAAATCTCAATATATGTCAGCGATACCGGTTACGGAATCCCGCAAGAGAAGCATGAGGAAGTATTCAATCGCTTCTCCAAGCTTGACACTTTTATGCCCGGCAACGGACTGGGATTGTATCTCTGCCGGCTCATCACAGAACGACTTGCCGGAGAGATAAAAATAGATCCTGCATATAAGGAAGGTACACGAATGATTGTTACTCTACCCATCAAATAGAGATACTGATCCTTATCGATGCTACTTCATTTTCAGGTATATGTAAGATTGTACACCCAAGAGAATCACAAACAGATACTCAGCCGTCAGGTATACCGGAAGGGTAACTGTGAAACTATAACTCAGCAGATACAGGTAAACCAGATAGAAAGCAATAGTGGAAATCTGAAAAATAAATGCAATCCGGGTATTGCCTGTACCTGTAACTACATTCATAAAGACATAGCCGGGCAGGGCAAATGTATAATTCAATAACATTACGATAAACGGATAATAGGCAAGCTCGATTAATACTGCATTATCCGTATAAAATCCGACAATCTGCTTATTTAAAAACATAGCAATAATTATCAGGGGAAAGCCAACTGCATATCCTAATCTGAGAATTTTACCACAAAGCCGGAACATACTTTTCCCCTCTCCCGCACCAATCAGATTACTGACCAATGAACCGGTAGTAGCTGCAAAAGAATTGACTATCACAAAGAAAACAGTAGAGATACTCCTGATTATATTGGATACAGCCAATTGTACTTCACCCAATCGCTCAATAGCCACAAAGAAGAGAAACCAGGGAGCAACACTAATGAAAGCATGCATCATGCTCCATACAGATAAATGAGAAAGTGACTTTAATAGTTTTCCGTCGTAAACAGGTTTTAATCCCAAACTCTCCTTATTCATTTGCAAGTAAGTATAGATAGCCAGCATCAATAGCGAACCGGCTTCAGCCAGTGAAGAAGCCATTGCCGCTCCTGAGATCCCCAGATCAAAACTGAAAATAAACAAGTAATTACAAGGGATATTGATAAGAACTGCCATAATAGCTGCCCATGATAATACTCTCGTTTTCGTGATTCCAACAAAGAAAGCGCGAAATGCGAGAAATGGAAAAGAGAATAACAGGCCGAAACATCTCCATTCCAGATAATCGACCGCAGCTTCGTAAATCTCTGGTGAACGGATAAAATACTTCAGGATAACAGGTGACAACACATAGGAAGTGAGACTCAAAAAAACAGCCAGCCCGCTCAGAAAGAATAAACCTTGGAAAAAGGTTTTTCCCGTTTCTTTGTATCTTTGTTCTCCGTTCCTGCGGGCAATCAGAACTTGCAAACCCAGACTAAAACCAAAACCCAGCATATAAATGGCCAGATAATAAACACTTGCAAGTGCAGAAGCTCCTAACTCCACTTCGCCCACATGCCCCAGAAAAACCGCATCAGTAATATTGATTAATTGCTCCATCAGAATGCTCATCATTACAGGAAAGTTGATGAGCCATATTTGTTTATAGGTATAATTCATTGTTCAACTAAAATAAACGTATGTCATACAACTATATACATAGCTGCATGTCATTCGATATAAATAAATCAGATATGGAAACTCTGTGACGAACTACAGAAATCCGTCAAATAGCCGAATAGTTTTTATTGGAAGATGCTATTCGTGGAGCGTAGCTATATACAGAGTTGGTATTTCATAAGTTGAACAATCGTTTTATTTGAATTTCGCACAGCAAATATAGGAAAAATAATCAAATAGAGCTATTTTTAGACAGATGACTACTATTCCGTTTCCCTGTTTTCCCCTACATTTGCTTTCAGACTAAATAATACAAATGACAATATGAAAAAAATCTTTCTCTTCTTATTTTTTATCGGATATCTTACCGGATGGCCAATGTCGATGAAAGGCCAGAATCATGAAACATCCACTTTTAAGAATCCTATCATCTCCGGATTTCATCCCGATCCCAGTATTTGCCGGGTAGGAAACGACTATTACCTGGTAACTTCCAGTTTCGAATGGTTTCCCGGAATTCCTGTCTTTCACAGTAAAGACCTGATGCATTGGCAGCAAATAGGATATGTACTGAATCGTCCTTCGCAACTACAAATGAAAGACGGATTGAGGCATTCAAACGGACTATGGGCTCCTACCATTCGCTATCATCAGGGTAAGTTCTATGTCATTTGTACGGCTCAGCAAGCCGGCGGTAATTTCTATGTCACTGCCGACAAACCGGAAGGCCCTTATTCAGAACCTGTCTTTCTAACCGATGCTCCGGGTATCGACCCATCTCTCTTTTTTGATGAAGATGGCACTTGTTGGTATACGGGCTCCATCAATGACACACCGGAACAGGACAAATACCTGAACGAAGACCGCATCTACCTGCAACAACTGGATTTAAAACAAGGTAAACTTATCGGTGAGCGATACATTCTGACCAACGGACATGCTATCAATGCTCCTTACTGCGAAGCTCCACACATCTATAAAATCAACCATAAGTATTATCTGGTAGTTGCCGAAGGGGGTACTTGGGAAAATCATGCTGTAAGTGTATTTACTGCTGATAAAATAACCGGACCTTACACACCGGGATATGCCAATCCGGTATTAACACATAGGCACTTAGGAAA
This sequence comes from Bacteroides sp. AF39-11AC, assembly GCF_003474285.1. Lineage (NCBI taxonomy): Bacteria > Pseudomonadati > Bacteroidota > Bacteroidia > Bacteroidales > Bacteroidaceae > Bacteroides > Bacteroides sp. AF39-11AC. The sequence goes on along the minus strand of NZ_QROH01000006.1, from coordinate 442,232 downwards.
GAACATCGATATCACAACCATAGGGCATGCCGATTTGGTACAGACTCCTCAGGGAGATTGGTGGGCAGTTATGTTGGGGGTTCGCCCACTCAAAGATTATACCATGTTGGGACGTGAAACTTTCCTTACTCCTGTAAGCTTTCAGGATGGATGGCCTGTTTTCAATCCGGGAGTAGGACGTGTACTTGCTACTGAAAAGGCTACCGGATTGCCCCCTGTAGTATTTAAGAAAGAACCGGTAAGAGACGAATTTGATGAAGATTCATTGCGTTTCTGTTGGAACTTTCTACGAACACCTTTTGAAAAATGGTATCAACTGGAAAATGGCAAGCTGATTATTAATGTACGTCCTAATTCCGTTAGTGAGGACACCAACCCTTCTCTGATAGCACGCCGCATTGAGCACTTCAATTTCACGGCACAACTAAGTATGGAGTTTAATCCACGCAAGCAAGAGGAAGCCGGCATGATTGTTTTACAAAATGGAAGCCATCATTATAAAGTTGTTCTTTGCAAAGACTCAAACCGCAATGTAATCAAATTAGTGAAAAGAGAAGGGGGAAAAGAAGAAACTGTAGCTAACATTCAATGGAAAACAAAGAAGTGTTTCATCAAACTTGTGGCACAGGGATTGGATTATCAATTTTATATAGGCGATTCTGAAGAAAACATGCAGGCATTGGGCAGCAAACAAGACGCAAGTCTCAATAGTTCCAACAAAGCAGGTGGTTTTATAGGACCTTTCATCGGGATGTATGCCAGCAGCAACGGAGAAAAATCATCCAATAAAGCCTACTTTGACTTCTTTGAATATCAAAGTAATGAATAACGCATAACTTTAAAATATAAAGAAAATAACAAAAAAGCAGGATAGACATACAAGGATAAACAGTTACTTGTTATACTTTTGCAATAAAGAACTATCCTGTATGAAACCAACCGACATTACAAGAGAGGAAATGTGGGCCAGACAGAATTTATCTGCTGCCGATATTGACTATAGCATCTGGGAGCGTGATAAATTAATGCTCCACCAGATGTCTCATCTTAACCAGAGCTGTACCTTTGTGGTGGATGTATATAAGTTCAGATATGCCTTTGCCTCCTCCAACTTTGTGGATTTACTGGGGTATGACAGCCATAAGATAGCTACATTGGAGAGACAGGGAGATTATCTGGAATCTCGTATCCACCCCGATGACCAACAACAATTGCAAACTTTGCAAGTTCGGTTAAGTCAATTCATTTATAGTCTGCCTCCGGAGCAGAGGAATGATTATTCCAATATCTACAGTTACCGGGTACGAAATGCCAAGCAGCAGTATGTACGGGTTATCAGCAGGCAACAAGTTTTAGAAAAAGACAGTACCGGGAAAGCATGGCTCATACTCGGGAGTATGGATATCGCACCGAATCAAAAAGATTCGGATCAAGTAGATTGTACTGTATTAAACCTAAAGAATGGACAGACTTTCTCCCCTACCTTACTTACTACTCCACAAATCCATTTGACACAGCGTGAACTGGAGATTTTACAGCTTATCCAAAAGGGGTTGTTGAGTAAAGAAATAGCTCATAATCTCTGCATCAGTATTCACACGGTTCATATCCACCGGCAAAATCTGTTGCATAAATTAGGAGTACAAAATTCGATAGAGGCTATCAATGCAGGATTGGAGTTGGGGCTACTAAGCTAACCCGTAAAAATACATTATTTACGGCATCCACGTTATAACGCCTGTTGCCGGATGTTGGATTCTCCATTCCATAAATTCCTCATAACTGCGTATGCCATCGCGGATAACAGCCACGTAGTATTCCACTCCCATAATCTTTTCCGACTCAGGAGTCTCATATTTCAGTTTTAAAATAGCATACTTTGTTTCTTCAGTCAGAACAGCAGAAAGTCGTTCGGCGAACTTTTCAAAGTAGCCGTCATACCGGGAACCTTCCAGAATATGAATCATATCAATCTGCCAAAGCTCATTATCTGCATCCCGATACCAGGCATGCCACTCCACACATTCCGCCTCAGTATCCAACAAATTCTTATGTTCCATCTTCATAAAAGATTTATTCTCTGTCAATTTTACCATTGCTTGAAAACTGTCAGACAAACAAAACTGTGGGGTATAAATATGAAAATCAATATCCAGGTGTTTCATCAATAACCCCGTATTCAAAGAGCCTACGAGATTTACTCTGGCACCCACACTTTCCCAAGTCGGGATGATTTTTGTGTCTTCTATTATTTTCCAGGCTTTCTGCTGATTCCGCCTGGCAAGATCAAGGATATCCATATTTTTTCTTTTGAAATGACTTGCAAATGTAGAAAAAAGGATGGATATATAGCTATAAATAGCTATTTAATAATCTGACAATTTGGACTAACTTTGCCACTCTTTCTAAACTTTTCAGCTAAAAAATTAAAAGAACTATGACATTTTATCAAACAAAGCAACAGGAAAAAGTACACTTGCAACAAGTTATCGATATCATAAATGATACAATTCACAACACCAATACTTCAGTCAAAGAACATGTAGAAACCTTACAGGAATATAAAAATTATATCTGGTCGAACAAAGATATCGATCCTCATGAAATCCGTTCCATGCGCGAGAGTATCCTCAATCATTTTGCACTGGGTGAAAGTGTGATTGATAAACGCAAGCGGCTGGGCAGGATACTGGACATTCCTTATTTCGGAAGGATAGATTTCAAAGAAAAAAAAAACGGTGCCAACATTCTACCTATTTATATAGGTATACACACATTTTATGATTCTCAAAGCAAGATGAATCTGATATATGACTGGCGCGCTCCTATTTCCAGTATGTTCTACGATTATGAATTGGGAGAAGCAACTTACATCTCTCCTGTCGGTGAAATCAGTGGAGATGTTTCCCTCAAACGTCAGTATCGCATCCGCAAAGGCAAAATGGAATACATGATAGAAAGTTCGCTGACGGTTCACGATGAAATTCTCCAGAAAGAACTCAGCAGTAATGCAGACGATAAAATGAGGAATATCGTTACTACCATCCAGCGGGAGCAGAACCGGATTATTCGCAATGAGGAAGCCCATATATTAATTATCCAGGGAGTTGCCGGATCGGGTAAAACGTCCATTGCCTTACATCGCATCGCTTACCTGCTCTATACACTGAAAGGGGATATATCTTCAAAAGACATACTGATAATCTCACCTAATAAAGTTTTTGGCGATTACATCTCGAATGTCCTTCCCGAGTTAGGAGAAGAAAGTGTACCTGAAACCTGTATGGAACAGATTCTGTCGGGAGTTCTTGAAAATAAATACAAATACCAGAGCTTTTTTGAACAGGTAACGGAATTACTTGGAAAAACGACTCAGAGTTTTATAGAACGGATAAAATATAAATCCTCCTTTGATTTCATTTCGCAGCTTGATAAGTTTATTCTCTATATGGAGAATAACTATTTCAAAGCTATAGATGTAAAACTCACCAGGCACATCACTATTCCTTCTGAATATATTGAAGAGCAATTCAGACGCTTCAATCGCTATCCCATGCGTCAACGATTCGAAGCAATGACGGATTATATCCTGGAAATGATGAAGATACAATACTACTTTACGGTTACCACCGCCGATAGAAATTTGTTGAAGAAAGAAATAAAGAAAATGTTTGCAGGTAACAATGATCTTCAAGTTTATAAAGAGTTCTTTGAATGGACTGATAAACCCAAACTATTCAAATTACGGAAAAACAGAATACTGGAATACACTGACCTGGCCCCTTTAGCATATTTACATCTGGCTTTAGATGGAAATATTACCCAATGCCGTGTCAAGCATCTTTTAATAGACGAGATGCAGGATTACTCTCCGATTCAGTACAAAGTTATCCAGAAACTTTATCCCTGCCGGAAAACAATTCTTGGAGATGCCTCCCAGTCTGTCAATCCCTATGTTTCGTCAACTGCCGAGATAATCAGAAAAGCATTCACTATGGGCGAAGTAATGAAGCTGTGCAAAAGTTACCGTTCTACATTTGAGATTACGGATTTTGCACAAAAAATTCAAACGAATAATGAATTGGAGCCCGTCATGCGACATGGTGAATTCCCTTCAGTCCTACGATTTGAGAATACAGAAAAGGAAAGCTCCGGTATTATTGACCTGATTTCAACCTTCAAGAAATCCGGTTATAATTCACTCGGAATAGTATGTAAAACTGAAGCACAAGCGAAAGACCTGGCAGAAAGCCTACAGATATATACTGCCGAAGTTTATTTTCTATCCAATCAAAGCTCTGCTTTTGTGAAGGGTATCATCGTTACCTCATCTCACATGGCAAAAGGATTGGAATTTGATGAAGTAATCATTCCTCATGTCAATGACAAAAACTATAACTCAACTATTGATAAAAGTATGCTCTATGTGGCCGTAACAAGGGCAATGCATAAATTGACACTAACTTACAATGGGAAACTAAGTGAATTCGTTCCTGATTTTAAACTTTAAAAAAGAAATTTATTCCAGTTTCTTTCCAGATTCTCCTTCTATATTTGCAATATCATAATAAACCAAAGTATTAATTATTAAAAATAGAAGAATATGAAAAAGTTAGTTTTGTTATTAGTATGTATGTTCACGATGCACACAATGGTTATGGCGGATAATGATAAACCCATTCAAGTCAATCAACTTCCAGCAAAGGCTCAGACTTTCCTCAACACTTATTTTAAAGATCACAAAGTAGCATTGGCGAAACAGGAAACGGAATTGTTCTATAAGAGTTACGATGTAGTCTTCACCAATGGAGAAAAAGTTGAATTCGATAAGGCGGGAGAATGGACAGAAGTTAAATGCCAGCAGAGTGAAGTTCCTGCACAAATCATCCCGGAAGCTATCCGCACCTATATAAAGACTAATTATCCGGATGCTAAGATCGTACAGATAGAGAAAGATAAGAAAGAATATGAAGTGAAGCTGTCTAACCGTTGGGAAATCAAGTTCGATTCGAAGATGCGGGTAATTGATATCGATGACTAAATAAAACAGAGTAATCTGCGAGAAGTCGCACAAACGAAAATATTTTTGTTACATTTGCAGCCGATTAACAAAAATAATACCGGCTATCGGTTCAATACCGATAGCCCAATATCATGAGGAAAAGACGACTTTATAGAACGACTATACGCTTCCGGAAATGGAGCCGGAAAGCCTATGCTGCATTTGCCAGCCTGGGCCGTTGTGTCACTATTGGTTGTCTGCCCAAAAATGTAGCAGATTGTTCTCTTTCCAAACAAAATTCCGGAACATCGGCCGGCTACAAAAGCGGCGGACAAAACCTGGAAGATACAGATAACAGTAAAGGACAGGAAACGGATATAGGCATACCATTGGGATGTGAAAACGGATTGAGGACAATGCTTGAAATCTTCGGTTTCAAAGGATTGCTGCCTGTATTGTGTCCGACTACCATCGGTCCTGAAGAGAAGAAAGATATAAACACTATTATAAATAAGAGTGGAACACAAATGACGCGGATCATGCAAATGCTGTTTTCAGATTTGCACGACCCGCGTCATTTGTGTTTTGTATTCTCCTAAAAACAACGTAAGAATATGACAGTAGAAGAATTGAAAAACAAAGTACTGCAAGATGTACCCATCACACAGGCAGAAGCTGAATGGCTGGCTACACAGCCGGATAAGAAAAGCCTTTATGAAGCGGCACACGAAATTACGACCGCACGGGCATCACAGGAATTTGATATGTGTTCCATCATCAATGCAAAATCCGGCCGCTGCCCTGAGAATTGCAAATGGTGCGCACAATCATCACACTACAAGACGAAAGCGGATGTTTACGATCTGGTAGATAAGGAGGAATGCCTGCGTCATGCACTACACAACGAATCACAAGGCGTGGCACGCTTCTCATTGGTAACCAGTGGACGGAAACCTTCAGGAAAGAATATGGAAAAACTGTGTGAAGCAGCACGCTATATGAGGCAAAAAAGTTCCATTCAACTCTGTGCTTCACTGGGATTACTGAACGAAAACGAACTACGTGCCTTGCATACAGCAGGCGTGACGCGCTACCACTGTAATTTGGAAACTGCCCCAAGCCACTTCCCTACCCTGTGCAGCACACATACGCAGGAAGAAAAACTACAGACACTGGCAGCCGCCCGCCGCGTAGGAATGGACATCTGTTGTGGCGGTATCATCGGTATGGGAGAGACAGCTGAACAACGAATTGAATTTGCCTTTACATTGAGAGATTTGGAAGTACCTTCCATTCCCCTGAATCTGTTGCAACCCATCCCGGGAACACCGCTGGAAAACCAAACTCAACTGACAGAAGAAGAAGTGCTGACCACCATTGCTTTGTTCCGTTTCATCAATCCGACAGCTTATCTGCGATTTGCAGGAGGGCGTTCTCAGCTGACAAAAGAAGCTGTGAAAAAATCCTTGTACATAGGTGTGAACTCTGCCATCGTGGGAGATTTGCTGACTACTCTCGGATCTAAAGTTTCGGAAGACAAAGCGCTGATAGAAGATGCGGGATATCGTTTCAGCGACTCACAATTCGACAGGGAACATTTATGGCATCCTTATACATCGGCCACCAACCCACTCCCTGTATATAAAGTGAAACGCGGAGACGGGGCAACCATTACACTGGAAAACGGACAGGTACTCATAGAAGGCATGTCTTCCTGGTGGTGCATGGTGCACGGATACAATAACCCGGTACTGAATCAGGCTCTCCGGGAGCAAACGGAAAAAATGTCGCACGTCATGTTCGGTGGACTGACACATGACCCGGCCATAGAACTGGGTAAATTACTGTTGCCACTTGTACCGCCATCCATGCAAAAGATATTTTATGCAGACTCAGGTTCGGTAGCTGTGGAGGTAGCTATGAAAATGGCTGTACAGTATTGGTATGCCATAAGTCAGTCAGCTCCGAATCGAGCACATCTGGCTAAAAAAAGTAATTTTGTAACCATCCGGCGCGGTTATCACGGAGATACCTGGAATGCAATGTCCGTATGCGATCCCGTGACTGGAATGCATTCCCTGTTCGGTTCGGCATTACCGATACGGTACTTTTCTTCCCGTCCGCAATCACGGTTCGATGGCGACTGGGATGCGGATGATGCACTGGAACTGCTGGATATTATAGAAAAACATCATGAGGAACTGGCAGCACTGATTCTGGAACCCATCGTTCAGGGTGCAGGCGGCATGTGGTTCTATCATCCGCAATTCTTGCGGGAAGCGGCCAGAATATGCAAGGAATATAATATATTACTGATCTTTGATGAAATAGCCACTGGATTCGGACGTACAGGTAAGATGTTTGCTTGGGAATATGCAGGCGTGGAACCGGATATTATGTGCATAGGAAAAGCACTGACGGGTGGATACATGACTCTATCTGCAGTACTGACCACAAATGAAGTAGCGGATGCGATTTCCAATCACGCACCGGGAGCTTTCATGCATGGCCCCACATTTATGGGAAACCCACTGGCATGTGCAGTGGCATGCGCCTCCATACGCTTGCTGACTTCACCCAAATATGACTGGCAGGGAAAAGTGAGCCGCATTGAAGAACAGTTGTGGCGTGAACTGGAACCAGCACTACTACTTCCGCAGGTAGCAGATGTCCGTGTATTGGGTGCCATCGGAGTGATTGAAGTACAAGACCCAGTAGACATGGCCTGGATGCAGAAACGATTTGTGGAAGAAGGCATTTGGGTACGCCCCTTTGGAAAACTGGTATACATCATGCCACCGTTTATCATAGAACCGGAGCAATTGACAAAGCTGACAAGCGGATTGTTGAAGATTATAGGAGAAATGGAATGAGTATAATAGAGCAAATGCAGCAGGAGCTGCAAGAACTGAAAGAAAGCAGTAATCTGCGGACATTGCCCAACCTGATCCATGAAGGACAGGATGTCATCGCAAACGGACAGCGAATGCTAAATCTTTCCTCTAATGATTATCTGGGACTGGCTACAGACCGGACCTTACGGGAAGAGTTTCTGAAAGAACTGACAGCCGACAGTTTTTTGCCAACATCCTCCTCATCACGTCTATTGACAGGTAACTTCACCATCTATGAGAAACTGGAACAGACGCTCGCAGAACTCTTCGGAACTGAAACAGCACTGGTATTCAACAGTGGTTATCACGCTAATGCAGGTATTCTGCCTGCCGTAAGCGACGCACAGACCCTGATACTGGCAGATAAACTGGTACACGCAAGCCTGATTGACGGTATTCGACTTTCAACAGCAAAATATATCCGTTACCGGCATAATGACCTGAAACAACTGGAACGATTACTGGCTGAAAATCATGCAGCATACAGACAGGTGATTATCGTCACCGAAAGCATTTTCAGCATGGACGGAGATATAGCCGATCTGAAAGAACTGGTACGACTGAAACATATGTATGAGAATGTGTTACTCTACGTGGATGAAGCACACGCTTTCGGAGCGCGAGGTGAACAAGGACTGGGTTGCGCTGAAGAAGCCAGATGTATTCGGGAGATTGATTTTCTGGTAGGGACTTTTGGCAAAGCAGCCGCATCAGCCGGAGCATATATCGTTTGCCGGCGCACCATTCGGGAGTATCTGGTAAACAGGATGCGGACACTTATTTTTACAACAGCTCTTCCTCCGGTAAATATCGCATGGACTTTGTTTGTTGTGCGGCGATTGGCCGGATTCAGGGAGCGAAGAATACATTTAAAAAACATCAGCAATATCCTTCGCAAAGCTTTAAAAGAAAAAGGATATACTTGTCCGAGTGACAGTTATATAGTACCGATGATTGTAGGGAAAAGCTCAGACACGATTCTAAAGGCGGAAGAGTTACAACGGCATGGTTTTTATGCCTTGCCGGTACGGCCTCCTACAGTTCCGGAGGGGACATCACGCATTCGTTTTTCGTTGACGGCGGAGATAAGGGAAGAAGAAATCAGGGAATTGATAAAAATAATTATATAGATACGCGAATGAAACGGACGAACACGGATTTTTATTTTTCATCCGCATCGTCCGCGTACCTTAAAAAGCATACAGGATTATGAAACAAGTTTATATAATAAAAGACAGGCATCCCCGGCTATTGCTATTTTTTGCCGGTTGGGGAGCCGATAAAACGCCATTCAAAGATTATCAACCTGCGGACAGTGATTATATGCTCTGTTACGATTACCGGACACTGGATTTTGATGCTTCATTACTGAAAGGATATAAGGAGATCAATGTCATCGGTTGGTCAATGGGTGTATGGGCTGCATCTCGGGTAATGGATAAATTACAGGAAGCAGATCTCATAATCAAAAATAGTATAGCCATTAACGGTACTCCCTATCCTATTGATGATATGTGTGGCATTCCATCCGTTATTTATCACGGAACCCTGGAAGGGTTGACAGGTCCTTCCCTGAATAAGTTTCTAAGAAGGATGTGCTTCAACGGAGAGGCATTCAAAGAGTTTCTGAATATTACTCCCAAACGACCATTGGAAGAACTGAAAGAAGAACTGGCAGAAATAGAACGCATGTATCTCGCACAACCTGCCATCTCGTTCCATTGGCAACAAGCAGTAGTGGGAAGTAACGACCGTATCATTCCACCCGACAATCAACTGAATGCCTGGCGTAAAGAAGAAGAGAATAACCGGAAAAAGATACGGGTACATTATACGGAAGATGCTCATTATCAAGTTGAACTGTTCCGATACTATTTGCAGGATATATGGACAAAAGATTGATTGCAGAACGATTTGCCCGTGCACGGGATACCTACTCACGCGAAGCACGGGTACAGCAACAAGTAGCCGAGAAAATGTTACGGCTACTGACAGAGCATACTTTCCTCTTTCATCGTATTGTGGAATTTGGATGTGGTACAGGCAGTTATTCCAGGTTATTGTTGGACAAGCTAGAACCGGAAAGTTTGCTGCTGAATGATCTATGTTCGGAGATGAAAGAATGTCTTGCTGATTTGCTTCCACAAAATATGGTGCAATTCATTCCCGGAGATGCCGAAGCCTTGGACTTTCCCGAAGGAACGGATTTAATTACTTCCTGTTCTACACTGCAATGGTTCAATGATCCAGAAACGTTCTTCGCACGTTGTCATCGTTTCCTGTCAGAAGACGGTTATTTAGCTTTCAGTACTTTTGGCACTGAGAATATGCGCGAAATCCGTACACTCACCGGACATGGGCTTGAGTATCTGCCGATAGAAACGTTGAAAGAACTGCTTGCTCCTCATTTTGAGACTGTATACGCGGAAGAGGAAATAGTTTCTCTCCCCTTTAATACTCCACTCCAGGTATTGCAACATCTGAAAGAAACCGGAGTAACAGGAACGGAAAAGAAAGTATGGACACGAGGACGGTTACAGACCTTCTGCAACGGATACACAGAGCAATTCAGTCGGGAAGATGGAAATGTCACTCTGACGTACCACCCTATTTATATTGTCACACGAAAGAAAAACAAATAAAGCAATGGAAAACAATGTCTATTTTATCAGTGGTATCGACACAGATGCCGGAAAATCTTATTGTACAGCTTATTATGCCTGTGAATTGATTCGCAGCGGTAAACGTGTTATCACACAGAAATTCATCCAAACAGGCAATAGCGGTCATTCTGAAGATATAGACCTGCATCGCCGTCTCATGGGAATTGGCATGACAGAAGAAGACCGTGAAGGATTGACCATGCCTGAAATCTTCTCTTATCCTTGTTCTCCCCATCTGGCGGCACGTATTGACAACCGTCCTATTGATTTCGGGAAGATAGAATGTGCCACGCAAGAACTTGCCCGACGTTATGATGTGGTACTTGTAGAAGGTGCAGGCGGACTAATGGTACCACTGACCGAGGATTATCTGACAATTGATTACATTGCAGAAAAGCAATATCCGCTGGTATTCGTGACTTCCGGGAAACTGGGAAGTATCAATCATACATTGCTGAGCTTTGAAGCAATCCGCAACAGAGGGATACAACTGGACATGGTGTTGTACAATCTCTATCCTACCGTGGAAGATACTACGATACAGGAAGATACGATGCAATATATCCGCCGGTATCTGGATAAGTACTTTCCGGGAAGCAAGTTTATAGTGGTGCCCGTAATATAGTTACAAGCTACGAGCTACAAGCTACAAGTGCCTTTCGGTAGGTTAGCTTAATGTAACGTAGCAACTTGTAGCTCGTAGCTTGTGTAACTTGTAGCTTCTTATTTCCCGAACTTACGCGTATAATCATATTTTTTGTGTACATTTGCAACACAAAAAACGTCATACGACCACATGGAAACATTAACATTCAATACTACAGAACAAGCATTACTTGCCGCTGTCGGTATCCTTTTTCTGATTCAACTCCTTTATTACTTTTGTCTTTATAATCGTATACATATCCGTAGCCGTGCCGTAAAGCGAAGTGATATACATTTTTCACAGGAATTACCACCCTTATCGGTCATCATTTATGCTCGTGAAGAAGTGGAAAATCTGCGCCGGAATCTGACCGCAGTACTAGAACAGGATTATCCGCAATTTGAAGTTATCGTCATCAACGATGGCAATACGGATGAAAGCGAAGATTACCTGACGCTGCAAGGAGAAAAGTATCCGAACCTGTACCATAGTTTTGTTCCAAGCTCTTCACGCTATATCAGTCGCAAGAAACTGGCCATCACTCTTGGAATAAAAGCAAGTAAATACGACTGGCTTGTGTTTACCGAAGCAAACTGTCTTCCCGAAAGTAACCAATGGTTGCGTACCATGGCACGTAATTTTACTTCACGTGCACAAATCGTATTGGGATACAGCGGATATGAACGTGGAAAAGGTTGGCTGCACAAACGGGTATCTTTCGACAATCTGTTCACTTCCATGCGTTACCTAGGCTATGCATTAGCCGGCAAACCTTATATGGGTATCGGTCGTAACATGGCTTACCGGAAAGAGTTATTCTATTCCCAGAAAGGCTTTTCAGCACACCTGAACCTGCAACGCGGGGATGATGATTTATTTATCAATAAAACGGCTACCTCAGAGAATACACGAGTAGAAACAGATGCAAATGCAGTGGTTCGCGTGCAACCCGTTTTCCGTGCTAAAGACTGGCGGGAGGAGAAAATCAGTTATATGGCCACAGCACATTTTTATCGGGGAATACAGCGTAATTTATCCGGCTTTGAAACAACTACACGTTTACTGTTTCATGCAGCATGGATAGCTGCTCTGGTAATTGGGATACTAAACTTTCACTGGTTAGTGGCTGGTATTGTATTTCTGATATTCGCCTTACGATATACTATGCAAGCTTTGATTATCAATAAGACAGCAAAAGACCTCGGAGAAAAACGGCGTTACTTCTTTACCCTTCCGGTATTCGATATTTTACAACCAATGCAATCACTTCGCTGGAAGCTTTATTGCCAGTTCAGAAAGAGAAGTGATTTCCTAAGAAGATGACTATTTTCCAATGCCGCAAGTTAGCATTTCAAATGCCACATCTCAATAGAACAAATGCCACACTTTATCACCCACAAAGTGTGGCATTTCACTTGTTGAGGTGTGGCATTTAGGACGATAAAATGTGGCATTTCTATTCGTATCTCATAGAATTGGCAGGATGGATGCGTGTAATCAGGAAAGAAGGTCCTAAAAGCATTAGGACAGATACCAGCAGAGTACCTATATTCAGCAATAAGAACAGCAGAATATTGAAAGATAAGGGAACCGTATCCATATAATACGTCTCCGGATCAAGTTTGAAGATACCAAACCATTTTTGCAGGAAGTAGAACGCCAGTCCGATGGCATTGCCCCATAACATACCTTTTCCGATAAGAAAGACTGAGAACCAAAGGAATACCTTACGTATGGTGGTATTATTAGCACCAAGCGACTTCAGTATGCCGATCATGGAAGTACGTTCGATGATGATAATCAATAAGCCGGACACCATAGTAAAACCTGCGACACCTGCCATCAGTATCAATATTACCCAGATATTCACATCCAGGATACTGAGCCAGGCAAATATCTGTGGATTCAGTTGCTCTACGTTGCGCACGCAATAGTCTTCGCCGTACTTATCCTCTACTCCGTCCAGGTCTGCAGCAATCTGATAGGTAGTTTCTTCAAGGCGATCATAATTGCGTACCTGCAGTTCTACACCGCTCACTTGTCCCGGTTCCCAGTTATTAAGACGATTTACAAGATATAAATCAGTAAGGAGAAAAAGGTTATCGTATTCCGAGAAATTAGTCTGATAGATTCCCACAATCTGCAACCGGCGAGCACGGATATCATCCTGTATATAATAAGTATCTATCTTATCTCCGAGTTTCAATCTCAACTTCGTAGCAAGCGCCTTAGAAATAACTACCCGATTGGAAGACGCTGTATCACTGAACTGTGGTAACTCTCCTTCCACCAGATGTTCACGGAAAAACGCAGGATCAAACTCAGGTCCTATCCCTTTCAGGACCATACCTTGAAAATCTCCGGCTGTCTTTACCATGCCCGGTTTGGTAGAATAGCGCTGCACATGCTTCACCTCAGTATATTCGGATAGAATGGAGATGACACTGTCATTCACCACCACAGGACGCGTTTCATAGGAACGTGCAGCATCCGAATTCGTAATCTGAATGTCCGAACCAAAGCCAACTACTTTACCACGCACTTCGTTCTTGAACCCCACAATCACCGACACCGTGATAATCATCACTGCCAGACCGATAGCAACACCTATCAGAGCAATGAGCACGGCAGGACGGGAAATTTGCTTTCCGGCATCGCTGTCACGGTAAATACGTCGGGCCAAAAACAGGGCTAAACTCATGTCATAATAATTATAGAGATAGAACACAAATTACGCAAATAACACAAGTTCTTTAATCTAAAATCTATGAATTGTGCAATTTGCGTAATTTGTGTTCTTCTTACGTATTTATTCAACTCGTCCCGGATACTCCTCTAAAGCCTTTGAAAGCACAAAGAGCGCACGGGTCAGATCTTCCTTCTTCAGCACATAGGCTATACGCACTTCATTCCTACCGGAACCGGGAGTAGTGTAGAATCCGGAAGCAGGTGCCATGAATACAGTTTGTCCTTCATACTCGAAGTCGGAAAGACACCAGGCACAGAACTTATCGGAATCATCCACCGGAAGTTTTGCCACAGTATAGAATGCTCCCATAGGAATAGGCGAATATACGCCGGGAATACGGTTCAGTCCGTCTATCAGACACTTACGGCGTTCTACATATTCATCATACGTATCACGCAGATAATCTTCATCGGCATCCAGAGAGGCTTCGGCAGCAATCTGGCCAATCAACGGAGGACTGAGACGTGCCTGGCAGAACTTCATTACAGCATTACGGATTTCCGCATTCTTCGTAATCAAAGCACCGATACGGATACCACACTCAGAGTAACGTTTGGATACGGAGTCAATCAGTACCACATTGTCTTCAATGCCTTCCAGATGGCAGGCAGAGATATAAGGAGAACCCGTATAAATAAACTCACGATACACTTCATCGGAGAAGAGGAACAAATCGTACTTCTTCACAAGGTCACGTATCTGGTTCATTTCGCGACGGGTATAAAGGTAACCTGTCGGATTATTAGGATTACAGATCAGGATAGCTCTGGTGCGCTCGTTAATCAGTTCTTCAAACTTTTCTACTTTAGGAAGCGAAAAACCTTCTTCTATCGTAGTGGCAATGGTGCGTATCTTGGCACCGGCAGAGATGGCAAACGCCATATAGTTAGCGTAAGCCGGTTCGGGAACAATAATCTCGTCACCCGGATTGAGGCACGCCAGGAAGGAGAACAATACCGCCTCCGAACCACCGGACGTAATGATGATATCATCTGCCGTCAGTTTGATGTTGAACTTATCATAATAGCCCACCAATTTTTCACGGTAACTACGATATCCTGCACTGGGACTATATTCCAGAACTTTCCGGTCGATATTGCGTATTGCATCAATCGCGACTTGCGGTGTGGGCAAGTCGGGCTGTCCGATGTTCAAGTGGAATACATGCACTCCCCTTTGCTTGGCTGCGTCAGCCAGAGGAGCCAGTTTTCTAATAGGAGACGCAGGCATCTCCGTTCCGCGAATAGATATTGCTGGCATGTCTAAGTATTTACAAGTTGACAAATAAATGTTAATGATTGACGATACACTTTCATTATACGCAATCAAAGGTGCAAAAGTAACACTTTATTTGAAATGACGGGAGAGCATTGGCAAAAAAGTTTAAAAACACTAGCTATGACTTAAAAGATAGTGATGAATTCAAAAGAAATTGTACCTTTGGATATCAAATCGTAAATCATATACAATGCCATGGTATTAAACTTGATAACATTTGCATCGTTGCTTCATAAACAAGCATCCGTTCTCAGCTCTCACGAACTTATCCTAAACGAACTGGAGAAATATTTCACTGTAAATATCGTAGAATATCAAAACATAAACAAACTTACTAAAGATGATTTCAGCCTGCTTTTCATTGCTACCGGCGGTGTAGAACGGTTGGTTATCCAGCACTTCGAGTCTCTGCCCCGCCCTGCAATCTTACTGGCCGATGGCATGCAAAACTCACTCGCTGCCGCTCTCGAAATCTCATCCTGGCTACGTGGCCGGGGAATGAAAAATGAAATCCTCCACGGAGAACTGCCCGAAATCATCAAACGTATCTTCGTACTCCACAACAACTTCAAAGCCCAACGGGCACTCTCCGGATCGCGTATCGGTGTTATAGGCTCCCCCTCTTCCTGGCTTGTTGCCAGCAATGTAGATTACCTTCTCTCCAAACGGCGCTGGGGAATTGAATATACGGACATACCACTGGAACGCGTTTATGAGTATTATAATCAGATAACTGATGATGAAGTAGGCGAAGCCTGCGCCACTTTTGCCGGTAAAGCACTTGCCTGCCGCGAAGCAACACCGGAGGATCTGATAAAAGCAATGCGCCTGTATCGCGCCATTAAACGGATTGTGGAGGAAGAAAAACTGAGCGCACTCACCCTGAGCTGTTTCAAACTGATAGAGCAAACCGGAACCACCGGATGCCTCGCTCTCTCCCTATTGAACGATGATGGCATCATTGCCGGATGCGAAGGTGACCTGCAATCTATCTTTACCCAACTTGCCGTAAAAGTACTGACCGGCAAGGCTTCTTTCATGGCAAACCCTTCCATGATCAATGCACGCACCAACGAAATCGTACTTGCACACTGCACCGTGGGTATTGCACAAACGGAGCAATACATTATCCGCAGCCACTTTGAAACAGAAATGGGTATCGGTATTCAGGGAATCCTTCCTACAGGACACGTAACTCTGGTAAAATGTGGCGGAGAATGTCTGGACGAATATTACCTGAGTACAGGCACCCTGACCGAAAATACGAACTACATCAATATGTGCCGCACACAGGTACGCATAAAGCTGGATACACCAGCAGAGTATTTCCTCAAAAATCCATTGGGAAACCACCATATCCTGATACAGGGGAATTACGAAATACTACTAGATGAATTCCTGCAAGCAAACGGATGCAAAAGAGTTGAATAATACTATTCATTAAAATCGGGTACACGTACTGTAAAGCGTGTACCTTTTCCTAATTCAGAAGATACGTTTATTTCACCTCTGAAACGCTCTACAATAGTCTGGCAAATACTCAGTCCCAGACCGGCACCCTGCGTAAAGCTATCCACTTTATAGAAACGCTCGAATATGCGTCGCTGATTCTCTTCCGAAATGCCACTTCCGGTATCTTCCACAAAGAAAACGGTGTAGCCCGGGTCTTCTGTCTGGAAACCGAAAGTGATAGAGCCTTGAGTAGTGAACTTCTTGGCATTGTTGATGAAGTTGTTAATCACCTGTTTCAGACGGACAGAATCCGTTATTATCGATTTACTCTCACCTTCGGGCAACTTCATTACCAGTTCCACACCCCGAGGCATACTCAGGCGCTGAGAGTCATAGATCTGCTGCATCACAAACGTGAGGTTGTATCCGGCAAAACGGAAATCCATCGAACCGGACTCGATACGGGACAAATCGAGAATATCATTAATCAATGCCAGCAATAAGGTACAGTTCGTATTGATCGTATCCACAAACTGTTTCACTTCTTCAGGACTGAATGCCTCGATGTCCTTCAGCAAGTCGGAGAAGCCGACAATAGAATTCAGCGGGGTACGGATTTCATGACTCATATTGGCAAGGAAAGCCGACTTCAGAGTATCAGCCTGCAAAGCTTTGTCACGGGCTGCTATCAGCTCTTCTTCGGTAGCCTTATAACGCTGGATACTTTGACAAACACCCAGTACCATATACGGTGCCTCGGAATCCAAGCCGTTGTAAGAAGCACTACGAAATTCCCACCATTCATATTTACCCTCTCCGCTACGCATACGGAAACTCATCCGGGTATCCATTTCCTCACCTTTGAAAATGGCAGTGAAATGTTGATGAGCCTCTTCCAAATCATCCGGATGGATAAAAAACTCCAACTCTTTCCGCAAGATAGTCTGCTTACCGGGAAGCCCGAAGTAATCAAGCAATGCACCTGAAAAATGGAAACTATGTGTGCGTATGTCATATTGCCAAGGATATACAGAACTTGCGTCCACAGCCAGATTGAAGAAGCGTTTATGCATTTCTTCCTCCGAAATATTGCGGCAACAAATAGCCATACCTGTCATCTTGTTCTTGGAATAGATCGGTACAATCTCACCGGAAACAGGGAAATAGGTTCCTTTATGAATTTCCTGCATGAAAGCCTTTTCCGGAATAGGAATTACACGACGCTCTGTCCTCACCTGTTTCAGTAAAGATTGCAGAATGTCCTCTCCGTTTGAATAAATGTGAAAGATGGAACCCGCCATCTGCCCTTCGTAAGAACGTGCCGTATGAGTGTCAGGGTCCAGTTCGAGCATCAACATCAAAGCACGGTTGACAAAATGTATACGGAAATCCGTATCATAGGTAATCAGTCCGTCACGAATAGAACAGAAGATATTATCAAATTCATCACGTTGTTCAACCAGACGATTCTGTATCAACAGACGTGTCTGGGCGTGCATACGACGACGGGATTCATGACGGTTCAAGCGATAGAGCCAGATTACAAGGAAGACCAATGATCCAACAACAATAGAGTATAACAGCACAAACCAAATACGATAACGCTCCATCAAAGGCGCATTCATGATAATGCCACTATCACTCACTTTATCAGCGTTTACTCTAAAAAAATCCAACTGCTTGAAGTCATAAAGCAGCCTACCTGGAAGATCCACAACTCCTATCACAGAGGGTAAAGCACCTTGCAAAACCTGAGCCGCACACTTGCCCGCCGCACTGGCCCCTTCATAAGGTTCCATATCATGCACACAGAATACTCCATTTGTCAATGCAAGACTTTGCCCGGCAAACACCGGAGCTTTAGAATTCTTTCCAATGAAAGAAAGGAAAGGTGTCCATTTGGGAGCAATGACAATACGATTATAAGCATTATAATCATAGCAGATGGAAGAGATAACAGGATTGGGAGCTTGTGCCTGCACATTCATTACTTTCAACTTACATTCAGGATGAAACTTTTGGTAATCAGGCCATGCACGCTCTAATTCAGCAACCCCTCTAAGCCCTAAAAGACTACTGTCCGAAACACAAACAACTTCTGTACGATTGGGAAATATATGACGTGCATTTTCGAGCAGGTGTACAAAATCAATCTTGGATGTATACCCACAAACATTGGGCAACTTCGACATCAGTTTTTCATTGGGATACTTAATACCCGATACAACAACAGGTAACTTATAGGGTAAGGAATCCCCACAATGCATCAAGGTATAGAAAGCCTCATCACTGGCAGTAATAATAAGATCTGTATTTCGCTGGCGCGCCCGTTCACAAATACGCCGCATGATGACACACTCTGATGAAAAAGCCCAGTAATCGGCATCCAGATATTCTGTTGTAACTTTCGCTTTTATACCTCCACGTGACAGACCATCACGCACTCCTTCCGTCAACCGGTCATTCCAGGGAGTACGATGATTATATGACTGGATGAAAAGCACGTTGTATGTACGTTCTGCAGCGGAGAAGTGTCCGGCAAATACAATGCAGGGAAACAATCCGATGAACATAATGAGGAGTAAGCGTCTCTTCATATCTGAATTTTCTTCTGTTTGGATAAATGTGCTATGACTTTTCCTCGCAAATATACGGATTATATTGAAAAACAGAACAGAATGCACCTTTTCTTTTACCCTATGCAAAAGAAAAGGTGCACATATAGAAGAAAACCTGACTATTCGTCGTGTAAGGCATCCGCCGGTTTAACTCGCATCGCCTGTGCAGCAGGGAAGCAGATACCGGCAATTACCATCAAAGTCATAAGAAAGAAAGTGAATAATGAGACTACAACAAAACGAAGTCCGGTAGCATCAGCCTGTTCTGTCATTATAGCTTCCGCCATAACCAGATTACCGCAAATAATCAGAGCCGGAATAGCAGCCAGCACCAACAACAGCAACCCTTCTCCCAACAACCGGGAACGTATCCGGGAACGACTGCTTCCCATCGCCATACGCAAAGCTATTTCACTACGGCGGTGACGAGTACGGAACCAGAAAGTACCCATCAACCCGATAAAAACATTGAAGCTAAAGAATATAGCGATAAGCCGTGCACTACGGATATACGGAGTAATCCCCTCGGATGCATCACGCTCCGCTTTCTGTTCATCATAGCTACGAACCTCAAACAAATAGAACGGAGCAACCTGCAACTGAGGCGTCATATCACGAAAGAAGCGGGTCGCAAAATCATTCGTATCAGCTTCGGGACGCACGCGAATGGAAATAAAAGGAACAGCCTGCATGCTATAAAACCAATCAGGAAGAGGGGTCAGAATGAAAGATTCATAGCGGGCATAATCATCTGTTTTCTGATGGTCGCATACGGCAGTCACCCGGTATCGGAGACTGCTACCTGTATAGTAGTCGAAAAATTCCTTCCCTAATACTCCGTTATGAGCGTGAAAAAGACTGTCAGCCAGCTCTAATGTGATGACAGCGGGCAATGGAGTGACAGCAGGATTCCACTCGACTGAAGCAAATGACAGCGAAGAACCGGAGGTACTTTCAAAAGCATTCATATCTGTAGAAAACATTCCTGTACCTTCTTGTATCGGAATCCGCATTACATCAAAGTATTCAGGAGATACATAACGAATATTAGCATCCTTCACACTTATACTGTCTGTAGTGTATCCTTGGAATACAGTGTTTCGAGTATAAGCATCAGAACCAAGCCAAATACTGGCACTCTCTACATCCGGATTTTGTTTGATACGACGAAATACTTCCTCCATAGGCTTGAACCAGAAATTTTGCAAACTATCTTCGGAAGAACAAAGCACCAACTGAGTGGGATTCGTGGAAATACGGACTTTATATACATGCTCCAGATCATACCCTTTAGGCTGACGTTCTGCATAAGCAAAGGCATAGAGCATGTCAAGACAATACCATAACAACACGAAAACAATCAGCAGTTCTGCGAAGATCCAACCGTTCAAGCGGCGTTGGTTCCAAATTTGGGTCAGAATGGACTTTATCATAATGGGTTATCTTTAGTTTTTAAACAATCATTCTCCGCAGATAACTTCTGCTATCGGACGGCGAGTGGCATTCCATGCCGGAATAAATACGGATAGCAAATTGAAAAGCAGACATACGCCCAATACCATCAGGAATACAGCAGGCCGTAGGAAAAGCCAAATGCTAACCTCAAAGTTTCCACTGGTATATCCGCCTGCCAACATCCAATCTTTACCCAACCATAACAACAGGCATGAGAGCAGGAATCCCAGTAATGCACCGATAAACGCCATCAGCAAGTTCTCAATCAGTAACTGTGACATCAAGGTCAGACGACTGGCACCATAAGCTTTGCGCACCGCAAGTTCCGACAGACGACGTGACATCTGGGAAGAGATAAGTCCACTGACATTGATTGCAGGCACAATAAGTAAAATAAGTCCCAGAAAGATGCAAGTAGCCATAGGGTTAAGAAAATCATCACGGAAGAACTGGCGCTCAGCATAAGTACTCAGGTCGGGAAGTGCCAACTCATATTCAGTAAGTGACGCATTCAAGCGATCCAATGAACTTTCTATCTGTTGTTTCATTTCATCCAAACTGACATCAGGTTTACACAACACCATCGCTTCAAAGCCACCACGCAAACCTTCACTCCCCCAAGCCGGGTCTTTAGTATAGTAAGGCACCCACACCTCGCCATAAGCGAAGGTGAAAAGGGAACTTACATCTTCCGTAACCCCTACTACACGTTTGGGACGGAAACCGACAAAATAGCTCTTGCCAATAGCTTCTTCAGCAGAACCGAAAGCTTCGCGTGCCAACCGCTCGGCAATGACAACAACATCCGAACAAGCATCAAATTCTTGTTGATCGAAAGGACGACCGGCTACGAAACGAATGTCATAAAGACGCCAGAAGTTCAGATCGACACGACGCTTCTGATAACGGTTACCTTTCTCGGGTGAAGCACCGCAATACTCCATGAAAACATAGCTGGTATAAGTAACAAGTTCCGCACCGGGTAGGTCCTCGAAAACACGACTGGCAGCCTGGTAAGACATGCCAGTGTTTGCATTACTATGGTCTGCCTTACGATAGCTATAACCATAAGACGAATAAACCATCCGATCACGATGCGATTCGGGACGAATATTGGCAGTCTGAATGTCATAAACCATGTAGACTACCATGGCAAAAGCAATACTCACCGCCGTACCGATGATGGAAACGACGCTGAAAAACGGATTTTGTCGCAAAAGTGTAAATGATTGTCTGATTATCATTAGGTATATTTTTTCTAAGAAAACAACACTATTCGTCATGAAGTGCCTCAGCAGGTTGTAACTGCATGGCTTTATAAGCAGGATACCAGATGCCGACTACAATCATCAACGCCATAAGCAACCACGTAAGTATAGCTGCAATCAGGAACCGGTCGACTGTAAATTGCATTTTACTGATATCCACCAACTCGGCAATACCCACATTAAAAGCAATAATCAAAGCAGGAATGGCAGCTACCGTCAAGAGTAATATGCCTTCTCCCATCAAGCGCAGAAAGATACCGCGACGACTGGATCCCATTGCCATACGTAACGCCACTTCACGGCGACGATGTTGCGTACGGAACCAGAACGTACCAATCACTCCCAAGAAGATATTCAGCATCAGGAAGAAAAGGATGCAAAGCTGTGTCTTCACTTCGTTCACATCTTCAAGTTCGCTGATGTGACGAATATCGCTGAAAGAAGATGCCTCCAACAGAAAGATATTACCTACCCTATATAAACGGTCGGCATCTGCCATAAGTGCATCTACAAAGTCGTTGTCCTCATTAGGAGAGACACGGAGACTCACCTGAACATAGCGCACGTTACCCAGCTCATTAATCAGCTCATCTCTATTCAGATTATGCCCGATAAACGCCCCACCCCATTCGTGCGATGTTTCAAAATGAGAACGGCGTACAGGAACGGCAATGGCAGCAATACGACGATGATACCCACGATCGGGATAAGTCAGAGCCACTTCACGATTCAATAGCGGACGTGCATCGGGTAAATCAAGTACTGGATAATCCTCAGTGACATTGGACGTGATAATCATGGTTTGGTCGGAAATAGCAGCAGCCAGTTGCTCGGAAGAGCCTCCATCAACTGCCTGATAACGGAAAACACGATAGAAATCCGGATCAGACCAAACCAGATAAGCACCCACATGAATACTATCCTGCAAATAAAACTGAGCGCTGTTACTTCCCTCATTATAAGGGTAACAGTTCTGTGAAATGGAGACAGCCTCCACACCCGGACGATGCCGTAAACGCTCGGTTACCTCAAGCAAAGCATCTATATTATCCTCAACTGTGAGTTCCGGATTATAAAGCGCCGACTTGGATGTCAAGGTACTGAAAGACAAGTTATAGCAATGTTCCGTATCAAAGCCCATCGGAGCGCGATAAACACGCGCAGTGACAGTAACCCAGTCTACAATGTACCAAAGTACAGCAAAAACCAGCAGTAACTCCACGAGCAGAAAGAGGTTACTTCGCCATTCATTTTTAATTTGTGTAAGTAGATTCTTCATAGCTATCTTTGGTTTATTGCATCAGTAATATTCATCCGCGACGCACGCCATGCAGGAATACCTGCAGAAAGTACATTCATCAGGAGGCAGAATGCGAAAGCTGCTATAAAAGCCCACGGTGATAATAACATACCGGGAGTCAGTGCTGTCTCTCCACTGAGGTAGGCATTCGTCGAATTACTGAAAAGAAAATCATTCAGTAGGAATGTGGCTGCATAACTCAATGCTAATCCGACAACACCGGCCAGCAACGTCAGCACTAAATTCTCAAAGAAAACTTGCCGCATCAGTTCACCGCCAGTAGCACCGAAAGCCTTACGCACACCTATCTCCGCCATACGGCGACGCATACGTGAAAGAGTCATGCCGGATAAGTTCACTGCCGGAACCAATAATAAGATAGCGATAACGATACCATAACGTAACATAACTCCGGGAACATCAGGTTCAGCGTACCAACGACGATAGAGATAAGCCAGTTGTGTATCGGGTTGCCCGCGATAGAAAATCTCTACATCCCGTAATCCGTCATTATACTTTTGGCGTAAGAGTTCTGTTTCCTTTCGGATCGCATCAAAGTCCGCCGATGAGTGGGCAAGGATAACCGCATGCATAGGCCCCATCGTGTCATCCCGCCAAGAGAGGGATTCCGCATCGGCTGCAGTGTAAGGTACCCATATCTGTGCATAAGCGGACGTAGCAAGCATAGACACGTCTGCCACAACACCTGCAACTGTGTAATCTACATAGTTTAATTGCACCGTATGCCCGACAACATCGGTAGTACCAAAGAGTTGGCGGGCAATCGTAGCACTCAGCACGGCACGCGGTAATCCGGCATCACAATCAGCACGGGTAAATCCTGCACCACTGAGAAAACGGAAACTAAAAACGCTCCAGAAAGCTTCATCAGTCTGTACCATATCAGCAGTAGCTTTCGATCCGGCAGGCACAGATGCACGCACTTTGCCAGCACTACTGACTAAAGTCACGGCTTCGGGCGTAGTCAACGCACGGAAACATTCACGTCCAGTACGCACTGACATAGAAGCATTAGCCGATTCATTGTCCGATTTCCCTTTCAGCTTAACGGACATATAAGGTACGTAGAGTGTACGTGAACGATTCACTTCAGGCTCACAATCTACGAGACGCACCTGGAAAGTAATGACAAGCACCATAATCATACAGATGGCCATTGCCGTACCTAACACGGACACCCAAGTAATGATAGGGTTCTCGCGCAAGTGGTAGAGGGCTTGAAGGAAATAAAGTCGTATCATATTTTAAAGTCATTTAATCGTCATGTAAAGCCTCAGCCGGTTGTACCTTCATCGCCTTACGTGCCGGAATACCAATGCCGATGGCAATCATCAGAGCAATCAACACGAAACTGATAAGTGCACAGAACAATAATCTGTCCCACTCCAATGTAGTACCGTTTCTCCATGAATTCAATTCCATGTGTGCCAGATTCCAGTCTATAACCAATGCTACAGGCGTAACAACTGCCAGCAACAGCAAACCTTCACTCAGCAATCGGCTGAAGATAGCACGGTCCGTCGCCCCATGGGCTTTGTGCAATGCAATCTCTGAACGACGTTGCTGGGTACGGAACCAGAATGTGCCAAGCAATCCGAGGAAAATATTCAAAAGCAGGAATCCCATACCCATTACATAGTTACGGATATCATTGGTCCATGCTTGCTGGAAGTTACGGCGTATATCATGGAAAGAACGAATTTCTGAAATAAAAATATTACCTATCCGAAACTGGGATTCACTGTCTGCCTTCAAACGTTGAATGAAATCATGATCCTGCCCCTCACGAACACGGACACAAAGTTCCAGGCCTACATAATAGAATGACTGTTTGCATAAGAAGCAGTACGAATAACGCGCCTGGTCATAGTCATGATAACGCACATCTTGTAATGCAGCCCCCAAACGATAGGTTCTTGTCGTGTCACCAAAAAGTTGAAAGCGTTGACCTATGAATTCAGTCATCTTACGATTATATTTATTATAAAGATTGTTAGAAGTAAGAATTTCACCGCGCTCCAGCATTTCAGCCATTTGTTCGGGCGTCTCACCTTGTGCACCCTGATAACGGAAGACACGGACAAAGTCGGGGGTCACCATGCGACGGATAGTCCAACCGGGAGAGTTCAACGTGTCGATTTTCACCTCTCCACTACTGTTACTTCCATTATAGGGATAGGAGTTCTGTGAAAGGCTGACAGCTTCCACTTCTGGGCGGCGACGCAACCTTTCTACCAGTTCAGCAATATCATTGTGAGTATCTTCTGATTTCCGGTCGACAATGTAATCCGGACTCTTTGGCGTCAGTTCGCCCAACTCTATCAGGTAACAGTGTTCAATGTTGAATCCGCGGGGTTCCAGATAGGTAGCCGCACGGGTGTATAGGTAGTCCACCACATACCACATCACTACGCTCACCACAAGCAGCTCTAACGCCAGCCAGAGGTTGCTGAGCCATTCGTTCTTTATCTGTACAAGAAGTTTCTTGGTCATTTTCTTTAATGTTTAGTGATTAGTGATTAGTGCAGGCGACCGCCCAACGCATTTACAATTCCCACTCTCGAAGCACGCCATGCCGGAAAACCGCTACTCAATAAGTTCAGCAGAAAGCAGAACAGCAACGCCCAACCAAAAGTCGATGCATGCAGTAATATGCTGGCATCCACAGTGGGAGGGCTCAATGTCTGACTGAATTCCTGTGCAAACAATAGTGTGTTGCCCAAGTAAGCAAACGCTACGCTCAACAGCAATCCCAAAGCACCGGCCAGCAGTGTCACAACCAGATTTTCAGCTATAATCTGTCCCATCAATTCCAACTTTGTTGAACCGAATGCACGGCGTACACCTATCTCTGCCACACGTTGGCGGAGTCGGCTCTGCGTCATACTACTCAGGTTTATAGCAGGCACGATCAGCAGGATTATGAAAATAATCATACGCTGGCGACGATGCTGATCCAAGTCAGGCTCCTGATTGGCACTGAAAGCGATGGAACTTTTCTCCTGGTCATAAGGGCGATTACGGTATATCAACTCATAGCCATCCTCACCAATAATACTATTGTACTCTTGTCTGCGACGTTCCGCTTCTGTACGAATGGCATCAAAGTCATCACGACTCCGGGCCAGCATAGTGCAACTCATCATACCCATATGGGCATCACTCCAAGTGTCCTTAGTTATTTCCGTCGAAGTATAAGGTACCCATACTTGCCCGTAAGCAACATTGGCCAGTGTAGAAACATCTTTCACCACGCCTTCTACTTTATAGGGTGCATGGTTCAACAGAAATTCACGCCCCACAGCATCTGTAGTTTG
The DNA here is from genome assembly GCF_003474285.1 of Bacteroides sp. AF39-11AC. Taxonomy (NCBI): domain Bacteria; kingdom Pseudomonadati; phylum Bacteroidota; class Bacteroidia; order Bacteroidales; family Bacteroidaceae; genus Bacteroides; species Bacteroides sp. AF39-11AC. The sequence continues at coordinate 415,569 of NZ_QROH01000006.1, read as the reverse complement.
AAACAGTCGGCGCGCTACGCTCTCCGTAATCACTGCTACGGGTAATCCGGCATCGAACGTTGCTTTATCATAAGGTTTTCCGGCAGTGAAAGAATAATCAAATACATGCCAGAAAACATCATCCGTCTGCAACAAGTCAATGCCCACAGCCGGTTGTCCCGGCAAATTGACAGGTGTGGAAACAACCATGCAAGTGTAGATAGTCACTGCTTCGGGTATTTTTAAAGATTGAAAACACTCGCGTGCTGTCTTGACACTCATCGGTCCGTTACTGCTTCCACCACCCCAATTCTTATTCGTAATACTCATGAAGTGGACATGCAGAAAGCGGTCACGGTTGCTCTCCGGAGCAAAAGGCGCCACCTTCACCTGCTGCATCATCACCACCAGCATAATGAGGAAAATGGCAAGTGCCGTACCGGCTATGCTGACAGCACTTATCAGCGGTTGTTGCCGAAGCTGTGCCCAAGCCTGAGTAAAATATTGCTTTATCATTATTCTCCAATCTTCAGATTACGTGTATTCACTCCACCAATACCACCCTTAGAAATATCTGCCTGACGTGCCTGCCCACTTAGAGTAACGCTACCTACACCTTCCATGCTGGCACGCAAACGATCACAATCCACATGGATATCAGCTTTACCCACACCTTCCATCTTTACAACGAGAGATTTACAGGTCAGGTCTTTCACATTCACTTTACCTACGCCTTCGATCTCGAAATTGACATCATTCAGCTTCAGTGCACCTTCACAGTTGAAAGAACCTACACCAGTAAACTCTACATCTTTCAGATCGGGTGCACTCAGATAAATAGTCACACCTTTGTTACGATTATTATCACCATCTTTCTTATTTTTAAAACCAATAATCAGGCAATCTCCTTTTACCTCCGTAGTAGTAGTGGTTACATACTCTTCTCTACCTTCTATTTTCAAAGAATAAGAATTACTCTGCGTAAAATACACCGTCGCTACAGACGTTACCTTTACAGAAGAAAAAGCTTCCACCTTACGAACTTCGCTTACCTGCGGGTCCTTTTCATTAGCTGCATATACTGTGCCGGCTACTGCGGCAAATAATAAACTCAAAGTTATAAATAAAGTCTTCATAAGTTTTGCTATTTAAAATTGTTTCTACTATTTCTCTTTTCTATTCTTCATGTAAAGCTTCAGCCGGCTGTATTTTCATCGCCTGTCGCGCCGGAAACCAAATACCCACCATCACCATAAGCGCTATCAGGAACCAAGCCCCTAAGGAACCAAGCAGGAAACGTACAAAATTCCACTCTACCGGCCAGGTAGAAATAAGTTCCGTTCGTCCGATGGTAAACTCTGCAATACCTATATTATAGCAGATAATCATGGCAGGCAGTGTTACTAATGCCAGCAACAATAATCCTTCGCCCGCCAGTAATCTGAACACCTGATTCTTTGTACTCCCCATTGCCAGTCGTAAGGCGATCTCACTGCGACGGCGGCGCGTGCGGAACCAGAAAGTACCTATTAACCCCAAAAATACATTCACAAGTAAGAAGAGCACAACGATAGCCTGACTGTTCACTTTATCCGTATCGCCGTTCATGACTTCAAATTGCAGTTGTTGCTCAGTATAAGGCACCGCATCGGCTACAAACAGATCGTCTACATCCAGTCTGGGTGCAATCTCACGAATGAAATTTGTACGATAGTCGGGGCCATCGGCAACAGGCTTCACACGAAAAACGATTTGCGCCCAATCATCGGTAAACTGTGTTTTTATCAGATTCTCATCTATGCGATAGAAGAAACAGACGGCATCACTTCCGTAGCGATAAGTTCTGAAAGCTTCTATCTTTCCACCCTGCGTGACGACTGATGTAGAGTCACCGTATTTACTCAATGGTGTATCCAGCGAGAACGTTGGCATCCTTTTCTGAAAACGGTCGAAAGCAGCCTGGCTCAGCATCACATTGTCCCATCCCGAAGGGGTCTTCGCAAAGGGACGTTGCGGATCATCGCTCATGCGGAAGACGTTAATGTATCCGCCGGTAGCGTTGATGATACGTGCATTTACTCCTATAGTATCTTGCGCAGCCAGTGAATTGTAACTGTTGCTTCCATTCATCGGCAAACTCCAGTAGCACAGGGTAGCTGCTTCAACGCTGGGTTCTTGCTCCAGTTTCTGCAATGCACGCAGATATCTGTCGGCATTTGTCAGCGTCGTGTCATTGGTTGGACCACCTATAACCGTGGTGAGCGTGTAAACGTGGTCAATGTTGAAACCAAGGGGACGGTAAAAAGTATATTTGAGGCAACCCAGTGAGTCACAAAGGAACCACATCACGATGAACACCAGAAATAACTCAGCCAATACCCAGCCATTGCTACGTAGGCGAGACCAAATCATGCGTAGATTATGTAGTATGAATTTCATAAAGTTCTTCTCCTTCTATTTATCATTCAATGAATCCACAATCGTACGACGGGCAGCAAGCCAAGCAGGTAGTCCCGCACTCAGCAAATTAATCACCAGACAGAAGACAAAAGCCAACACAAATACCAGTGGACTAAACAATGCGTCCATGCTCAGACTAAAATCACCTGCCGTACCAATATTTTGGCTATTAGTGAATAGCCACGTACGCATAGCGTAGACAGCAAGGTAACTGAATATTAATCCTACGATGCCTCCTATCAATGTCAGTACCAGATTTTCATTTAATATCTGGCGGATAAGTGTGCTATTCGTTGCCCCGAAAGCTTTGCGCACGCCTAACTCGCTGACACGTTGTTGCATACGACTATTGCTCAGTCCGCAAAGATTCAGAGAGGGTACCAGCAGAATGATGAAGAGGGCAATGGCATATTGCAAATAAAGCATCGGCAGATCCGGTCCTACATTAGCCCAAACATGGTTCACATGCGCCACAATATTGTCAGGCTGCTCCATAATGTCTATCTGCATTTCTTCCATACCGGCATTGATATCCTTCACCCGTTTCTCTACTCCTTGCTTTATGGCGGGAAAATCATCAGGAGTACGTGCCATTACTGCAATAGTCTTTCCGCCACTATAACTCCAATAGCCGGTTACTTTCAGTTCATCAATATGGTATAGCCCCCACACTTGGGCATAAGCATCCTTAGCGGTGACGGAAACATCCTTTACAACTCCGATGATACGCGACAGTTCTCTGTTCAGCAATATTTGTTGCCCCGTAACCTCCGTAGTTCCAAAGAGTTTTCGGGCCACAGAAGCGCAGATCACAACCGATCGCATGTCTCCTCCCCGATCAGCCTCAGTAAGCGCCCTTCCAGCAAGAAACTGCATACTGAATACTTTCCAGAAGTCAGGATCAGTATTCACTGCATCCACCTTCAAGCGATTGCTTCCATCGGCCAGAGACACCAGTGCTACATTTGTCTTAGTGAATGCAGTGCAAGCTTCCACTTCAGAAAGCGGCTGTATACACTCTTTCATGAAAGCAGCTGAAGGGGCATTATAATTGTTCCAATCCTTATTCTCCTTTCCCTGCATATGCATGGCAGAGAAATACAGACATCGACTGCGGTTCACCTCCGGTTCCAAGTCAGCATACTTCGTCTGCCAGGTAATCACGATAGCCATAATCATGGTAATGGCAAAAGCCGTACCCAATATGGATATAGTGCTCAGCAACGGATTCTGCCTCAGAATCGTAAAGGCTTGACGAATAGTTTGCATCATAATAATTACGAGTTACAAATTACAATTTATTTATTCTACCTGGCGTCCGTCGAAGAAGCGTACCGTACGACTGGTCTGTTTAGCCTGCTCCTCATTATGGGTTACCATTACGATTGTACGCCCGTCTTCCTTATTCAACTGATGCAACAGTTCCATTACCTCAGCACCCATCTTAGAGTCCAGGTTACCGGTCGGCTCATCGGCAAGGATGATCTCAGGATTACCAATAATAGCACGGGCAATAGCTACACGCTGACACTGACCACCGGAGAGTTGTGTAGGCATGTGACGCATACGATGACTCAAACCAACCTTCGCCAGCACCTCTTCTGCCAAATGGCGGCGTTCCTTTGCAGAAACCTTTCTATACAATAAAGGAAGTTCTACATTATCAAGCACATTCAATGAGTTAATCAAATGGAAAGACTGAAACACAAAACCCAGCTTCTTATTACGGAAAGCAGCCAATTGCTTATCCTTCATACCATCCGTACGAGTACCGTCGATCTCAATTATCCCGCTCGTCGGAGCATCCAAAAGCCCTACAATATTCAGCAATGTGGATTTTCCGCAACCGGAAGGTCCCATGATACTGAGGAATTCTCCTTTTTCAACTTCAAGGTTCACATTTTCCAATGCCACGGTTTCAATCTCATTCGTACGATAAATCTTGTTTATCTCAGTCAATTTAATCATAATGGTAAGTATTTAATTGTTATTAATTGATTCAATTCGTAATTTATTTGTTCTTCACATATATTAATCAAATGATATGCCAAAAAAGACATATACTCATTATCAGCTAATTAAGTTCACAAGCATGTGTCCGAAAATGAACACCCTGTTCGTTTTCAGTTGTCCGCTTCTATCCTATTCGTCACGCAAAGCCTCAGCAGGCAATATCTTCGCTGCCCGAGTGACGGGTGCATAAGTACCCAATAAAGCAATAACAAGTAATATCACATAAGTCAATATGCTGACTATAGAGAAGTGCGTATACGGCTGATTTTGCCAGTAATCGGGATTTCCATTCTCAGTAGGATTAGCAAAGCCGGACATATAGACACGATGTATTGTTAACGGCAGAGAAACGATAAATGCTATCGTCACCAACAACCATGCTTCCATAAGGAACTGATTACAGATACCTTTTTGGGTAGCCCCCATACTCCGCATCAATCCGATGTCCTGTCTCCGCGCATTACAACGTATCCAGAATGTGCCCACCATACCGAGGAATACACACAACAAGGCAAACCCCGCCAGTGAATATTGCAGACGCAAGGTATTCGTCACTCCACTCTCATTTTCATATTTGCGACGGATATCTGTAAAACGTCCTAACTTCGTAAAATAGAAATTACCAACGTTGAGTTGTGGAACTACTTCCGCTTTGAAACGTTTCTCAAAAGCAGCAACATCCACATTCGGCTTTAACCGGAAAGTCACCATATACATCCGCTGAATCCATTTATAGCCCGGAATCTTGCCATCTACCTCTATCAGCAAGTTACCCGGCTGTTCATTAATCCGGTGTTTATAGTCCTGCAACACTCCCATTACCTCGTGATAGGTACTGTCATAATACCTCACTTTCTTACCTACCGCATCCGTAGTACCGAAGAGGTCGTTTGCCATACGTTCTGAAACAAAGACTCCCTCACGGGCGGCACAGTCTTCCGGCAGGGACATTATTTCACCACTTTTGGCATCCTTCATACCGAATGTACGAAATACATCACCACCTTCTGTCTGTATGAATTGGTAGTATTGAGAATGTACCTTTATAGTATCATTAAAGTACTCTCCGCCATTCCACGAATTACAATTTGGAAAACTTGCATTAGTCACCAAGGCAAAACTTTCCACTTCGGGACAGTTCTTCACCAGACGGGTGATGCGATACAGGTTTTCCTGTTTGATGGCAGTACTGTCCTGCGACTTGTCATAGTTGCCATGCTGTTCGTCATAGTAGTCCATATAAAGAGCGTATGCCCGTTCCTCATCATAGCCGGGAGCAATAGCGAGATTAGACGTCAACACATAAATAGGATCAATTACCGTCCAAAGGAAAAAGCTCACGACAACCAGTTCTACAAATATCCATCCATTCTGCCGACATTGATTCCATAACTGATGTCTTATTATCTTCATCATAGCATATTAACGTTTAGAGTTCAACGACTGAGTAATAGTACGGCGCAATGCCCATACCGCAGGAATAAGTGCGGATATGAGATTAAGCAACACACAAAGTCCGAATGCCGTACAGAAAACCATCGGATTGAAAAGCATCTCAAATGAAAGGAAAGGAGTCTTCTCAACATCCGTATAACTGTCAAAAAGGGTCAGTATCCAATCACTCGCCGTCAGCACAATCAGATAAGAAATCAGCAGGCCGAGCAAACCGCCGATGCAGGTAAGCAGAAGATTTTCCCACAGCACTTGTCCGATAAGGCTTCCGTTAGTCGCGCCATAGGTTTTGCGTACACCCAACTCAGCAAGTCGTTCGTCCATACGCGAAGACATCATACCGCTCAGGTTCATAGCAGGGATGAAAAGCAGAGCAAGCAACATATAAAGATATACTCTCAACTCGGATGCCAGATCGGGAGCTCCGCATGAATTCACCCGGAATGTACTGGTCCAGTAATCATCAGGTTGCCCCATAAGGTCATTCATATATTTAGGAGCTGCAAGATTGAATTTTCGGAAAACCTCACGCACTTCTTCCTTCAAAACTTCTTTATCCGCAGCCGTAGGTGCCGTCATGTATATTTGCGCATTGCCTACCAATTTTCCTGTATTGTCCGATACAATCCAGGAATTAAGCGTTATCGGCATCCATATATCTCCAACGGAAGAAGGTGTAGCAGCAGAAACATCGTCAACCACACCGCAAATCCGGTATTCCTGCGCATCCATTTTAAAATATCTGCCTACAACATCATCCACAGCAAACAATCGCCTCGCCAAACTTACCGGAACAACCACTTCCCTGCGTTTTGCATCGACATCTGCTTGTGTAAAAGGCTTGCCGTACAGGAAATGAAATGTAAAGACCTGCCAAAATCCTGTATCCGTATAAAGCGGAGCAATACCTATAGGCTCATTATTATCCGGAACCTCCACATAATTTTCGCGATAGTTACTTGATGTGGCACCAATAGCATTCAGGTGTGGCAAGTCCTGCAACATCTTCACGACATCATAACTGACACCGGAACAGTTCCAACTCTTGTCATCATTCTTGGGATAAGATTTCATCATTTTCAGCACTATCATCCGGTCGCGGTTATACTCCGGATATATAGCTGCAAACTTTACGTAGAAGATGATAAACATTGTCATGGAAAGAGCTATTGAAAGCCCTGTACCCACCACATAGATACCAGTAAAGAGACGATGCTGCTTTATCAGCGTCCAGGCCTGTTTCAGATAAAGTTTAATCATAGTATAGTCATATTTTTATTATTCGTCACGTAATGCCTCTGTCGGTGGGATACGACTAATCTTACGGGCAGGAATATAGATCCCGATCAATACCACCGCCAACAGAATAAAGAAAACAATGAATGATACGATGAGGAAATGCTGCGCGAAATCCGTGATCCAACATTCATCAATAATTTGCCTCCAGTTGTTACCTCTCTCCAGTCCTTCTTTAACAGCATATTGCAAATAAAGCAAGCAGCCTGTCAATACAGCTACAAACGTCAGCACTGTTCCTTCACCCATCAACAAGCGGACAATATATCCCGGCGTACCGCCAAAGGAAAGCATAACCCCCACTTCTTCGCGACGAGTACGTGTCTGTAACCAGAAAGTACCGATAACACCCAAGCAAAGATTAATTAAAAAAAATGCCGCCATTGCCAGATTACGCCGATACAGCGGGGTAACATCATAAGACTCATTTTTCGTTATCAATGCTTCATAAGACCGAACGTTACGGGCAAAAAGATTACCGACCCGCAACTCTTTCACCATCCACGGTTGAAAATCATGCAAGAAACGCTTCATACTCACATTCTCTTTCAAACGAAGCAATATCCGCATATCATCGTAAGCATCTTCCATATCAATAGATATCAAAGGACGAAAAATGACAGGAGCCGGACGGGAATCGCTGGTTGCTTTAAAGTTTCCCACTACACCGATAACCGGTGAATAAATTGTATCGTTCCCCTCTTTAGACCAACAACGCTTATTACCCGCATTTTTAGTGTGGAACAAATGTTCAGCCGTATTTTCTGTCAATACGATGTCATTTTCCGTATAGTCATAATCCGATAATTCTGCTGGGGTTCTGCCTCGTTCGGAGCGAAAGCCATAAGTTTCGAAGAAATTCGTATGAGGTATAAACTCCATAATCATTACCGGCAAATCCAAGGTATCACCTTCCGCACGGATGGCTGTATTGCTATTCCCCGTCGAATTGGGATAAGCGAAACCCAATACCGGAGCAGCTGATTCTATGCCGGGATAGTCCTTTACCAATCGTGTCATATTAAAGTAAGATTTCATAATCATAGCCGAATCCTCAGCCTCTTCATTATAACCGGGCGCTTGTGGCTGCAAGGTACTGAGAGTAACAAAACAAAGGCGGTCAGTATCATAACCTAAAGGAATACTACGGTCATACGTCATCACGATAACCGGGTCAAGGATAATCCACGTAACAATACTGACCAGAATCAATTCCGCCAGTAACCAGCCATTACGGCGACGGCGTGCCCACAGGTTCTTTAATATAAGTTTCAGCATAGTCTTTATCTTTTTTCATTCAGTGAATACACAATCGGCTTCCGTAACGCATACCATGCCGGAATCAACGCTGATAATAAATTCAGCAAGATACAGAACAAAAGAGCAACAGCAAATACCACCGGGGCAAACAGCACCTCCCCGGAAACCAGCACATTCACTCCTTCCGGAACCGGTTCGGCCCAGTCTTCCAATATCATAAATACCCACTCACGACAAGTATACAGAGCAAACCACGCCAACAATAATCCCAATATACCACCCAACAATGTCAATAAGAGATTCTCCCACATCACTTGTGAAAGCAATCCGCCACGGCCGGCACCGAATGACTTACGCACTCCCATTTCCGACAAGCGGCTTTCCATACGACTCGCTATCATCCCACTCAGATTCAAGGCAGGAACCAGCAGGAGCACCAGCAATATTAAAAGAAGATAGCGTATCTGTGCCCATACACCGGTAGTCATACTAGGATAAGGTTTAAACAATCGCTGCAAATGGGATGTAGGTTGTTCCCAAAGATTCACCTGCCACTCATCCGCATGCAACAGATTTTCCTTACGGACAATTTCCTGAATTTCGGCACGCAACGCTTCAGCTTGCGCATCGTCCTTTACAAGAAAAGTAACGCCAAATGCACCTAGATAAGGTATTCCATAATTGGAGTCACGATATTTAGGAATTACACTATAAGGGATATAGACCTGCGCATAAGAATCCGAAGTCAGATAACTTGCACTACGCACAACACCACAAACTCGATAATTGACATAATCCAAACTAAACGAGCGTCCCACCACACCTTCGGTCATGCCAAACAGGCGACGGGCCAGTTCTTCTGTTATGACAGCCGTACAGATACCGCTTTCAAGGTCAGATGTAGTAAAAGCCTTACCTTCCGAAAAATAAAATGGATAGATGCAAAAGAAATTCGGGTCAACCAACTTTAAACTTACTGTAAAATCCCCGCTACGGTCGGCCGGTTGAATATAATTGTCATCTGACCTGTTATTCATAACCCCCGAAACAACCTCAGCATTCTTCAACGGATAAAACCACTCTTGTAATGCCTGATAGGAAACGGCCCATTGAAAAGTCTGTTTATTCTGCTCCGTTCCTTTTTGAAATCTTGCAGAAGTCAGATAAAGCGTTTGCATGCGATTCAACTCTGGATAAACCGGGGCTACCTTGACGTAGTAAATCACGGCTACAATCATAGTCATAGCAATAGCCAGCCCTGTACCGACTATGTAAAGAGTACTGAAAAGCGGATTCTGCTTCAACAAGACCCATGCTTGCTTCAAATAGATTTTTACCATCCCTGAATATATTAAGTAGTTTATTTATTCGTGATGCAACGCTTCAGCCGGTTGCTCTTTCATAATCCAGCGTGCCGGCACCGCAATGCCCAATACAATCATCATTGCGAGAGCTCCCAATGAAATAGCAAAATCTACAATCCAACGACCTGCCGTATAAGGAACTTTAGCACTCAATAAATCCATGTGGTGGAAATTGAGCACAATAATAATGATAGGAATCAACGCCAGCAACAGAATTAATAATCCCTCCGCATTGAGCCAGAATACAATCCGCCCCTTCGACGCACCGACAGCCATACGCAATCCTGTTTCCGAACGGCGTGCCTGTGTACGCATCCAGAAAGTCCCGGTAACACCAAAAAACACATTCAGCAACAAGAAAGCGACAACGAGTTGTATCATTTGCCAATCCGTTATAGCATAATCTATACGGTCGGCACGCATCTCTTTAAAACCTGTTACGGCATTTACATAGATATTGCCGGACGTCAACCGTTCACCCAAAGAAGCAAGCCATTCTTCCATCTCAGTCTGTGTCATATCACGTTTCATGCGTAGCGAATATTCCAATGAAGAAGGACGATACCACTCGAAAAGCTCTTCCATCGTAGAACCAGAAGCTTTAATATAGAACGTGGGAGTAGCCGGTTCAAAATCATTCTCACGAATAGTAGGGGCAACAGCCAGCACAGGCGTCCCGTCCAGTTCGCCGGTATTTACCAACCGGCCGCGCGGTTCCTTCCCACCGAAAAACTTCTGCGCTACCTTCTCCGTCAGGATAACCTCATCTTTTGCCGGATTTTCCAGTTCGCGTATCTGTTTTCCATTCACGTCATGAATGCCGAAAACTTCAAAGAAACCGGCATCACCCAGTTGGCGGTGCAAAGATTCCGAATAAGCATTGACACTATCCGCACCTGCCGGTTCAACGCTCGTCCACGAATTGCCCTGACTGTAGGGGCAACTGTAAAAGCTGCATCCCACAGCTTCCACCTCACCGGTATTCATCAGGCGTCGAGTCAATTCCGTGATACGTTCCCAACATTTGGCTCCACGTTCGTCCTCGCCTGTATAACCTTCGTTACCAGGTTCCGTTTCCTCCAGATGAAGCCGCCAGCAACGATTGATATCATAACCTAAAGGCTCATTATAAAGAGTGTATTTACTATAACCGCCATCCGTAATCATAAAGACAGCCAGTAAAACCAATGCCATTTCGGCAAATATCCAGCCATTTTGTTTGCGCTGGTTCCATATCAGAGTGATGAGATGACGTATCATGGTTTATTCTTGATTATTCAACGATTTGACAATGTTATACTTTCCAGCACGCCAGGCAGGAATGCCGGCACACAGCAGGTTCAGCAGGAAGATAAAAAGCAAAGTCACCAGAAATGTTTCCGGACGTATCAGCATCTCCGCATTGAATTCCGTACCCGATGGGAAGAAGATGTCACGTGTCAGCAGCAAGACACCTATGGAGAGCATCAGTCCGAATATGCCGCCAATAAAAGTAATTATGAGATTCTCATCGAGGACCTGGCGGAAAACGTTACCTGCTGTCGCTCCGAACGCTTTACGAACACCTATCTCTGCACGCCGTTTACGAAAGTTGGTCAGCGTAATGCCAATCATATTGAGCGCCGGAAGCAATAATAGTAAAAATACGAAACCGCCTTGTTGCAAAAACCAATTGCCATAGGGAATTTCATTAACAAAACCATTATTATCGGTTACCAACAGATCCAGATTAGTCATCGGCCCGTTAAAGAAGCTGACAGCATATTCCGATGTATTCGTATTCAGTTGTTTAGTAACCTTTTCCACTTCTGCACGGATAGCAGTAAAATTATCGGTGCCATGTGCCAGCATCACAACATTGAAAGGACCTACCAGCCCCTCATACACATTGGCAGCCGTCTCCATAGCGGCACTCGAATTATAGGGCAACCATACATCTGAATAGGCGTAACGGGCAGTACGAGGTACATCTTTCACCACACCACATACCGTGTATTCTGTCCGATTAATAAATAATCTCTGTCCTTTCACCTCCGTCTTACCGAAGAGGCGGCGTGCCAGTTTTTCACTGATAACTGCCTTACGGATGCCACTTTCATTATCTTCGTACGTAAAAGGAGCGCCATTCAGAAATGTGTAATCGAATATTTTCCAAAAACGTTCGTCTGTATAGGTAGCCCGGTATTTTGTAAAGGTACGCTTGGCAACGGAACTAACGGATACCGTGCTACGGGCATAGCCACTCACCTCCTGCGGGGTTTTCAGATTATAGAAAAGCTCACGTACCACACGTTTTCCCATTCCCCCATTATTCCAGTTTCCATCATTACTTTTTAGGAAAGAACGGGTTGCAACAATGTGCAACATACGACTGCGCTCTGTCTCTGGTGCATATTCGGCCAAACGCACTTGTATCACAAGAATAATCATCATTACAGCGGTAATGGCCAGTGCCGTTCCTGCAATAGAAAGTCCGCTGACCAACGGATTTTCTTTCAGCAGGCTCCACGCTTGCTTTAAATATATTCTTAACATATCCTGCGTTATTTAGGCTAATTCAACTTCAGCTTATTCTTATTTTTATACTGGCTCATGTCGCTCACTACCACTTGATCGCCCGGCTGCAAACCACTGATAACCTCTACAAACTCGAAATTGCTATCGCCCAATTGCACTTTACGCTTCACTATTTCTTTATCAGAGTCACGCACAAAGAGGTCATATTCACCACGTCCTACATAATAAGAAGCATTGGCAATCCGCATCACGTCTTCTTTCACGGCATTCATCACATACACATCCGTCTTCAAGCCCGAACGTAAGCGGCGGTTATTATCCTCATTCAGTTGTACTGTGAAAGAGATCACTCCATTTTTTGACAAAGGAGTCACACTGCTGACCGTACCTTCCAATTTCTCACTGCCAATCTTTACAATCGCTTTGCCACCGGCAGCCACACGGTCACCATACGTATCTGCAATTTCACCTTCCACCTTGAAATGGCTAAGATCGGAGATTACAGCAAGCTGGCTTCCTTGAGACACCTGCGCACCAATTTGGTTATTAATATAGGTAAGGATAGCTTTGCGCGGAGAGCGAACTTGTGCATCATCCAATGTACGCTTCATCTCGGCAAGACCTTTACGGAAAATACTGAAATCCAGCTCCTGAACTTTATATTCGGCAGCAAGTACTTCCTTTTCATTGTCATACTGCTGTTTCAGCTGCTCATATTCCAACTGTGCTACATTATAGCTGAGTTCCGCCTGACGCACTTTATCCGTAGTTCCCGAACCCAAGCTGTCAAGATATTGCTCATTGCGCAATTCCACTTTCTTACGGTTCAACTGCATGGCCGATACTTTAATCTTCATTGCCAGATCATTCAGTTTGGTCTGATTATTCACTTTGAGTTGGTTCAGCTTATAGCTGCGCATTTGCTCTTCATCCAGCAATTTCTTGTAGTCTGTCTCCACGCTCTGCAAGTCGAGCTTCAAAATCGGCGTGCCTACATCTACACTATCTCCACCTTTCTTATATATCTCTACAATACGGGTATTGATAGGTGAATTGATAATTTCCTCAAAAGCCGGCACCACTTTTCCCGATGCACTGACACTAACTTCAATCGTGCCTTTATCTACTGTAGAAAACACCAAGTCTTTCGTTTTCACTCCCGTACGCAAAAATGAGATGAGTACGCTGATAACTATTATACTTACCACGCCGATGCCGCCGTAACGGATAATTTTCTTATTGCGTTCTTTATTACGCACTTCTTTCGGAATTTCTCTGTCCATGTTGAATATTGAGTTATTTATTATTTTATCAGATTTCAGCCTGTTCCGCTTTTAAAAACGAACAGGCATATTATTCACATTATTTATATATACTAAATGCGTGCCAAAAATGTAAGTAGCTGATAACAAGTAAAAAAAGAGAAAAGCAGGGTGTCCGATATCGAACACCCTGTACATTTTCGGATAGGTATATAACACTTTAAAAGGTTCATCCCATGCATTTTGCATCAAAAGCTTCAGCGATCAATTTATAACAGACAAGTAATCGTCTGCTTTTGCCCGGCTTGTTTGGTAACTCTATAATAAGTATTATCAGGTGTCAACCTTGGTCAACAGCTCTGTCAACCTTGGTTAACGGGCCTGTTGACCAAGGTTGACAGGGCTGTTGACCAAGGTTGACATCCAATTATTCCTAAGGATAAGTACAATATTCATTAGTCGCGAACAAAACACTCCCCTGATACAAAGCGAATGAATAATGGAAAAGATTTCATGAAGAACTTTAATTGAAGAAAGGCGCTACATATTCCGAAGATTTATTCTGTACAATAATTCGGTTCATATTGTATTTAATCACAACCGTTTTTGTTTCCTTATTCATTTCAAAAGCATCCATATCCTGATTCAAAGGAATGAAAGAAGGAATCTGCGCAATAGTATATTCTGCTGCCGAAGGTGTATTGGCAGCTTCCGTTTCACATACCGGAAAACGAATACCCAGATCGGCAGCACGTCTGCCTTCCGCCATAAAAATTTCCTGTCGCATCAGGTAGAGTACTTCTAAAAGCCCATCGACTGTGGTCGGAGTATCAATCATTGCTTCTGTAACGGAAGTACCGGAAATATAAAGAACAGAAATCAAATGAGGTGCCTGACGGTCGAGCACAAGTCCGCCTCTGAATTCATCCTCCGAAGATGCAGCCACCCGGTATTCCGAACTGTTAGGATATTCTTTATACCCCCCGTTATAACGGCCTTCCAACTGATCACTTATATCTGTCGCCATCGGACGATTTCTGACGAGTGTCAGCAATGTTTTCAAAAGACTCTTTGCTCCGTTTAAATCATTGTCAGCTAAAGCTGCCTCAGCCAAAATCAAATAGGGCTCTTCCGCTTTAGCAATACAGATAGGACGTGCCTCTCTTGCTTTAGTCTGAAAATATTTCGGGTCAAGGAAATCCAGGCGAGGCAATGGCTGGAAATTGGTGCCATAAATATATCCCTGAATAGAGCTTATCACACCATTCTCCCCATCAAATGTTACTTGTTTTGTGAAATCTGTTGATAATGCCAAGGCATTATCGGCGTACTTCACTGCATTTACTTTATCTCCCAGCCGATAATAAGCACGGGCTATCAAGGTGTTGATAAATGCCGTTTCATCCGTATCACTTGTAAATTTCAAAGCTTCCGTAAATGTAGAGATAGCCAGATTTAGGTTCTCTTTCCAGCCTTTCACCTCTCCCCCATTTTCAATAGGGAGCGCCCGGAAATATTCTCCTGCCAGAAGATAAGAATATCCCTTGATATAATAGAGATTATAGCGTTGTTCATCTGTAGTAGTTGCATCGGCCTTAGCCACCACCTCTAATCCCTGGATCGCCGTTTCCCGCAACGTACCTACATGGCGTTGCAAATTGGTTACATCTATATCCGTATACAGAATCGTGGGAAAATCGAAAACCTTACTACTCTGACTATAGTTATTAAAATAATTATCGGAGAGTATTTCAGTCAGTTCCACATACGAACCGATAATCGTGGCAAACGAGCGGTTGGCTCCGTTTACCCAGGTACTCATAGCATTAGGAGTTTTCAGAAATGTATCTTCATCTACATTCGGATTGATGATCTCATTCGGTTGCAAAAGTTCACAAGACGAACAAACACAAGCCAGAGAAGCTATCAACATATATTTTTTTAATTTCATATCTATATTTATTTACGAGTTAAACTAATGATTAAAAAGAGACACGTATCGTTCCTACATACTGGCGGGGAGTGGAATAAGAAGAGTAGTTCAATCCACCTACTGCTACTGCACCTTGCGAACGGGCACCTGCCAAGGCAACTTCCGGGTCTACCGATGAGGCTGTAAAGGCAAACGGATTATAAACATTGAAAGCCAGATTGACTGATTTCAGATATTTTTTCGGCTTATAATCATAAACTATTCCGATATTCCTGATTTTCAAGAAATCTGATTTCTCTACGAAAAAGTTAGTGAAGTTAAGCCAGTTAGCACCCTGGTCAAGTCCTTCCAATGCTTTCTCTGGAATAGCATCGTCTTTCAGACCCTTTGAGAAACGGAACTGGCGGTCGAACGAATGTACATAAGCTCCATATTGATAATCACCACTGAGCATGAACGAAAGATTCTTATAACTTGCCGACAAAGAGAAGTTACCATAAGCTGTAGGAAGTGTAGAACCCAGGTTCTGTAAAGGCAGAATTTCCTTCAGTGAGTTATCCGGATTCAGTACGGCCTTATAACCACGGATGAAACCTACCGGTTCTCCTTCAGCTACCACCGTTTGAACCGTTCGCGAAGAGAAACCGCCAATAGCAAAAGGCACTGCATTACCAATACTCAGTACTTTATTATGATTCGTATTATAAGATGCATTCAGGCGAACATTCCAATCCTTTGTATCCACTATTTGCAGCCCTATGCTCAATTCAATACCTTTATTCTCTATTTCACCGACATTAGATAAATAATTGGCAGACTGACCGGATGAAGGAAGGGACGGGATACTGAAAAGAGCGTCTTTGGTCAGAGCATAATAATAAGTAAATCCCAGATTCAACACACGGTTAAAGAGCACAGCATTAAAACCGGCTTCATACGAATGTTTCTTTTCGGGTGCCAGGTCCGGATTTCCATATTTACCAAAAGAAGCGGCTTGCCCTCCCTGGAAAGAATTGAACGCCACAGTGCGTTGATATTCAAAAGCAGGAGGATAACTACCGGCAATACCATAGTTGGCCAGAATACGGAAACTGCTTACAAGATTATTCTCTTTCAGTCTCTGCATAAAAAGTTCTTCGGAGAGAACATAAGAAAGTCCCACTTTGGGATAATACTGCCAGCCTACATTGTCACCAAAAGCAGTATTATAGTCCGAGCGCAATCCCAGATCAATGTAATAGCGGTCCAGGAAACCGATATTTTCCTGAATAAAGTAACCGTAATTATACAGATAGCTCAACCATTCATTAGAAGTTAATGTTCCTGCACCCTCTATTATCTGGGCACCATCGCGTACGTTTGTTCCATTATATACCGACTGGTGGTCATAAGTGCTAAAGAACTGGAAGCCTGCTGTAGAAATCAGACTAAAAACATCTTTATAGCGATATTTATGCTGTCCGTTCAAATCCAGAGTCAGACCAAAATAGTTGCGGTCGAAGTTGGAAATGCTTCCTGCATCTGACGTTCCTTCCGGTTTCTGTTGGGTGTGAATCAGATATTCATTAGTTATGATGTTCTTATTGGTGTTCAATCGATAATCAACTCCTAATACCCCTTTGAAAGTCAGATTAGTCAGGGGAGCATAACTCAGAGATTGAGAAGTCTGAAAACGCTTTACGGACTCACGGTTGTTTTGCAACGCTTCCGCTTTCGTAACAAAAGCCTTCATCTGAGCAAAAGTATAATCATCCAATGCATCCAAATCAGCGCCATAATTCACCAGTTCGCCCGCTGCATCCGTATATCTGAAGTTGGTAGCCGCAGCACCTTCTGTAAACCACAATCCGGTATATCCTCCCTGATTACCGTTGCGACTTCTCGCGAAGTCCTGTATCACCATACCAAATGAATTCTGATATTCAAATTGCTCATTGAACTTCATTCTCGAACCGAAACGCAAGTCATATTTGCGATCCTCGTTACCGTTCTTTATCAGAGTTCCCGTACCATTACTCATGCTACCGCCAAAACTATAACCGAACTTTTCTGTTCCACCGTCAAAACCAATGCGGTACTTCTGCGTAAAGCCTGTCTGATGCAACAGTTCTTTGGTACGTTTAAAATGATAAAACTGGGAAGAAGCAATATCCGCCTCCAATTGAGTTTCGGCAAAGAACGTGGTCTTCTGCTCTGCTCCTTTCTTTGTGAAAATCTGAATAACGCCATTGGCTGCATCCGAACCGTAGAGAGTAGTAGCCGCACCACCCGTCACATACTCAATGTGATCGATATTCTCCATCGGAATATCACCGATAGAACCGGTCACTGCGCTGTTTCCGCTTAATGAGTTATTCAAAGTTGCACCTGTATTCATATTGTCCACACGCACTCCGTCTACATAAATCACGGGAGTAGAGTTAGAGAAAGCGGAAGACAACCCCCTTGACTTTACCAATGAAGTTGCACCCGCCTGGCCGCTGGACATCGTTATCTGCACATTGGGGAGAGCATTTTGCAATACCTGATCTATACGCCCCTGTTTCATGCGTTCCAGTTCTTTACTGCTGACAGTAGTTACATTCGATGATAACCGGCGTTTCTGCACTTCAGCTCCTTGACCGGTCACCACAACCTCATCCAGCTTGAAGTTGTCCTGATCAAGTTCCACTTTCAATTCCTCAACCGGACTCATAGCAACCATCTGCGTTTCGTATCCTATATAAGACACCTTCAACTTGCTACCCTGGGCAGCAGTTATCTGAAACACTCCATCCATATCAGTAATGGTACCTACAGACGGATTATCATTCAGAACCAACGTTACACCTGCCAACCGTTCCCGCGTCTTCTTATCAAAAACAACTCCCTTCATCCTGACTGTAGAAGCTTTTCTGGAAACTTCCTTTTTGAATATCAGAATCGAATTATTTTCAATCTTATACCCTATTGTAGCGGGTAGCAATTTCTCCAAGACTTCTGTTATTTCCGCATTCTCTGTCTCAATACTGATTTTTGTATCTGCATTAAGCACCTGCGAACTATAGGCTACCGTCAGCCCTGTCTGTTTCGTAATTCTGGCGAAGATTTCCTTTAAGGCAACTTCCCTACACTTCAGAGTTACTTTCTGAGCAGCCATAACAGAAGCCAAGCTCAGAAAAAACATTAAAACAATCAAAATACCTCGTTTCATTTTTATACGTTAAATGATTAATGAAATTAATTCAATATGATCTTTATACGTACTATTGACACAAAGGGGGAACTAAAGTGTATAACGGGAACATGTCTTTTACATGTCAATACTATTTCATCCGTACCCGGACGGTATCTCCCTTCTGAAAACGGACTGGGGAGATTATTTCAAGTGTCTTCATCACTTCTTCCAGAGAAGCCTTCTTCACACATAAAGTATAAGAATACTGATAAACAGCCGTATCTTCAATGCAGAAAGGAATCCCATAATGCAAATCCAATTCTTTCAGCACTTCCTTCATCGAAGTATTCCGAAAATCGATCTCTTGTTCTTTCCAACGAATAAGCCCGTTTCCTCCTTCCTGTAATTGAAGCATACAAGCATTTTTCACTTTATCATATATAAGTGATTCACCCGGACGCAAAGAATATTCTTTCCGGTCACCATAAAGTAGATCTACCTGCCCCTCATCCAGTTCAACTGTGATGTCCGGCTCACAAGCATAGGCCTGTACATGAAAAGAAGTTCCTGTCACCCGAATAGAAGCCTTATCCAAATCGACAATGAAGGGTCTGTGAGAATTCTTGCTCACTTTAAAATAAGCCTCTCCATCCAAAGTCACCCTCCTGTCCGTCAAACCGAATTTATCCGGATAACGAAGATGGGAACCGGGATACAAATAAACACGGGTACCATCTTGAAAAGCAATTTGCATCCGTTCTCCCTTCGCCACATGGATATCCTGATAAAACGGATGTTCAAAAAGAGAAACCTGCGTATTAAGATAGAGTAATATAGCTACAACTGCTGCAACAGGTGTCATCGCCGCCACCACTTTTAAAGTTAGTACAGCAAAACGTTTTCCCGAAATCTTCTTTTGCAGATTGCAGAATACCCTTTTACGAGATTCTTCACAGATACTGTCATCCATATCTTCTCTTTCCTCAAAGAAATCGGCATCCATTTGCACAGCAAGATACGCCTGCCCTTCATCCGTAGCAAGCCAACGCCCCCACTCTCGTGCCTTTTCCTTACCGGCTTCACCGGCAAGTACCTTGTTCATCATTGCATCTTCTACTGTATTCATCAATATAATTCTTTGAGGTAGTATTTCAATAACTGTATGGATTGCGTATAATAGTTCTTCACTGTCCCCACCGGCATATTCAGTTTATGAGCTATCTCTTGATTATTCAACCCTTCATATATTTTCAGCAGACATATCTCCCGTTTAGCTCCCGGCAGTTGCTTTACAGCCCGGTAGAAGCAACTCAGTTTTCTTTCTTCCTCCAGCTTTTCCTGCAAACCGTCGTCTGCAATATCATTTTCCTGCTGAATGTTTTCATATTGCCTGACTATCCATTCATTCTTATCACGAATCATATTCAGAACATGATTCTTCGCCATTGTATAAAGGTAATTTTTCAGACTCGCTGTAATGCAAACAGAAGAACGGGATTCCCATAAACGCAAATAGACCTGCTGAACCACGTCTTCAGCAAGTTCCCTGTCTTGCAAGTACCTGCAAGATAAGGAGTATAGCATAGAGTAATACTTATTGTATATCTGCGTAAATGCATCCTGACTGCCTTGCCTTAGCAAGGAAAGCAAGTACTCGTCCTCATAAAAAGGGTCGCTTGTTGCCATAACCGGAATATTTTAAAAGAAAGTGCAAAAGTATGCCCATGAGAAGGACTTTCCGGTTACAAGCAAATTATATCTCTGTTACAATTGTCTGCCATATACTAAAAATGACTGCCTATAAGCAGTCATTTTTAGTATATGCAATCTATTTATCTTAATCTTAACCTGTCGCCTACTTCCGGTATATATTCATCATCTTTCCGGTTCATCTTATACAGGTTCTTCAGCCGTATACCGTACTTTTGCGAAATGGTATGCATGGAATCGCCATCTCTCACGATGTAAACCGTATGCGGCTTAGAGGCTTTCTTTTTCTTACTTTTCAAATAGATGATATCACCCGCTTCCAATGTATAATCCTTATGCAGGTCATTATACTTCACAAGCTTCTTCCAACTGATATCGAACTCCTTGCCCAATAAACGGAAAGTATCGCCGTCACGAGCTACGACATAGGCTATATCATTAGCTATATATACCTGATGCGGATTAGCCAGCCAAGGTTTCTTCTTCAGTTCTTTCTCCCAATTACGGTTTTCACGATTACTCATACCGCGACTGTCATACTTATAAAGTTCATAATCCTCTATAATCGTTATCAAACGGTTCGCATAAGAGGGATCAGTAGCATATCCGGCTTTCTTCAAACCACGTGCCCAACCTTTATAGTCCGTAACCTTCAAATCGAACAGGAATGCATAACGCGCACCCCGCTTCAGAAAAGCAGAATGATCTTCATAAGAATCTCTGGGATTACTGTAAGCCCGAAAACATTCATTGCGGGCATCGTCATCGTGACGCACTGTGCGCCCACGCCAGTTATTACCGCACTTAATACCGAAATGGTTATTACTTTTGCGTGCCAATGCACTTTGTCCGGCACCACTTTCAAGAAGTCCCTGAGCCAGAGTAATACTGGCAGGTATCTTGTGTTCCTTCATTTGTTGTACGGCAAGCGGAGCATACTTCTCTATATATTCCACGTAACGGGCATTCTTGCGCTGCGCCTGGGCGGAAACGGTACAAACCAGAAGTGCCAGGATTGCAGTGAGTCTGATAGCGTTCATTCTATTCATAGCAATATAAGTTGAGGTACAAAAATCTTAAAAAGAATTGGAATTACCAATCTCTTTCCTAACTTTGTAACATTAATTACAATATACCTTACTGCCTTATGAAAGATTTGACCTTACAAATTGACATTAAAATATACGATTATAGTGAATTAAGTGATGCCGACCGCCAACTCATAGATTCAGCGCGTGAGGCTACCCAACGTAGCTATGCCCCCTATTCACACTTTTCAGTAGGCGCCGCTGCACGATTGGCAGACGGTACAGTTGTCACAGGTACCAATCAGGAGAATGCAGCTTACCCGTCGGGACTTTGTGCCGAACGTACCACTTTATTTTATGCAAACTCCCAATATCCCGACCAGGCAGTAGAAACTCTTGCCATTGCCGCACGCAATGAACGGGATTTCCTGGATGATCCGATTCCTCCCTGTGGTGCATGCCGCCAGGTAATGCTTGAAACGGAAAAACGCTTCAGGCAACCCATGCGCATTTTACTTTTCGGGAAAAAAGGTATCTATGAAATGAAGAATGTAGGTGCTTTGTTACCTCTATCATTCGACGCATCTTCTATGGAGTAATCCTTCTGATTTATTTAGTTTCTTTCTCTATCCATTTACTGACCATCCTGCGTAACTCAAGTGGCGAAACAGGTTTGGTCAAAAAGTCATTGCAACCCACATTGAGTGCCAATGCCCTATCATCGTCGTAAGCAAATGCCGTAAGTGCAATGATGGGCACCCGGGCACCGCCCTCCCTTAACATAACGACTGTATCTATTCCGTTCATACCCGGCATCTTCATATCCATAAATATAAGATCAGGAGATTGAGTATTGAAAAGCTCTATAGCCTCATTACCATCATGTGCTCTCAGCAGACGATAATCCTTCCTGAGAAGTGCCTCGATCAGTAAATAGTTGCTGTCTATATCCTCGGCCACCAGAATCAGAGGTTTATAATTTCTTGAGATGATCTTTATAACCTGGTCACCACCCTTTGTTACAGCATCCGAGTCCAATGAGGCATCAAGCGTATATGGATGTGTGAACCAGAAACACGAACCTTTTCCCTCGCGGGAGTCTACTCCAATCTCTCCTCCCATTCGCTCTACCAAACTCTGGCATATAGACAATCCAAGACCGGCCCCCTGAGAGAACGAGTCGAGTTTCACAAAGCGACTGAAAATTTCATGCTGCTGTTCAGCAGGAATACCCTTACCAGTATCCGTCACACAGAAACGCACCTGAGTGTCATTTTCCAATCTATAGGAAAGAGTAACCGATCCCTTGATCGTAAATTTCAAGGCATTCGTTACGAAATTAGAAAGCACCTGCATGATTCGGTTCTTGTCGGCATCAACCATTATCTGTGGCGAGCTTTCGTCAAAACGCAGTACAACCGCTTCCTCATGTTTTTTGTGTGAACAAGTGGAAATTACCTCACGGCAAAGTCGGGGCAAATCCACCCTTGTTATAGTCAGCTCCACTGTACCGGCCTCTATTTTAGAAATATCCAGAATGTCAGAAATAAGGTTGAGCAACAGTTCGTTGTTCTCCTCTACCAAAGACATATACGATTCACGCTCATCATCATCGGCTTCGGCAAGCAAGCTCGAGAACCCCACAATAGCATTCAGAGGAGTACGTATTTCGTGGCTCATATTAGCAAGGAATGCCGATTTTAGTCTATCTGACTCTTCTGCTTTTTCCTTGGCCTGAATCAACTCCAATTCTACCTGCTTACGGGTAGTGATATCAGTAGCCAATTCCATGATTGCCCATCGTCCGTCAAGCCACTTTATCGCCATACTCTGAATGGTATACCAGCGTTCGGTAACGGGATTGTAGTCTTCCCAGAAATGAACACCTGTGAACTTACGGTTGGCATCGAGCAACTGCGGTTTCGGGCAATGCGCACACAAACCGTTCAATCCTGCATTCAGCATTTTCCAACATTCTGCATTTTCCGAAACCTGCCCGGCTTCTTCCCTGAAAGGTTTGTTTGCAAAGAGTACCTTCTGTGTATCATAATCGCAAACAAAAATATTGGCATTGATGTTATCCAATACCTTTTGCATAGTTCGTTGAGACAATTGCAGGGACGTTTCTACCTGCCAACGTTTCGTAGCGGTAGATACAATTTGCGATATCTGGCTCATTAATTCCACATCCTTTTCATCCCACTGCTTATTCCAGCAAAAGTTAAATGACAGGAAACCGAAATGTACCCCTAACTGCGACAGAGGAAAAACAGCAATGGCTTTTACGCCTTGCACCTCAAGCATCTGGGTAATAAAGGGGTCGAGCGAATAGATATCGGACGTACAGATGATATGATTCTTTTCGAGCATGTCAAACCATGGCTTTCCCGCTTCAATGGTCATACTCCGCAGATAATCTATGGCCGGCTCGATACCATCGTTGCACCATTCGTTGGTGCATCCGTACGTGACCCCGTCAAGATGGTTTTCCCATGTTGCCAACCGGTCAACACCGGTATAGCGACCTATTTCAGCAAGTGCCATATTCATGGCTGTAGGTATGTCCGGTTCCAGTTGTAATATTTGCAACACTTTTATGAATAATGCCTGCCGCCGGTTGGTTGCTTCCAGATTTTCTTGAATGGCAATCAGGTCCTTAGATTTTTCTTCGACCATTTGTTCGAGCCGGTTACGGTACTGTTTCAGTTCCATGCCGACTCCTTCTTGTTCGGAATCAGTAGATTTCATACGAGATTTATTGAGATAAATTAAGTATAATGATTAATTGTTCTCTGACGAGATACACCCTATATTTTGCAAATATATGGTTTTATTTAGCAAATATATGGTTTTATTCTACAATTTAAGAAAATCTTCTTAAAAACGGTATTTTACCTAAAAGTCTAATAATCGAAGGCTTATCGAAATACTCAGAACATCCACCTTTTGATAGTAATATTGCAATATCCAAAAGAAATACCTATCTTTGCGCCCACTAACTAATAATTACTACGATGAGAATTTCCAAGTAAAGACAAACATTTCGGTAAACATCACTTTTTACATGCTTTATAATTCAGAACGCTGAGCATCACAAACGTGAATGTTTAGCCAATACTGTGTTTGTCTATCCCCTCCACAATCGAGATTTTATTGTATCCAAAACACTTTTTGATACAGTGTATTCACCTCTTTAAACACAGTATTTACCATGAGTATTATTATCAGAGATCTTAGCTATATCCATTCCGACAAAGAAATCTTATTCCAACATTTGAACCTTGTTATCAACCCGGGAGACAAAATGGCACTGACCGGAAACAACGGTTGCGGAAAATCCACTTTAATGCGGATTATTGCAGGTGATTTATCTGCTACAACCGGGACGGTCAGCCACCCGGAACATCTCTATTATGTGCCTCAACATTTCGGGCAATATGATGACCGGACCATTGCACAGGCTTTAAGGATAGATGGCAAACTGGAAGCCTTACATGCCATCCTGAACGGAGATGTATCTGAAAAACATTTCACCACACTGAATGATGACTGGAACATTGAAGAACGTGCCCAAGCTGCCTTGTCGGCATGGGGAATGGATGGTATTCCCCTCTCCCGTCTGATGGACGGATTAAGCGGGGGAGAAAAAACACGTATCTTTCTTGCCGGCATGGAATTGCACTCACCTGTCGCTATTCTACTGGATGAGCCAACAAACCATCTGGATGCAACAGGACGGCAACGGTTATATGATTTCGTACGGCGCACTCCGGCCATTGTACTTGTTATCAGCCATGACCGTACCTTACTAAACCAATTACCTGCCATTTGTGAATTAGCCTCTAACGGACTAACTTTCTATGGCGGCAATTACGATTTCTTTAAGGAACAAAAAGGAATCCAACTGAATGCCCTACAAGAGCAACTGGAAGAAAAGCAAAAAGCCCTGCGGCTTGCCCGGAAAACTGCCCGTGAATTAGCGGAACAAAAGGCAAAACAGAATGTACGGGGTGAAAAGGCTGCCATCAAGAAAGGCATTCCCCGCATTATGATGGGTGCTATGAAAAACAGGGCGGAAGTAAGTACTAATAAACTAAAAAGTGTACAGACCGAGAAAGCTGAAAAGTTACAGCAGGACATGCAAAATATAAAAAGTACTCTTCCCTTTGCAGAGAAATTAAAAACAAATTTCAATGCCTCCACTCTGCATGAAGGTAAGATATTGGCTACTGCAAAAGAAATGAACTTTCAATATCCGGATGCTCCCCAACCCATGTGGATAACACCGTTAAGCTTTCAGTTACGGAGTGGCAACCGCTTCTATATTGAAGGCAATAACGGCAGTGGTAAAACTACATTGCTAAAGCTGATTTGCGGCGAACTTGCTGCCGTCAGCGGAACACTTGACCGTATTGATTTCAGCACTGTTTATCTGGATCAGGAATACTCTCTTATCCATAATGAATATAGTATTCTGAAACAGGTTGATCATTTCAACCATCGTCATCTACCGGAGCATGAATTGAAAACTATTTTGAACCGTTACCTTTTTCCAGTAGCTACATGGAACAAGCCTTGCAAATTGCTTAGTGGTGGAGAAAAGATGCGTCTCTCTTTTTGTTGTCTGATGATTGCAGATAATACCCCGGATGTCTTCATACTGGACGAACCGACCAATAACCTGGATATTGAAAGCATCGAGATTATTACGGCAACCATCCGGGACTATACAGGAACGGTAATCGCCATATCACATGATAAGGAATTCCTGAAAGAAATAAACTGTAAATCATGGGTTAAGTTAGAAAGCAAATAGCTTACTACCTTTCTTTCTCTTACTTACTACGAAAGACCTACCAGTTGTACAACTCATGCAGCCTGAGTTATACAACTTGACACATACGAGTTGTACAACTGGTAAAATCTTCGTAGTAGACAAAACAGGAAGAAGCCGCAAGTATAAAGGTTCTTCCGTTAAATCATAAAAAAAGTACTATTTTTGCACTTGAAGTCATATTAAGAATCACTTCAGCAGCAAGAAGAAAAAGATTATAAATCAATATATTATGGCAGGTATCAAAGATTTAGAGACATTATTATCCAGTATCGATCCTGTTCTGGATGAACGCAATTTTGTTTTTTGTACTTTTCCCGAATTCCATAGGGATGACATACATCAACTGAACCCCATCGGCTTCTTCCATGAAAAAGAGGGACTGACGCTTATCATCACCCAACAAGAGGCTATCGATAAAAATATAGATTATGAATCCGTTTATAAACTCATTTCCCTGAATGTCCATTCAAGCTTAGATGCTGTTGGGCTAACGGCTGCATTTTCAGCAAAACTGGCAGAAAAGAATATTAGTGCCAATGTGGTTGCTGCATACTATCATGATCACATTTTTGTACCTGAAGAAAAAGCAGAGCAAGCTTTAGCCGCTATTTCCGAGTTTCGTCTACAAACCCATCCGGTTCGTCTCAAATAAAAGAGTAGCCTATAGCAGAGACCTATCTTTGTCGCATTAAACTCAAAACGATAAAGATGGATAAAACTAAAGTATTAGTAATAATCGCATTACTAATTTCAATTTGCTCTTTCGGAAAAGAAGTTTCTAATATCCCCGGACAAGCATCAGTCGATGATGAGAATATCCCACAAAGTAGTGGGCGTCCTATACAAACACTACGAGGAGTGGTTAATGACCGAGCGTCGGGGCACCCTATACCCTATGCAACGATACAGTTGACGGACATTCCGGGTTTAGGGATGATGTGCGATAGTCTCGGACGTTTCGCACTTCCCAAAGTTCCGGTAGGCCGCCATTCCGTGCAAGCTTCGTTTATGGGATACGAACCGACAACTGTGCGGGAGATTTTGGTGACTTCCGCTAAAGAAGTCTATCTGGAAATAGCTTTGCTGGAAAGCGTAAACGAACTGAGCGAAGTAGTGGTGCATGCACACAACCGGAACGAAGCAATGAATAAAATGGCTGTCGCAGGAGCACGTATGCTCAGCGTGGAGGAAGCAAGCCGCTATGCAGGCGGATTTGATGATCCGGCCCGATTGGTTGCCTCATTTGCCGGAGTAACGCCAAGCGTTTCCAATAATGGTATATCCATCCACGGTAATGCCCCGCATTTATTACAATGGCGACTGGAAGATGTGGAAATTCCAAACCCAAACCATTTCGCAGATATCGCCACTTTAGGAGGTGGAATTCTTTCCTCACTCAGTGCACAGGTTTTAGGAAACTCAGATTTTTTCACGGGTGCTTTTCCGGCAGAATACGGTAATGCCGTTTCCGGCGTCTTCGACATGAAACTACGCAACGGAAACAACCAACGAAATGAGAATACATTCCAGGTAGGCATCATGGGAATAGATTTCGCTTCCGAAGGTCCGTTAAGTAAGAAGCGTAAGGCTTCGTATATCTTTAATTATCGCTACTCTACTACCGGATTACTGAACGTAGACTTAGGTGGAAAGATGGACTATCAAGACCTGAACTTCAAACTAAACTTCCCTACCCGACACGCAGGTACTTTTGCCGTATGGGGTACTGCATTGCTTGACAAATATAAAAGTTCACTCGAAAAGAATCCTGATAAATGGGATTATCTGGAAGATGCCGGACAAGGGCGCTCCACCCAGTACATGGCAGCCGGAGGTGTTACTCATCGCTACTTCTTCAATGAAAACACCTTGCTGAAAACCACACTTGCCGGAACTTATTCCGACCAAGAGGCTATTCAAACCACTTACGACAGAGAATTTAATCCTTCACCTTACATCGATCAGAACAGCAGAAGCACGAACCTGATACTGACTTCATCACTGAATCGGAAAGTAAGCAACCGTTTTACCAACAAAACCGGATTCACCTTCACGCAAATGTTCTACAATATGAATTTCGAGCTTGCTCCATTCATCGATCAGCCGTTGGAAACAATCTCAAAAGGAGATGGAAACACCAGCCTGATTTCAGCCTACAACAGCTCTGCATGGGGAATAAACGACAAACTAAACCTGAACTTCGGACTGCACGGCCAACTGCTTACACTAAATAACCACTGGACCCTTGAACCGCGTACCAGCCTGAAATGGCAAACCAATACCCGAACTTCCTTTGCTTTGGCTTATGGCATGTACAGCCGTATGGAAAAGATGGATGTTTACTTCGTAAAGACGCAAAGCACCGGTGACCAGTCAGTAAACAAAAACCTAGATTTCACCAAAGCACACCATCTGATGCTTTCATTCGCCTATAAGGTTTCAGAAAATACAAGCTTGAAAGTGGAACCTTACATTCAGTTTCTATACGATGTACCCGTCATGCGCGACAGCTCCTTTTCGGTACTTAACCGAGATGAATTCTTCGTGGAAAACGCTTTAGTGAACAAAGGACGAGGACGCAACTTCGGTGTAGACTTCACTTGGGAACGGACACTAAACAAAGGACTTTATTATATGATAACCGCCTCTCTGTTCGACTCCCGTTATTGCGGTGGCGATGGTATCTGGAACAACACACGTTTCAACCGGAAATATGTATTGAACGGACTGATCGGCAAAGAATGGATGCTGGGACGCAACAAACAAAACATTCTCAGTGTCAACATGAAGCTTACCCTACAAGGTGGAGAACGCTATGCTCCGATAGATGTGGAAGCAACAATGGCCCACCCCGACAAAGAAGTGCAATATGACGAAACGCGGGCATATTCCATTCAACGCTCTCCGATGCTGATTGGTAATTATACGGTAAGCTACCGCATCAATAAACGACGTGTATCTCATGAATTCTCCGTGAAAGGCCTCAACTTTACAGGTAGCAAAGAGTTCATTCAGCACCTCTATAATATAAAAACAGGAAAGATAGAGGCAAGTGAACAGAAAACAGGTCTGACCAATATCAGCTACAAAATAGAGTTTTAATTTAGGATAATCCTGTGTTTTATATGAATTTATTCTATCTTCGTCACCTCAAATGAAAGATATTCCCATGAAAGTAATACCTATTATAGGCGATGATAATTCTTTTCTATATCGCTTCCTCGTCAGTTCACGCTTCCGGGTAGCCAGACATACTACTGTCGTCGTGGCACTGTTTGTCATAGCTTGTAATCTGGTATTATTCAGCTGTCAGGGTTATATAGAGATATTGGGAAAGTGGACCTATCTTCTCATCTTCAACATGTTTCTGCTCTACGGTGGCATTTTTTATTTCAATTTGCTCTATCTGGTACCCCGTTACTTGCTCAAACAAAGATATCTGACGTATATTCTTTCCCTGTCAGGTGCTTTAGTTATAGTTTTTATCTTTCAAGCTACACAGGAGTATATTGTATCCGATATCTTCTCTGTACCTAATATTTACGTGGGATATTCTAAGGTGGCATTTGTGATGGATTATCTTTCCTCTTTCCCATTGACGCTTCTCAGCATCATGGGCGGCGGTATGACTGTCCTGTTGCGGCTCTGGATACTGGAAAACCAACGGGTGATGCAACTGGAGAAAATCAGGTTACAGTCCGAAATAGAACATCTGAAAGAACAAATTAGTCCCTCCATGTTATTCCGAGTACTCCACCATTCAGGAGAGCAGGCATTGGTGAACCCGGGAAAAGCTTCGGAAATGCTAATGAAACTGAGCCAGATACTCCGTTATCAGTTGTATGACTGTAACCGGGAGAAAGTGCTGCTAAATACGGAAATTAAATTCCTTTCTAATTATCTGGAACTGGAACAACTTGTTTCGGATAAATTTGATTTCCACATGAGTGCCTCGGGAGAGACAGGACGTACATTTGTATTCCCATTGCTCTTTATACCTTTTATCCAATACACAGTAAAACAAATAGAAATACAGGAAGAACAATCCGCATCCATTGAAATTCATTTACAAGCGAAAGATGAGACCATTCTGTTCAACTGTCAGGTATCCATATCTTGTCTGGAACCGGAGCAGGAATTGAATAAAATCCGGCAACGCCTCGATTTACAATACGGAGAGAACTATCGGTTGGAATTAAATAATCAGAGCATTCTGCTTGAATTGAAAGGAGGTGGAAAATGATCAATAACCGTTTTACCAGTTTCCTGCTTGCCCCACGCTACCGGATGGCAAGGCACTTGTTTCTGCAATTCGTAGTATTCATGATTACTGTAAACATACTCTGGAATGTCCCCATGCGCCCACTCAGTCTCCCTCAAAGGTTGTTGGGATGGGCCATCTATTTTATTTCCATTGATACTGTTTTCTATATCAATCTTTTTTGGCTATTCCCTCGCTTTCTGCTGAAAAATCGCCTGTTGATGTATGTGCTCGGTGTATTCGGAGTCAGTCTGACAGTTATTGTAGCTGTAGCCATATTCCAAGTTTTCACTATCGACATTTCGGTTCCCGCATCCGATAACAGCCTATTTCCTATCGTGGTAAATGCCATATCGGGAGTATTGGCCATGGGATTTACCGTAGCCGGAATGTCTGCCATACTCCTTCTTCGCCACTGGATACTCTATAACCAGCGGGTAGATGAGCTCCAATCTGCCACCCTGCATTCCGAATTGAAGTTTCTCAAGAATCAGATAAATCCTCACTTCCTGTTCAATATGCTGAATAATGCCAATGTTCTTATCCGGAAGAATCCCGCAGAGGCATCCAAAGTATTATTTAAACTTGAAGATTTATTGCGTTACCAGATGAATGACAACTTCCGCGAACATGTGCCTCTCCGCTCTGATATCCGCTTCCTGAACGATTATCTGAATCTGGAAAAAGTACGGCGTGATCACTTTGATTACAATATCACTGAGGAAGGTAGTATCGATGCCATACAATTACCGGCTTTACTGTTCATTCCTTTTGTTGAGAATGCCGTGAAACATAATTTCGACAGTGAACATCCGTCATACGTTCACCTCTTCTTTAAGGTTGAAGACGATCAACTGGAATTCCGATGTGAGAACTCCAAACCTGCCGTAGCAACAGGCAAAAGCCATGTGGGTGGAATCGGACTAACTAATATCCGACGCCGGCTTGAACTCCTATACCTCGGTCGCTATTTGCTGGAAGTAGCCGAGACGGAAAACAAGTATGTAGTAATTTTAAAACTGGATTTATGAATTGTATTATAATAGATGATGAACCACTGGCACGCGAGGCCATGGAAATGCTGGTGCAAGAAAATAAAGAGCTTTGCCTACTGGGCATGTTCAATAATACCGTATCCGCCACACGGTTTATGGAAGAACATTCTGTCGACCTTATCTTTCTGGATATTCAGATGCCGGGTATCACCGGCATAGAATTCGCGCATACCGTCTCCAAACGGACACTTATCATCTTTACTACCGCCTATACGGAATATGCACTGGACAGCTATGAAGTCGATGCTATCGATTATCTGGTGAAGCCCATAGAACCGGAACGTTTCCAAAAGGCAGTACAGAAAGCCCTCTCCTATCATTCATTATTGATGAAAGAAGAGAAAGAGGCTATTGAAACCAATGTTTCTTCCGAGTATTTCTTCGTGAAGTCCGAACGAAAATACTTCAAAGTAAACTACACTGATATTCTCTTCATCGAAGGATTGAAAGACTATGTAATTCTTCAACTCCCGGAGCAGCGCATCATTACCCGCATGAATATGAAAGGCATCTCCGAGCTCCTGCCCCAAGATATGTTCCTTCGGGTAAACAAGTCGTATATCGTTAATACCCGTCACATCGATTCATTCGATAACAATGACATTTATATAGGTAACTATGAGATTGCCATAGGCAATAGCTACCGTGATACATTCTTTGAAGAATTTCTAATGAAAGGAAAAAGAAAAGGATAATATAAAAATAATGATGTACATTTGTATTCCGAAATAAGCAAATTAACAGGTTTATAGATATGATACAAATTCGTCCCAGCCAGCTTTCAGACTTAGACCGCCTGATGGAGATATTCGATCATGCCCGCAAATTTATGGCATCTGTAGGAAACGGAAACCAGTGGATCAATGGCTACCCACAGCGTGAACTGATTGCCCGGGAAATCACCGCCGGACATTGCTATGTATGCGAAGATGAACATGGCAAAATCG
Source organism: Bacteroides sp. AF39-11AC (assembly GCF_003474285.1). Classification (NCBI taxonomy): domain Bacteria; kingdom Pseudomonadati; phylum Bacteroidota; class Bacteroidia; order Bacteroidales; family Bacteroidaceae; genus Bacteroides; species Bacteroides sp. AF39-11AC. The sequence goes on along the minus strand of NZ_QROH01000006.1, from coordinate 383,038 downwards.
TCGGAACATTCTGTTTTGTTCCGAGTCCCGATCCTTTTTATGCCATCATCGAAGACGGAGCCTGGTTGAATGATGATCCCTATTATGTGATTCACCGCATCGCCTCCGACGGAAGTTACAAAGGCATCGGAGATATCTGTTTAAACTGGTGCGCCAAGCAATATCCAAGCTTGCGTGCAGATACGCATAAAGACAATATTATCATGCAAAACCTCCTTGTGCGCAACGGATTTATCCGTTGTGGGACGGTTTATGTCTCAAATGGGACACCCAGAATTGCATACCAAAAAATATCCCGATAATCTTCGAAATTTTTCTGCCAGTAGGAAGATAGAAAATGATTTTTTTTATCTATGTTTGCGCCTTGAAATAAGTAATTTCAAGTAATAGCAACAGAGTATGATAGAAAATCGTCTCAGCCAGCTTTCTAACTCAGCTATGCAGCATGTCATCATGCAGCATTTGTTTATACAAGACGAATGTATTCGTTGTAGGATGATTCATGCAACAAACACAGCGGCACGCACAACATTTCTCAATTAGCAATCCTTAGCCAGTATTTTTTTCACTTGTATAAATGCATCTTTATGTGTGTATTTATGAACTTAGATAAATAACAGCTCAAACGCATGGAAAAAGAACAGAAACACTCACTTGCAAACGATATTGCCGAACATGTTAAACTACAGCAGCAATATGATAGTCTTTATAACCAGAGTATGACTATCCTCAACTCACTTCCGGTAGCAGTAGCAGTCTACAACGCTGAAGGAAAAATCCTGTATTTCAACGAACGTTTCTGCCGGATATTCGGGACAGATATGGAAGAGATGGCAGAAAGTCATCCAAACATATACGACAGTCCGGTGGTGACCGATGAAATAAAAAATGCAATAAAAGCAGGATTACCCATATTCACTTCTTTCCCGTATGATTTTGGAAAAGTAGATGGATACATCACTACCGTCTATACCGGTATTCGTCACCTGGAATGTAATGGACAACCCATCCATAACTCAAATGGAGAACTGGCAAGTTATGTCATCATCATGGAAGATATCACAGAGTCTTTGGAGAAAGAGGAAATGCTTCGTCAAAGCCGCCTAAAAACAGAAATAGCCATAAAAACAGCAGATATTATGCTTTGGGAGTTTGATGTTAATTCCCAGCTGTTTTTCAGTGACAACGAGCCTCTGAACGGATATGACAAGTCTCGTCCGGTATCAATGGCTCTCTATCTGGAGACGATTCATCCTGACGAGCGTAAAGAAATGGTCGGCATAATGCAAAGAATGAGTGCAGGTGAAGACTTCACATTTTCATTCGAAGGACGTATCAAGTTATTCGGCTCTTCCGAATGGCAATATTGCTTCGTCAATGGTTCACCATACTCTTATAGCGAAAACGGACAGGTACTAAAATATGTAGGTACCCGTAAAAACAACACAGATATCCATAAAAAGAAACAACTTCTGGATAAGATATTGAATAATCTCCCCCTCTCCATCCATATCAAAGATATAGAAGACAACTTCCGTTATGTATTCTGTAATGAAGAAAGTAAACGTATGTTCGGTACAAGCGAAGATACGACAACTTACGATGTTATGGACGAAGAACAAGTGGCACGTATTCAGAAAACGGATCTTGAGGTATTCAATACCGGTACTCCTTATCTGGGTCTGGAACGGGTAAACCTGAAAGATGGGCGCAGCTATGATACAATCGTGCGTAAGAGCGTTATCGAGGATGACGGAAAACGCCTATTGCTGAATACCCGCTGGGATCAAAGTCTGCAAAACGAACTTAAACGCCGCGCACAGATTCTGTCAATTACTTTGGGAGCCATGAACGCCTTTACCTGGTTCTTTGAACCGGACAAAAACAGGATAAGTTTTGGCGAAGGGTTCAATGAAGTTACCAAAAAGGCTCCAGATATCTGCTCAGTAGAGAAATTCCTGAACTGCGTGCATCCTGACGATAAACAAAAGTTCAATGATTCCCTGCAAGCCATCGTCGAACAGGAAAATGGCATTTGGGAAGTGGAATACCAGCTCGATTTAAACGGTGACGGAGTTTATCAATGGTGGCAAACCCGTGGTATGCTCGAAACAAGCACCCTGAATGATGCTCCCTATAAATATATGTTTGGTATGACCATCTGCATAGATGCACATAAACAAGCAGAGCTAACATTACTGAAGAATAAAGAGGAACTGAAGAAATTAGTCACTCTGAATGAATTAGTACTCAACAATACCAATTCCGGATTAGCATATATCAGTCGTGACTATCGCGTGCAATGGGAAAATATCTCTTCCTGTTCAAAAAGCTTATCTTTCGAGGCCTACAAACAAGGTGAATTCTGTTATAAAAGTGCTCACAACAGGACCTCACCGTGTGAGGAGTGCATATTAACACGTGCTTTCCAATCCCGTCAGACAGAGCTCATCAAATTCAAGCTTGACAATGCACACGTTGTCGAAGTATATGGAACTCCTGTTTTTCTTGAAGATGGTACAGCCGATGGTATAGTCATCCGCGTAGATGATGTAACCGAACGTGAAGAGATGATTAAGGAATTACAGATAGCCAAAATGCATGCCGAGCAATCAGACAAACTTAAATCTGCTTTCTTAGCCAATATGAGTCATGAAATCCGTACGCCATTGAATGCCATTGTCGGTTTCTCCGGACTGATGATGTATGCAAGCGATGAAGAGAAAGAGGATTACATGCAGATTATCAATAACAACAATGAGATGTTACTGAAACTAATCAGTGACATCCTCGATTTGTCCAAGTTGGAAGCCGGCTCTGTAGAATTGAAATATGAGGAATTCGACCTGACGGATTATTTCAACTCCATGTTTGCTTCCATGAGACAGCGGGCTACAAACCCCAAAATACAAATAGTAGCAGTCAATCCTTACCAGCACTGTTTGGTTACTCTCGACCGCAACCGTGTTGCACAAATCATTACCAACTATGTAACCAATGCCATCAAATATACCCCGGAAGGAACTATCGAGATGGGCTATGAATACAGAGAAGAAGGAATCTATTTTTATGTAAAAGATTCGGGAATCGGTATACCGGACGAAAAGAAAAACAAGGTATTCCACCGGTTTGAAAAATTAGACGAATTCGCACAAGGTACAGGTTTGGGGTTATCCATTTGTAAAGCAATAGCGGAAGCAATGGGAGGCAATGTAGGATTTGAATCTGAGTATGGCAAAGGATCATTATTCTGGGCACTGTTACCCTGCGAAGTGGAAATACCATCTGAAATTACCCTGCAAAGAGCAGAAGAAGCAACCTCATCAGATAAAAAGGATGTTGCTACGGGAACCTCACTAAGTAATACTCCAGGACGTAAAACGATTTTGGTTGCTGAGGACATTCAAAGTAACTACCAGTTAGTATCAGCTTTGTTGCGGAAACGTTTTAATCTGGTGCATGCAGCCAATGGTCAGGAAGCTATAGAGATACTGCATAAACGTCACATAGACCTGCTACTCATGGACATGAAAATGCCCGTCATGGACGGATTGACAGCTACAGCTGAAATTCGTAAATTCAATGCAGAACTACCTATTATAGCCCTAACGGCACATGTTTTTGAAAATGACCGCCTGACTGCCATGGATGCAGGATGCAACGAGTATCTTGTTAAACCCATAGATAGAGCAAAATTAATAGCTGTATTGAAAAAATATAGCTAATATATAATCTTTTAAACAGATATTTTATAAGGAATGGAGAATAGTAAAAACCAAAACCCTACGCAGTGGTTCGTCTTTTTTAAAGACCAACTGCTGCTGAAAAAAGAGAAAACAGAAAAAGGAGAAATAAAATACAGTGTACCTTATGGTACAGAACTACCGTTGAATCCCGGTGCAGGTAGTACGATTCACGAAGTATTTCTACCTACGGATGAAATGGTACACACATTCGCCATCGAACAACTCGTTGTGGAAACGGAAGAATGGGTTATGGTCAATCTCCGGGGCTCCTATGAATATATCACCTTGGATGAATATAAAGCTGCCGGTAAAGCATATCAAATATTGTATTGGGATCAACACAGCCGTTTTTGTCCTGCATGTGGCATGCCTACGGAACACAAGACACCTATCATGAAAAAGTGTCCTTCGTGTGCCTACGAAATATATCCTCCCATCTCCACAGCTATCATCGTGTTGATACGTCGTGGAGAAGAAATCTTACTGGTACATGCCCATAACTTCCGCGGAACATTCTATGGCCTGGTAGCCGGTTTTCTTGAGGTAGGGGAAACTCTGGAACAATGTGTACAACGTGAAGTAATGGAAGAAACCGGATTGCGAGTGAAGAATATCACTTATTTCGGCAACCAACCCTGGCCCTATCCCAGCGGATTAATGGTAGGTTTTATTGCCGATTATGAAAGTGGAGAAATCAAGTTGCAAAAAGACGAACTCAGTGCCGGAGCATTCTATTCGAAAGAAAATATGCCGGAAATTCCACGGAAATTGAGCATAGCACGAAAGATGATAGACTGGTGGCTAAGCAATAATTAAAAGACAAAAAACATTCAAATAAAAACAGATTGCGGAGGACATGCATTCAACAAACGAACAACTACGAATGAAACGACTCTCATTCACATCAACCAATTAGCATGCAACCGCAATCTGTATATCTTCTCATCTCCCGGTCATCCGACCTTCATCAAATCATTCTAAATATATCCATCAGAAACAAAAGAGGATAATGGCAATTTATATCAACTGGTGCTTTCACTATTGAAAACGTTCTTACGCCACTAATTGCCAAAATCCCCTTCTACCATCCTGATGGATATTAACTAAGGTTTAGGTTAGGTTTATACGTTGCATATAAAACGGCATTTAACAGAGAATGATTTCAGAGTTGACTTAAAGAAAGCAAAAGAACCTTAAAGCGGAAAGAATGTCCACGCTAACGGATAAAAAACAGAAAAGGTGCAACCCTTCGCAGGATTACACCTTCCCTTCTGCCTATCAGCAGTTTATCTTTCTCAAATACCGAGTGACTTGCGTACTGCTACCACTTTCTCTTCTGCTTCCGCATCAGCACTGGCATAACATTTCGGACAACCCATTTCACCCTTCACCTCAATGTAGAACTTAATTTTCGGTTCAGTACCTGACGGACGAACAGAAATCTTTGTACCGTCTTCTGTGAAGTATTGAAGCACATTTGAAGCTTCCGGCATATCCAGTTCACTAACCTTTCCCTGGGCATCAGTAATCTTCAACGTCTTATAATCCTTGATCAGTTTAACAGGTGAACCTCCGATTTCCTTCGGCGGGTTAGCACGGAAATTATCCATCATGGCTTTGATTTCATCTGCACCGCTCTTACCGGGTTTCACTACGTTTACAGTCGTTTCTTTAGAGAAACTATATTCTACGTAGATATCCATCAGCACGTCATACAGTGTCTTGCCCTGATCCTTAGCCCATGCACAGATCTCAGCCAGCAGTGAACAAGCAGAAACGGCATCTTTATCACGAACAAAGTCTTCTGCCAAGAAACCATAGCTCTCTTCACCACCACCGATGTATTGCTGCTTACCTTCGCTCAAACGGATTTCACGTGCGATCCACTTAAAACCAGTGTAGCAATCACGCATTTCAATCTTATTCTTATCAGCTACAGCCTTAATAAGTTCAGTAGTTACAATGGTCTTCACAATGAAGTCATTCGGCTGCATCTTACCCATTGCAATACGGTTCTTGATGATATAATACAGGAAGATCAGACAAGTCTGGTTACCATTGATAAGTACCCACTCACCCTTATCATCTTTACAAGCCATACCTACACGGTCAGCATCGGGGTCGCTGGCCATTACGATATCAGCATCGATCTTCTTCGCCAAAGCGATAGCCATAGAAAGTGCCTCAGCATTTTCCGGATTAGGAGATACCACTGTCGGGAAATTACCATCCTTCACCATCTGCTCGGGTACACAATTTACATTTTCAAATCCCCATTCTTTCAGAGAAGCAGGAATCAATACACGGCCTGCACCATGCAGAGGAGTATAAACAATGCTGAGATCTTTCTGACGTTTGATCACTTCCGGATCGATAGAAATAGAATGAACCATATCCAGATAGATCTTATCCACATCAGCACCGATAATCTGAATCAGGTCTTTATTACCCTTAAACTTAATGTCAGCTACTGTCACCTTATTTACTTCATCAATGATAGCGGTATCGTGCGGAGCAAGTACCTGTGCACCATCATCCCAATAAGCCTTATAACCGTTGTATTCTCTCGGATTATGGCTTGCAGTGATATTGATACCACTTTGGCAACCGAAGTGACGGATAGCAAAAGAAACTTCCGGTGTAGGACGCAAATCATCGAAGAGATATACTTTAATACCGTTTGCAGAGAAAATATCTGCAGAAATCTGAGCAAACTTATCGCTGTTGTTACGGCAGTCATAACCTACCACTACAGAAATCTGTTCTTTATCCTTGAAGCATTTGTTCAGATAGTTGGAAAGTCCCTGTGTAGCAGCACCTACCGTGTAAATATTCATACGATTGGTTCCTGCACCCATGATACCGCGCAAACCACCTGTTCCGAATTCCAAATCCTTATAAAAGCAATCTATCAGCTCGGTTTTATCTTCGTTCTCCAACATGCGTTTCACTTCCGCCTGAGTTTCGGCATCATAAGCCGGGGTGAGCCATCTCTGGGCTTTCTCAGTTACCTGTTTGATAAGTTCCTGATTCTCCATATAATTATTGTTATTTTAGAGGTTAAAATATATCTGTTATTTGTAAGACACAAATGTAGGCGAATAAGTTCAAATATCCTACATTTTCATGAAAGATTTACACTGTATTGTACAGATTTCACAGGAGAAATGAAGTTCCTGTGAAATCTGCAACAGGGCATTATTCCGGCATTTTATAGCGGTCACCGGTTTGTTTTACATACTCTTCCAGGAATTCTTTCGGGTATCCGGGACGTATCACACCAGCCGGCTGACCGATGGAATTACGTTCGAACTTACCATCTTTCATACGCTTCACTACACCATCGTTGTATTTTACGATAAGGAATTCACCCAGACGTTTCCAAGTATCGAGTGTGCTTTGTGCAGTCATATTGGTATAGTTAGTCAGGAATGCTTTAGCCTGGGCAGGATCTTTGGCATACAGTTTGGATGCAGCAGATTCAATACCTTCCTGCGCATCATTGAAAGTAGTTTCCATTTCCGACTGGCTTGCACGTACATCCTCAATCATCAGATCATAGCGAGGATAAACCATATTCGCCACCCAATTGAAAATCCAGAAAGAAGAATTCCAGGAGAAAGTGATATAGTCGGCACCATCTACGCGTGAGTAGCATACAGGCACTTTATCCGTGCAGCAATATACAGGTGTGAACACCGTCATATTGGCATCATCCGTACCGAACCAAAGTACACCACCGATAGCGTCAGGCATAGAAGAACGCATCTGAGATACAAAAACAAAGCCGGACTGCTGAGTAGAAATAGGACGTTCATTAAAATATTCCTGGTCGTTCACCTTGAAAGAAAGCGGAGAAAGACGATAAGGTGTGTGGTAAGGGCCTGCACCGAAATCCTTGCTGATATCCAGCGGAGTACCTTCATAATGGTCGCGCATGGCATTCTTCACATCCTGTACGGAGATTTTGCGGTTTGCTTTCAGATAAAGCGGCATTGGCTGATCTGTTTTACCTTCTATATACGGAAGGAATTCTTCTCCGCGATCGGTAAACATATTGAAATAGCTCCATACACGGGCTTCACAGTAGCGGCGTGCACCGAAATCCAGAGGAGCATATGCATCTGCAAAACTGAAATCCTTATTCACGCCGGTAAAGTAACCTTTTTCGCGGGCAAAAGAAATCACATCGGAAGAATAAAGACAATTATTCTTGTCGTTCATATCGAACTGGTGGATACGGGATTGGTTGGCATGAGCAGAGATGCAATCATCCGGAATACGTACAGCTACCCATACAGCACCACGCACACCGGGACCTTTACCTATCATTTCCATAATCCAGATCTCATTAGGATCGGCAATAGTGAAAGACTCACCACTGCTGTAATAGCCGTATTCCTGTACAAGATCGGTCATCACCTTAATGGCTTCACGGGCAGTACGGGCACGTTGCAATCCCAAGTAAATCAGACTGCCGTAATCAATAATACCGGTGGTATCCACCAACTCCGGACGACCGCCGAAAGTAGTCTCGGCAATAGTAAGCTGGAATTCGTTGATGTTCCCAATAACATTGTAAGTCTGGCGGGCTTGCTCTATCCGGCCCAGATATTTGCCGGTATCCCACTCATGTACATCCATCAGAGTGCCTTTCTTATGTACACCGGCAGGGTAATGATATAACTCACCGAACAACCCGTAGGAGTCGGCAGAATAAGAAACGATGGTAGAACCGTCTGTAGAGGCATTTTTACCTACAATAAGATTGGTACAAGCCAATGCATTTGCCACGGCTACCACCATACCTAAGACGGAAAGAGTCAGTCTTTTACTTTTCATACTTCAGTTATATTAATTATTAAATCAAATGTCGCACATAAGCCGCTACCTACCAAGTCCGTATCAACTCCGTACCAAGTCCGTGTCAAGTCCGTAGTTATAGATACGGAGATGGTACGGAGATGACAGGGTTCAGACACGGGGGTATTTACCAGACAAACTCAAACTTTTCTGTTGTCTGATTCCCACATCCATCCGTTACAGTCATTTCCACAACATGTTTGCCTCCCTTTTTTACATGATTCGAGTCGAGTTCGCACACCAGATTCCCACTGATGGAATTGGGTTTGCCAAACAAGGCATACTTGCCGTCTATGGTTCCGCGGTAACTGCTGATACCGGTCTCTTCATCTTTTGCTTTGAATACGATGCGCCCTGTACTTCCCCATTGTTTCGGATTAAGCGGAGTAATTTTAGGCGGTACGGTATCAATGGCAACAGTGTAAGTACCCAATTCACGGATAGTGGTTTTCATGAAACCATCTTCATATTTACCACCGATACTATACTTCTTACCACGGCTAGCCACACCTGCCACATAATATTTCGTCATATCTTCTAACGGACGGCGGCGCAATCCGATACTTAATTCGCAACGACCATGCAAAGGTATGCGTGTATCATTCAACTGATAGGTGAAAGCGATATCCCCACTATCAGCCCGTACGGTATAGTTCAGGTATGCGTCGTCATAGAGCATTCCCCGGGGGATAACCAGATTCAGGCCAGGTTCTTGCAGGATGTTCACCTTATCCCAATGGAAAATATATTTCTCCCGATGTTCCACAGGTTTCATTTCCGTACGCTTTCCATGTACGGTAAAACGCACCTTTGAGGTGTTTCCCAATGCATCTTTCAGTGTATATACAAAGTGATAGGGGCGTTCTTCATTGATCTCAATCAATCCCCGGTTACCATTGGAAGCATGCAGCATACGCAATGTATTTCCAGGCTCGATGAAAGACTTCATATACTGCCCATACGTCCACGAATTTATCATCCGGTTTTCGTTTTCCGAGAAACGGTCTACCACACTACGGAATACTTCCACACTATCTACTTCCAGAATGACAGTATGTACTCCGTAACGATTGCTCACTCCGTCCATATAATCATAGGCACGAATAGCTGAACCTATCAGTCCCCAGGCGGTAATCGGCTGTTTGGGATTAAGAGGAAAGGCCCGATGCTTCTGGTTTCCTCCCACCACTCCCCTGCCCGGCTGTGGAAAGAGCATAATACCTTCGGCACGGGGAGCTGTATTGTCTTTCACTTTCTTCTTAAAGAAGGGTAACGGGTCGATATAATCGTCCGTATCCGCCTCAAACATATCCAAGTGCAGGTGCGGACCGAAAGAATAACCGGTGTTACCACTCAGAGCGATAACTTGCCCTGCCTTTACAGGATATTCACCCGGTTCGGGTGTAATCTCCACTTCCCATGACTCCTTTTCATATTGCAAGTCTTCTACCCTACGGGCTACATCGCCCACAAAGGCACTAAGGTGTCGGTTGATGGTTTTATATCCATTATTATAGGCTACATCGAGCACATAACCCGAACCATGTGTGACACGGATACGCGAAATATATCCTTCGCCCAAGGCATGCACCGGTTTACCGATAGTACCTCCTGTTTTGAAATCCAGTCCGCCATGAAAGTGATTGGCACGTATTTCGCCGAAGTTCCCGGAAAAAGTAATGGGGAAATCAAAAGGCGGAGTAAAGGTAGCATCCTGTGCATGAACAGCAGCAGGAATCTGCACTCCACCGAACAATAATAAAAAAGATAAATATATAGTAGATTTGGTATATCTATTCATAGGTGTAATCTTTGTTTTTAAACGCAGGCAAAGATAAAAAATATCCCCATCTTTGCCGCAATAAATATCATAATTGTACTTGCATAATTCCCCAAAAGACATATCTTTGCAACGCAAACTATATAATAAACACTTATACAAACACCTATGAGCCATACAACTTTCACCTACACATGCCTTGTTTTAGCAATACTTATTGCCATAGGCTTTATAATAATGATTATCACCATACGTCGTTTACGCAAGGCACAAAAGCAACTGCAAAAAGAAAACAAAACAGATGACCAGGAAAAAAGATATGACTGGTACAGGCACTAATCATTTCATATTCATACATGAACAACCTCCTGAGCAAAATATTGAAACTCAGTGGGCATCCTATTATTTCAGATTAAAACCTGTATAAAAATACTGTTGTAAAACACCTACTCCCAAAGTACATCGAAACACGGAAATCGCTACATTGCGACATGTTTAACCCCCAATTAAAATTGTAAGGTTATGATTATCGGAGTACCTAAGGAAATCAAAAACAACGAGAACCGTGTAGGAATGACCCCTGCCGGAGTAGCCGAGTTGGTGAAAAGAGGTCATACAGTGTATGTGCAGGCATCTGCCGGTGCAAACAGCGGTTTTCCTGATGAAGAGTACACTGCAGTGGGTGCGAAAATGCTGCCAACCATCGAAGCTACATATGCCGCAGCTGAAATGATTGTGAAGGTGAAAGAACCTATCGCCCCCGAGTACAAACTGATTAAAAAGGGTCAAGTGGTATTTACCTATTTCCACTTCGCCGCCGATAAAATACTTACCGAAGCCATGATAGAAAGCGGTGGCATCTGCATCGCTTACGAAACCGTAGAGAAAGAGGACCACTCTCTCCCATTGCTCACTCCCATGAGTGAAGTGGCCGGACGTATGGCTACACAGGAAGGTGCACGTTTCCTGGAAAAGCCGCAAGGCGGAAAAGGGAAATTACTGGGTGGTGTACCCGGCGTTCGTCCTGCACGTGTATTAATTCTGGGGGGCGGTGTAGTAGGAACCAATGCTGCACAGATGGCTGCCGGAATGGGTGCGGAAGTACTGATTACCGATATTAATCTGACGCGCCTGCGCTACCTCAGTGAAGTGTTACCAAAAAATGTAAAAACTCTATATTCTTCTATGCATAACATCAGGATGGAATTGCCCAACATAGACCTCGTGATTGGTTCCGTACTGATTCCGGGAGATAAAGCGCCACATCTGATTACCAAAGATATGCTGAAGATGATGAAACCCGGAACCGTTCTCGTGGATGTTGCCATAGATCAGGGCGGATGCTTTGAAACCTCTCATCCTACCACCCACAGCGAACCGACGTATGTAGTGGATGGTATCGTGCACTATGCGGTAGCTAATATTCCGGGAGCAGTACCATTCACTTCAACTATGGCACTGACGAACTCCACACTACCCTATACTGTGGCTTTGGCAGACAAAGGCTGGCGAAAAGCATGTAAAGACGATCCCGCTCTGGCACTGGGACTGAATGTAGTGGAAGGTAAAGTTACTTATAAAGCTGTAGCGGATGTATTCGGACTGGAATATGAACCGATTGCCTTGTAATAAAAGAGCTTCATTCAGGAGTTTAGTAAGATAATAATCTATTTATAACGTGCAGGTTGAATTGATCGGCACGTTATTTTATGTTCCTTTTTCTCTCTGTGATTCTTCACGACATGTTCAATGTGTCTTGGAAAACCAATCCTTAAACTCCTGCACACGTGCCTTGCTCACCAGTACTTTTTCATCTGATACCTTGCAACGAAGATTAATAGACAGGCGATTGTTAAACCATAAATCAATATCCTTAATTGCCTCGCGGGAAATCAGGAATTGCCGGTTGACACGGAAGAACAGAGAAGGATCTATACACTCTGTTATCTCATCCAGTGTTTGTGGAAATGTGTATTCCTTGCCATCGACAAGAACAACCTTTACTTTACAATCCTGAATATAAAACAACAGAATCATATCTACCGAAACCGGCAGTAGTTTATCCCCTTTCACCGGAATAAGAAAATGCGCTTTATAGTTTTCCTGCTTTTTCAGTGAATGGATTAACTGCAACAGGGTATTGTCAGGAGACTGCATTTGTTCCGAACCATGTAGTTGTTCCAACTTATGGAAAGCTTTTTTGATGTCACTTTTGCCAATAGGCTTCAATAGATAGTCCACACTGTTCACTTTGAACGCACGAAGGGCATACTCATCATAAGCAGTAGTGAAAATAATGGGACAGGTGATATCCACATGACCGAAGATTTCAAAAGCCGATCCGTCCGCCAAATGGATATCCATAAAGAGCATATCCGGCATAGAGTGTATGGCAAACCAATCCAGTACGGCTGCAATACTATCCAGAGTGGCCTCCAATTCCACTTCCGGTTTCACTTCCTGTAACAAAGCTTTCAGGTTGCGGACTGCCGCTTTCTCATCTTCTATGATAATAACTTTCATGAAACATTCGATATTAGGGGAATACGTATAGTAAACTGCTCGTTCTCGCTGATTTGTATCTCCCGTTTGTAAAGCAAATGATAGCGCTTTGCAAGATTTGCCAAACCGATACCAGTTCCCGTAGTAGCAGTCAGTTTGGGTTGCACAGGATTGGTAACGATCAATTCTTCTCCTTCGGTATAAATACGGATATTCAGTGGATGTCTGTCGCTTATTTCATTGTGCTTCACTGCATTTTCTATCAGCATCTGAACCGCCATAGGAGGCAGATAATAATTGGCATATTGATTATCGATACAAATGTCAAAAGAGAGATTATCCTCAAAACGCATCTTCAACAAAAAGATATAGGCTGACACAAATTCTATCTCATCCTTCAGAAACACACTTTTCGAATCATTTCCCTGCAAGGTGTAACGCAAAACACGGGAGAGTTCCTGAATGTATTCCTGCGCCTTATCCTGATCTTCACGTACCAATGACCGGAGAGTGTTCAGAGAGTTAAAAAGCATGTGCGGATTCAGCTGATTCTTCAAAGCCTCATACTGGTTCAGGATGTTCTCGGCCTGCAATTGCTGGTTTTCTACAACGACTTCCTGCTGACGCCGGATAAGGTAGGATATATAACAACTTCCCGATACGGTACAGGTTATTATAAAATCACGCAAAGGATGCAAATAATGATGCACCATAGCATCAATGGCCGGAATATCGAAAGTGTGGTGCAGGAATACAAAACATTTCCCTAACAAACTGCTTAAAATCCAAGTCAGTATCAATGACAATATCATCTTCTGCCAGGTGATTTTTACAGCCGGTTGATTAAAGTGGAATAACAAAATGTTCACCTCAAACAGAATCATAAGAGAAATGAAAGTGAAAAACACTTCGCTTGCCACATCAGCAGGTCTCATGCCTGGAAACAGTGTCTGGCTCTCGAAGACATCAAAGAGAGAAACCAGTTCCGGGAAATGAATTAATGTTGCCACGGAAATGGAAACGATGAGTATGAACAGAGTATACCGATTTTTCATGCTTGCTGTATTTTGCACACAAAGATACATTTTATTCTATCGCGACCTTATTTTTTCAAAGATAAGGAATCTTTCTTTCCAGCAGAAGCCTGCTCTTTCATAATCCTCGCTGTGACGTACATGCCTGGACGGAATTGGCTGTCCACAGTATCTACCCTGGCATAGACTTCAACAGAACGTGTATCTTCATCCACTTTCTGCCCGATAGATATCAAAGTAGCCTTAAATACAGTTTTGCCCATTCCGTTTACACGAAATTGCACCGGATTTCCCACTTTCATATCTGCCAGATCCTTCTCATAGGTTGTCAATCTGAGTAAAGTCCGGCTTTTATCTACTATTTCACAAAGAGCATCTCCTACATTCATATATTTACCGACATTCATTTTCACATCTGCCACATAACCACTGATCGGAGCTTTAATCTGCAAAAAAGGTTGAATGCCCTCCTTCAGCAAAACTTCAGGTTCAACTTCCAGTAATTTCAACTGTGCAGCTGCCGCCTCTACACGACTTTTCATTGAAAGGTAATCTGCCTTACTTTGCTGAAGTTTCTTTTGGGAGGCAGCTTGTTCGGCAGAGAGAGCTTGCTGGCGAAGGAATTCCGCTTCCAGAAACTCAGTCTGCGCATGACTGTCCAGATAAGTCTGTTGTAAAGTTATAAAATCGGGATTTTCCAGAGTTGCCAATACACTCCCTTGCCGAACAGGTTCGCCGGGCAGCAAAGAAGTACTTTTAATTACCCCACCCATCGTAAGCGAAACGGTCGCCATTCGTTGTGGGGGAATAACCATTGTACCGTTAAATGATACCTGATTAGGTTTTGAAGTAGCTGAAGTGATGGCATCTACTTGAATGCTATCCGTAACGTTTTCTGCTATGGCAACGGCAGTAGCTTCTTCTGCCGGTTGTGCTTCTTTGTTCTCGCTGCATGCTGTCAGTATCAGCAGAATTAAGGGGAAAATTATCTTTTTCATCGTCATCATTCTATTTAAAAAGTTCGTATTCAAGGGCTGCTATATTGTATTGATATACCGTTTCAAGGTATCCGCGACGGATGTCACGCGCCACATTAACAGCTTGTATAAATTCAGTTATATTAGTTTCGCTATGTTGCAACTGCAGGTTGGCTACCTTCATCAGTTCATCTGCTTCTTTCAACGCCGATGTTGTATAGTAGCGTAAACTTTCAGACTGGCGGCGTAAACCGGCAATAGCTTCCGACACCTTATTATATAGATTATGTGTATTTGTCTCCGCTTCGGTTCTTGCTATAACAGCCGCCACTTTTGCCTGTTTTATCTTACTATGCCGCGGCACGAAATAAACCGGAAAGGAAACTCCAACCATCCACGAATTCAATCCTTTCAGCGGAAGGATATCCTGGCGTACGTAACCGAAGGACAGCTCAGGAAAAAATCGGCTTCGCTCCACATTTAGTTGTGCTTTGGCCTCATTGGCCTGACTCTGAAAATAATTCAGGTGAACTTCCGAAAAAGACGGTTTCCGATAATCTACCGGAAATTGCACCAATGCCGTATCCACCGGAACTAATGGATGGTCTGCATAACAAACCCAATTCAGCCGTGACAAAGCCAGTTTTTCTTCTTCCTGTGCCTGAAAAAGGCGATTCTTCATATCCGCCGCCATACTGGTGGCCATGTTTTTCTCCAGCAGAGTTATTTCTCCCTGGTGATAACGCAACTCACCCATACGCTGCAATTGCTCAGCCAATTTGTTCTGGTCATTGTATAAAGCACAAAGATTGCAAGCATACAGATAATATGCCCATGCACGCTTCACTTCCGCCACCACTTCTTTTTCAACGATTTGCCGGTAGAAGGTCCCCGTTTCAACCTGCCTGTTCACCAAGGCATTCTTATAAAAAGGAGTCAATAAAGAGCCCAATCCCTGGGTTACTTCCCACTGCTTGTCTTTTCTAAGCTCACCATTCAATTGTCCCCACGAATAGTTCATCTCGGTAGAAGACAATTCCAGTACTTCTCCCCTGCCCGCCTTTACTTGGCGGATTGCCGCAGAAGCTATTTTCAACCGGGGGTGATTCTGCTTTGCCAGTTCTATGGCCTGATCCATTGTCACTTTCTCCTGAGCTTTCGCCGTAAAGGGCAGCATAACAGCCAACAACAGAAAGAAGAACAAGAACTTTTTCGCAGAGAAACGGCGTTTCCATACCACTGTATAGCTTACAATCTGATAGAAAACAGGAATAATAAGCAGTGTCAATACAGTAGACACAATCAGTCCGCCAATAACTACGGTAGCCAACGGACGCTGTACTTCGGCACCGGCTGAGGTGGCAATGGCCATAGGAACAAATCCCAGCGAAGCAACTAATCCCGTCAAGAAGACAGGCCGCAACAAATGAGCGGTTCCGCGGGCAATCACCCGTCTGGTAGAAAGAGCATACATAGTTTCTTTTCTTATATCGTTAAAGTGATTAATCATTAAAATACCATTGAGAACCGCCACACCGAAGAGGGCTATGAAACCTACCCCCGCCGAGATACTAAACGGAAGACCACGTAGCCATAGTGCCAAGATTCCGCCAATCAATGAAAGAGGTACGGTGGAGAACACCACCAATGTGTAAGTAACATTTTTGAAAGCGAAAAACAATAATAACAGAATCAGCATCAGGGCTACCGGCACGACAACCAGCAAAGTATTGATGGCATTCTGCAAATTCTCAAATTGTCCGCCATATTCAAAATAGTATCCGGGCTTCAATTTAATATTCTGGTCCAGTGTCTTTTGTATATCCTGCACTACCTGCTGAATATCCGCTCCACGCACATTAACCCCAATTACGATACGACGCTTGGTCGCATCCCGGTTAATCTGTAACGGACCATTCACCAAATCAATGGTGGACACCTCACTCACAGGTATCTGAATGCCTTCATTGGAACGGACAAAGAGTTTATCCAGATTCAAATCGGCCACTTTATCCTGATCCAGACGAACCACCAAGTCAAAGCGACGCTCATTCTCAAAGACCACTCCACTTACCTCTCCGGCATAAGCCGTACGGATAATGGTATTCAGTTCTTCTATATTAATGCCATAGCGGGCAATCTTTCCACGGTTATACTTCACCACCAATTGGGGCAGCCCCATTGTCTGTTCCACAATTACATCCGATGCACCGGGCACTTTTTCTACAAAAACAGCAGCTTCTTTTGCCTTCTGATAGAGTTCGTGTGTGTCTTCTCCATAAAGTTTTACGGCAATATCTGCTTTGGCTCCTGTCATCAGCTCGTTAAAACGAAGCTGGATGGGTTGAGAGAAATTAAATTCTGCACGACTCGCCAGAGGTTCAAGAGCTTCTTTCATCTTCTCTACCATTTCGGCACGACTGGTAGCATTGGTCCACTCCTTGAAAGGTTTCATGATGATCATTACGTCGGCATCTTCTACAGCCATCGGGTCTGTCGGAACTTCCGCCGTACCTATCTTCGCTACCACATGTTTTATTTCCGGGAGTTTATTCATCAAGAGCTTCTCTGCCTCATTAGACACTTCAATACTTTCGCTCAATGAACTGCCGGCGGGAAGTGTCATCTGCATAGCAAAATCTCCTTCATCGAGTGTAGGGATGAACTCTGCGCCCAGACGGGTGAAAAGAAACAGAGAAATAATCAGAGCCGCAAACGCCGTTGCAACAGTTTGCCACTTAAAACGCAGGCAGAATGTCAAAGCACGGGCATATATCTTATTTAATCTTTCAAAGAATTTATCAGCAATGGTCGGCTTCGTCACAATGTGATGTTTCAGGAACAGAGAAGCCATCATCGGGACGTAGGTCAGCGACAAAAACAGGGCACCGATAATACAAAATACCAGCGTCTTAGCCATCGGCGTGAAATACTTTCCTTCAATTCCCGTCAATGTCAGTATGGGGAAGAATACAATCAGAATGATGAATACGGCAAATGTGGCGGAGCGTACCACTCCTGAAGCACCTTTCTCTACTTCCACATCCATTTCTTCTGCCGACAGGGTACGGCCTCTGAACTTCTTACTGTAGATATGCGCCAGTATACCCTCCAATATGACAATGGAACCATCTACAACAATACCGAAGTCTATCGCCCCCAAACTCATAAGGTTTGCAGAAACATTGAAGATACGCATCAGAATGAACGCGAACAGCATCGCCAATGGAATGACGGAAGCCACGATCAGTCCGGCACGTACATTGCCCAGGAAAATAATCAGTACCAGAAACACAATTATCGCACCTTCTATCAAATTGTGAATGACGGTAGAAATGTTACGATTTACCAGCTCCGAGCGGTTCAGATAAGGTTCGATAGTGACACCCTCCGGCAAAATCTTCTGTATTTTTTCTACCCTTTTCTCCAATTCTCCGGTGACGACATTGGCATTGGCTCCTTTCAGCATCATGGCAATGCCACCTACACATTCGCCCTTGCCATCCATTGTCATGGCTCCGAAACGTTTGGGAGCTCCGAAGCGTACCGCACCAATGTCACTGATACGGATAGGAATGCCATTGCGATTGGCTACCACTATCTGCTCCACATCTTTAGTACGGCTTATCATTCCTTCGGAACGGATATAATAAGCACGGTTTACCTTCTCGATATAGCTGCCGCCTGTATTCTGGTTATTCTTATTCAAGGCTTCGAAAACTTCTCCGATAGTGATATTGAGGGAGAAAAGCACATCCGGATCAACGGCTACTTCATATTGTTTCAGATAGCCTCCGAAGCTGTTAATCTCAACAATTCCCGGGATGCCGGACAATTGCCGCTTCACAATCCAGTCCTGAATGGTACGAAGTTCCATGGCATCATATTTATCCTCATACCCCGGCTCCACTTTCAGCACATATTGATATATCTCGCCCAGTCCGGTGGTGATAGGCATCATCTCGGGCATACCCAACTCGGAAGGTATCTCACCGGCCACACTCTGTATTTGCTCGTTCACTAACTGGCGGGCATCCAGAGTAGGTACACTCTCTTTAAAGACTACTGTCACCACCGACAGCCCGAAGCGGGAGACGGAACGTATTTCAGTGACATTCATAATGTTGCTCATGGCAATTTCCACGGGCATTGTGATAAGTTGCTCCACTTCCTGTGGCGCCAAGGTTGGTGACACGGTAACAATCTGTACCTGATTGTTTGTAATATCCGGAACGGCATCTATAGGAAGTGTCAACATGGAATAAATTCCACCAATCAAAAGAAACAAAGTGGTAAGCCCCACAAAAAGCTTCTTTTTTACTGAGAATCGAAGGATAGCGTCGAACATGTTTTATACTTTTGGTTTTTACACAAAAGTAAGCTATCCGCATTAGACACAGAATGCCTGTGTGCTGAACCGACTATTTTAGTAATTCAACCGTCAATATCAATCATTGAAGTGAAACTACCGACTTACAACTTATCCCCGAACAGAAAATCTTTCTTCCTCCTATAAGCCCATATCAATGCAAGTATCGTAATGCAAAGGTTAAAGATAAACGGAAACTCCTGCGAACGTACATGAAACAATGATTGGAAAAAATCTACGATAAACGGGCAAAGCAACACAGCCAGATAATTCATTGCCATCACAAAAGCCAGTGCCAGCGTGGTTTTCTGGGGAACAGCCGTATCCACCGTTTTATCATAAATCAACGGTTGAATAACCCCATAGCCCAATCCCACCAGTATGCAGCCCGGTATGATCAGCCATTCCTTGGGAGAAATCCATATCAGTGCCAATCCCAGTGCAATACACAGCAGGCTGTAGAATTTTGTCTTCTCCTTCAGATACTTTACAACATGTCCCAAAAAGAAACCGGGTGCCATAATAGCAAGGAAGAAAAGGGAAATCATCATTCCCGAGTTTCCACTGGAAAAGTGATGTGCCTCCATCAGGAACGGAAGGTTGAACGTCACGATCAATACGATATAAGTAGTAAGCCCGTAGAAAAGCATCAGTTGCAGCAGATGACGGACATGAATACCATACTTACCGGGGATAGCGGGAACAGCCTCTTCTACCGATGAAGAAGTATTGGCAAGAGATTTATCCGATGACGTGATTTGTGCTTCGCCATCCGCATTTTCGTCTTTCAGATGGATGGTGAGTATGATGGCTACCAAAGGTAGTAAATAGACCAGGAAAGGCAGATGCCAGTTCACTTCTGCCAGATAGCCGGTAACAGCGGTTGCCACCACCAGCGTAACATTTGTAATGGCGGAACTGTATCCAAACTGCTTCACCCGATAGGTTCCCGTGAAATAACGGGATATCAATCCGGTAGAAAGCGGAATAATCAGTCCCGCACCAATTCCCAGCAGGGCGCTGACGGCTATCAATTGCCACATTTTTGTGGAAAACAGGTACAGCACCCCGCTCGCGGCGAACATCCAGAGCCCCGCGCGTAACAGACGGACAAAGTCGCGTTTCTCGGCCAACTTGCCCGCCAACAAAATAAAAGGTATAATCAATAACGACGGCAAAGAACTAAGCATCTGAATATCCAGTTCCGAAGCATCAGGAAAAGTAGTGGAAAGCTGTCCCAGAATAGGAGAAACAGCCAGTCCAGGCAAAGAGGTCAATGCAGAGATAGACCAGATGCCGATCAATGTAATAAGAGGAATGGTTCCACGGCCGGTATTGATTTTCATATACACATATATATTTATAGAGTTTGAAATAGTGCAAGAGAAAACAATTAGGGCTATGGAAAGTTCAAAGAAAGAGGAAAGGATAAATAATAATTTAGCGGTGGAAGAATGGATACGCGGACGACGCGTATCCATTCTTCCACCGCTAAATTATTATTGACCTTCCCTTTAATAAACGCCAAAATATGTAAAACGCCGGAACTTTCCTCCGCAAACACCGTTGTTGTGGGAAATTCGACGGGGAAAATCCCCGCCGCCTAAACCTAAACTAAAACGTTAGTAAAATGGAAGATGTAAATTTCAGAAAAGGTGATGCCAAAACAGAAGTGTTTGGATCAAACAGAATGTTGCAACCCTCTCCGGTAGAGAAGATCCCTGATGGGCCTACTACTCCCGAGATTGCTTATCAGATGGTAAAAGACGAAACTTTCGCTCAAACTCAACCCCGTCTGAACCTGGCAACTTTCGTTACCACTTATATGGACGATTACGCCACCAAGCTGATGAACGAGGCGATCAACATTAACTACATTGACGAAACGGAATATCCCCGCATCGCCGTGATGAACGGAAAATGTATCAACATCGTAGCAAACCTGTGGAACTCTCCGGAAAAAGATACTTGGAAAACAGGTGCGCTGGCCATTGGTTCAAGTGAAGCATGTATGTTGGGTGGCGTGGCAGCCTGGCTGCGTTGGCGTAAAAAACGCCAGGCTCAAGGCAAACCGTTCGATAAACCTAACTTCGTTATCTCAACCGGTTTCCAGGTAGTATGGGAAAAGTTCGCTCAGTTGTGGCAGATTGAAATGCGCGAAGTGCCTTTGACCCTTGACAAGACTACTCTTGACCCGGAAGAAGCCTTAAAGATGTGTGACGAAAACACCATTTGTATCGTGCCTATCCAGGGTGTGACATGGACCGGACTGAACGATGACGTAGAAGCACTGGACAAAGCTCTCGATGCATACAACGCCAAGACCGGTTACGATATTCCTATCCACGTAGACGCTGCCAGTGGTGGTTTCATCCTGCCGTTCCTCTATCCTGAAACGAAATGGGACTTCCGCTTGAAGTGGGTTCTTTCTATCAGTGTCAGCGGGCATAAATTCGGTCTCGTCTATCCGGGTCTGGGTTGGGTTTGCTGGAAAGGCAAAGAATATCTGCCCGAAGAAATGTCATTCAGCGTAAACTATCTTGGTGCAAACATTACTCAGGTGGGATTGAACTTCTCCCGTCCTGCTGCTCAAATCCTGGGTCAGTACTACCAATTCATTCGCTTAGGATTCCAGGGATACAAAGAGGTACAGTATAACTCACTGACCATCGCGAAGTATATCCATGATGAAATCGCTAAGATGGAACCGTTCGTCAACTATTCAGAAGAAGTGGTGAACCCGTTGTTCATCTGGT
The DNA here is from genome assembly GCF_003474285.1 of Bacteroides sp. AF39-11AC. Lineage (NCBI taxonomy): Bacteria > Pseudomonadati > Bacteroidota > Bacteroidia > Bacteroidales > Bacteroidaceae > Bacteroides > Bacteroides sp. AF39-11AC. The sequence continues at coordinate 361,011 of NZ_QROH01000006.1, read as the reverse complement.
ACATGAAACCGGAGTACGCCAAGAATGCTAAATGGACGTTGTACGACCTTCAGGATAAACTGTCGCAACATGGTTGGATGGTACCGGCGTATACCCTGCCTTCTAAACTGGAAGACTATGTCGTAATGCGTGTGGTAGTACGCCAGGGCTTCAGCCGCGACATGGCAGACATGTTGTTGGGCGACATCAAGAATGCTATCACTGAATTGGAGAAATTGGATTATCCTACTCCTACCCGCATGGCTCAGGACAAGAACCTGCCGGTAGAAGCGAAAGTGTTCAATCACGGTTGTAAAGCTCACAAAGCAGCGAAATAATCAAGGGAACAAATCAACAAAGGGACAAGCTAACTCGTCCCCTTGTCAATTCTAAAAAGAAAACTTATGGATAAAAAGATTTCAATCTCTCAACTAAAAGAGGTTGCCCAAGAAGCCTATGAACAGGTGAAGGGTAACACCGGGGGAAAAAATGCCGATTACATCCCCTACCTTGCCAACATCGACAAGAATCTGTTCGGCATCAGCATCTGTCTGATGAACGGACAAACCATTAATATAGGTGACACTGACTACCGTTTTGGTATAGAATCTGTTTCCAAAGTACATACAGCCATCCTTATCCTCCGTCAATACGGAGCACAGAAGGTGCTGGATATGATTGGTGCAGATGCTACAGGATTACCTTTCAATTCCATCATCGCCATCTTGCTGGAGAATGACCACCCCTCTACCCCATTGGTAAATGCGGGTGCCATCTCAGCATGTTCTATGGTTGAACCTGTGGGCGATTCGGATAAAAAATGGGAAGCTATTGTTCAGAATATTACTGATTTGTGCGGTTCAGCTCCACAATTGATTGATGAGCTGTATAAATCGGAAACGGCTACGAACTTCAACAACCGCTCTATTGCATGGTTACTGAAGAACTACAACCGTATCTACGATAATCCGGATATGGCACTCGACCTGTACACCCGTCAATGCTCATTGGGTATCACTGCCGGGCAACTGGCGGTTGCTGCCGGAACCATCGCCAACAGCGGTGTAAACCCTGTCACCAAGAAAGAAGTGTTTGAAGCTTCATTAGCTCCGAAGATTACTTCCATGATTTCTACCGTAGGTTTCTACGAACATTCAGGTGACTGGATGTACACTGCTGGTATACCTGCCAAGAGCGGTGTGGGTGGCGGAGTTATGTCTGTACTGCCCGGTGTATTCGGCGCAGCTGCATTTGCACCTCCTTTGGACGAAGCAGGGAATTCTGTTAAATCACAACTCGCCATCAAGTATATCATGAACAAATTGGGTTTGGGCGTGTTCAATGGTGACCGTGTGACTATTGTAGAATAAGACAATCTCTCTTTTTCATAAATAAAAGGCGTCGTCAGTCCGGAGAGGATAGGCGGCGCCTGTACTTTTAAAAGTTACAAAAATGAAGCGCACAACTTACGTACCTCATTCCAGCGTTCTTGTGTGCGCTGATCGGCACGCGCCATCTGCATATTGTAACGGGTCTGCATATTGAGCAACATCTCAGGGTCAAGTCCCAAAGCCGCTTCAAATAGCAAAGCAAGTTCCGTATTAACCGAACGCTTGCCGTTCAGTACCTCATTCAGTTGTGAATACGAAATTCCCATTTGGCGAGCCAAGGCACGCTGCGAAATTTTCCGATATTCAATTTCGTCTTTTAATATCTCACCAGGATGCGTGGGGCAAAACGGGGTGAGTTTATTTGCAAGCATAGTCATACCTTACTTATTTATAATGATTGGACAATTCTATAACATTACATACACTTATGATAGTTTCAGCATCTGCTACAACTCTGACTGTAAATTCTATGCGATATTTTGAAGTAACCCGTATGGAAGAAAGGCCTTCCTTATCTCCTATTAAGGTTTCATAATTCAAGGAGTTGTGTTTATACAAAGACTCAACACTATTCGATGCAATCAGCGTATCAATACATCTTTTATACCTCTTTATCACATCTGGTTGAAAGCGATGTTTCTTATCACTACATTTACCGGAGACATAAAGTTCTTTAAGATATTCTTTATCAAATGTAACTAACATAAGCGGTCGTTTGTTCGTTACAAAGATAGAGAATTTAATTCAGATGTTCACTAAATAGTGAACAATCTTTCAGGCTTCTTTTCATTATTCCTCATCCTAACCACATAATCCGGATAATATTACTTTATATCCCCTCCCTGCAACTGCTTATAATATTCTTCTTTCTCCTGATTCCTCTTCTGCACCAGACTCGTCACATATACTGTAAATATCGGGAACATCATCATCCCCAATGCCGCCAACAAAACCGACAACACACGCCCCGTCACTGTCACAGCAATAATATTGGACCCAACCGTCGTTACATCCATAAACGCCCACCATAAAGCATCCCCATAGCCTGTAACTAATGTATTTACCCCATGCTCCATAACATAAAAAGCCAGACTGGAGAAATAAACCGTAGCAAGCAAAGTCGTCAGGTAAGTAACAAACAGACCGGATGCCTTATTATACGTCAACCAGCCTACCACAATGGCCAACGCATAGCCACCGCGCACTAAAGGAATAAAACGCAATAAATAAGTGATTTCCTCGGAAAACGTCCATCCGGCCCAGGAAATAATGCTCTGGTAAGGGATGGCTACCAGAAGAAAAACGAAGTGAGTAGCAAAATAACGTCCTTTATGCTTTGCTAAAAACCACTCCAAAATAAAGTCCAGCAAAAACAGGATGCACACGGCAAACTGAACCTTCATAAATACTGTCTGGGTATAGAAAGGAATACCCTTGAATGTATCTACTGAAATACTAACCACTAAAAACAACGAAAGTAACAGAATCACAATGTGTAAGACACCATAAATTCCCTTCTCTCGTAATGCAAATTCTGAAAGAGCCATTTTCATAATAATACCTATTATTTATTCTGATTTAATATATTACTGATTTCTGCCTGATTGCCCTAAAACGTCTTGCACAAGGCATTTGTTTAAGTGTTAATTTACCAACTTTCACTTTATCCCTGAAAACAACTCTACCGGGTCGTTGTTATAGAGACTGATTTTAAAACATATTTTTCACCTAAAACCTTAACTTATGGCAAATATTAAACAAACAGTGAAGCTGGGTGTGTTCACCCTCGCAATCATGAATGTAACGGCAGTAGTATCCCTACGTGGACTACCTGCCGAGGCCGTGTACGGAATGAGTTCGGCCTTTTACTATTTATTTGCAGCTATCGTATTCCTTATACCGACGTCACTTGTCGCTGCGGAATTGGCTGCGATGTTCCAGGACAAACAAGGTGGTGTGTTCCGCTGGGTAGGAGAAGCCTACGGTAAGCGGCTCGGTTTCCTTGCCATCTGGGTGCAATGGATTGAGAGTACCATCTGGTACCCTACCGTATTGACATTCGGTGCTGTATCCATCGCCTTCATCGGAATGAACGACGCACATGATATGTCGTTGGCAAGCAACAAGTATTACACACTCGCCGTAGTGCTCATCATCTACTGGCTCGCCACTTTCATCTCATTGAAAGGTATGGGATGGGTAGGTAAGGTAGCCAAAGTCGGCGGTATGGTTGGTACCATTATCCCGGCAGCCTTGCTGATTATCCTGGGTATCATCTATCTGGCTACAGGGGGACACTCCAATCTGGACTTCCACAGCAGCTTCTTCCCCGATCTGACGAACTTCGACAACGTCGTACTCGCCGCAAGTATCTTTCTCTTTTATGCCGGTATGGAAATGGGCGGTATCCACGTTAAGGATATAGAAAACCCCTCCAAGAATTATCCGAAAGCAGTATTTATCGGTGCAGCTATCACAGTTATCATTTTCGTACTGGGTACTTTCGCACTGGGTGTTATCATTCCGGCCAAAGACATCAGTCTGACACAAAGCTTGCTGGTTGGTTTCGACAATTACTTCAAGTACATCCATGCTTCCTGGTTATCACCGATCATCGCTATTGCACTGGCATTCGGTGTGCTGGCAGGTGTATTGACTTGGGTTGCCGGTCCGTCCAAAGGTATTTTTGCCGTAGGTAAGGCAGGTTACATGCCCCCGTTCTTCCAGAAGACAAACAAACTGGGTGTACAGAAGAACATCCTGTTCGTACAAGGTGGTGCTGTAACAGTATTGAGCCTTTTGTTCGTAGTAATGCCTTCCGTACAGAGTTTCTATCAGATCTTGTCACAGTTGACAGTAGTTCTTTACCTTATCATGTATATGCTGATGTTTACAGGAGCTATCGTATTGCGTTACAAGATGAAGAAGTTGAACCGTCCGTTCCGTATCGGTAAGGGTGGTAATGGATTGATGTGGTTCATCGGCGGACTCGGTTTCTGTGGTTCTCTGTTGGCATTCATTCTGAGCTTTATCCCGCCCAGTCAGATTTCAACAGGTAGCAATACAGTTTGGTTCTCTGTATTGATTATCGGTGCCATTGTTGTAGTGGCAGCTCCGTTCATCATTTACGCTTGCAAGAAACCGACTTGGGTTGATCCGAATACTAACTTCGAGCCTTTCCATTGGGAAGAACAGCCAAAAGTTGCAGCAAACGCAGCAACAGCCACTGCAACAGCAGCAGGCACAACAAGCACAGCTACGGCAACACCAACTGCAAATCCTACCGTAAATACAACTAGTACAACAAATAATTCCGGTACACCTAAATCATAGGGCCGCAATCGGAAAACATAAAAATGGGACTGTACAGATTGACGTACAGCCCCATTTTTTATTTTGGACGGGGAATGGATACGCGGACGAGGCGGAATAGGCGGACGCGTATCTATTAATTTATCGCTATACCGACCTCTCCTATACAACAAAATTCGTCCCATGAGATGAATCTTTTCGCCTCACGAGATACTTCTTTTTATCTCGTAGAACAGATTTTTTCATCTCATGGGACGAATTTCGTCGTCTCATGAAGCTAAATTCTTATTCCTTTAGCGCATCCCACGCTCTTTTATATCCTTCCGTCAGTTCCTGCATCACTTCAGCAACCGTCTCTATCTGCTTACCGTAAAGTAGTGCAGAGGCCTGACCAATCTCTAGTTCTCCTTCTTCCAGGTCTCCATAGAAAATCCCTTTCTTGGCACGTCCATGAGCCAGAAGAATACGAAGTTCATCTTGTGTAGCCCCCACTGCTTCGGCCGCCTCTACAGCATCACGGAAATTATTCCGCACTAAACGCACCGGAGCAAGCTTCTTCAACAACAAGCGGGTATCCCCTTCCTGTAAACGCAGACAATATTCCTTAAAGTATTCATGAGCAGAACTTTCCTGAGTCAATGCAAAGCGTGTACCTATTTGTACTCCTTCTGCTCCCAGCACACGGGCAGCAAGCATAGCCTCACCTGTAGCAATTCCTCCGGCAGCAATCAATGGTAAAGTAGTAGCGGCACGTACGGCAGGTATCAGGCACAAAGTGGTAGTCTCTTCCCTTCCGTTATGCCCGCCGGCTTCGAAGCCTTCGGCAACAACAGCATCCACACCCGCCTCTTCGGCTTTCATCGCAAAGCGGGAAGAACTGACCACATGCACCACTGTCACTCCTCGCTCTTTCAGCCATCCCGTCCATTTGGCAGGGCTTCCGGCGGAGGTGAAAACTATGTTGACTCCCTCTTCTACCACTATCTGCATGATTTCTTCAATCTGCGGATACATCAATGGAATATTGACTCCAAAAGGATTATGCGTAGCAGCATGGCACTTACGGATATGCTCACGTAACGTTTCAGGATGCATGGAACCTGCACCAAGCAAGCCCAATCCACCCACATTACTTACTGCCGACGCCAAGCGCCAGCCACTGCACCAAACCATACCACCTTGTATTATTGGATATCGGATTCCGAAAAGGGAAGTAATTCTGTTCATAGTTTTTCCGTTTAGGGATTATTAAGGAGAAACAAGAAAAAAGGATGAAAGGTTCGGAAGAAAAGACGAATTGTAATAAAAAACACACCCGGAAATACAAATTTACAACATACATATCACCGGATGTTCAAATTATACAAATCCCTAATTCTTAATCGTCTTGACAGCTTCTTTACCCCGCACCGTTACCGAGTCCCCATATGCACGTAACACTTCCAGCGTACGGGCACGGCGCTTACGCCCCTTGACGTTCCAGAATTCTTTTGTAAAAGGCGTCATAAAATCACCGACGAATCCCAAACCGCCACTGGCGCCCTGCCAGCTACCTACAGCCATATTATTAGCCCGTTCTGTCATTCGGTAGCGCATTCCGGTTGCCTCTATTTCATCCATACTTTTCCGGAGACCTTTATCTAAAGGAGTTTTTGCCCAATCGGAATAAATGCGAAGTCTTTTAAGTTCATAGAGAGGATCCCCTCGCCACGTGTCCTTATCTATTTTAATTTTCTTCTGATACACCGGATCCCAGTTATACTTCGTATTTGCTGTATATGGACGCAAAGTAAGAACAACTTTCTTCTTCGGTGTATTTGGTATTTCGGGAAGTGTTGTGTTGAAATCCAGCCATTGTTTCTCCATTGATATCTGCTGTTTGCCCAGAGGTTCCTGTACTCCCATCTCTTTCAGAACTTCCGGATTCAGCTTAATCTCTCCTTCTCCATCCAGTAGACGGCGCAATCGCAGAGAGTCCTGAGGTGTCCAGTTCTGAGCGCAAACGGGAAGGACTACTACTAAAAGCAGTCCGATTATAGTGCAATATTTTCTCATTTAATTTATTTTCTTACCACCACATATATCCGCTTCCACAAAGCGGTTCATCATAACAAGGGTCTATGGTCCACATCGTACGGGGGTATTTGCGGTTTTCCCACCAGCGGCGATAACGGGCGGAAGCATCCAGAACTTCATCATCCGATAAGAAGTAAATGCCTTCGTAATTCTCTGCATCCACATGTACCATTTTGCACCCCATCGAAGCATTCTGCCCCAGACGGATTGTTTCTACTGTCCACAAAATGCACTCACCTAAACGAAGCTTGCCACCTGCGGAATAAGAAACCGGAGCCAACGGGAAAGAAGGGATTACCGTTAAATCTTCGGCATACTTCAACAAGTCCCCTATGTCATCAACAGTAAACCGAGGAATAGTGTTCAGCCCTTCCGGACTTTCGACAGAATATTTTCCGGCCTTCAGTTGCTTGACGAATAAATCCACGTCAGGATTATTGTAGTCCAACGTCTCTTCCGTACATGACACAAAAGAAAGAGAAAAGAAGAATATCAAAATGGCCATTACGGCACGTATATTAGAAATTGCTTTCATTGTTGCATTGTATTAAGGTTAATATGTCATACGAACACCGCAAAGTAGATTAAGGTTCGTTGGACGTTCCGTTCGCAGCGTTTTTGTTTGCGAATCCGTATCAAAATGATGAGATACCGTAGGCTCTGCAAACAGAGCAATCCGGTCGTTCAACTTATAACGGACTCCCAGACCTGCCGCAACGGAAAGTTGTATGGGCTCTGCTCCAAAACCATTGTCCCCGGCTCCGGCTATGCATTTCTCCGCAGCACCACCCAATGTAGCGTAAAAGTCTACTTTAGAATTACTTACCAGCACCGCATTCAGTTTTACCGGAACAGCCAGTGTGTGTATCGCATGGTCTCCGTCAAGACGGTTGTATTGCAAACCTGCCTCCAGAGAAAAATGTTTGTTCAAACGACGTTCAGCAGAAACTCCTGCGGTGAACGGCATCCCGAAATCTCCCTTTGGCAACGCTGTACCTATACCTGCTTTGAAAGCCCATTTTTTAGCGGAACCACCCGCATTGGTAATGGGGAGCGTCTTATCGGAATCTGAACCAAACTCTGTATTTGTAGCTGCGGGATCAGTAGCCGTGGCACGATGATTATTTTCATTCCTTGATGAAGCTGTTTGACCATACATTCCGTTACCTTGGTGGTGATTGCCATATACGCGTTGGGAAATTGTAATGGAGACAGTGACTGATACAGTCTCTTCATCATCACCATTCGCAGCAAGTATGCCTCCGGATGATACTGGTACAGGATTCTTATGACCAGGATTTTGCGCTGCAGGTTTAGTCTCATGAATAGAGGGGAATTTTTCCTGCACCACATCTCCATTCAAGTTACCTTCCGGCGTCAGCGTAGCCACCTTGGTGAATGCTTCCTGAATCTCATCTTTCGGAGAGAAGTACCAGAATGCAGCGGAAGCAGCTCCAAGCACTAATACTACAGAAGCAGCCGCAGCCACCCGGTAGAAGCGTGGAGTAAGGACAGAACGTTTCTGTTTCTGTCCAGACAAGTTCCCCGCCTGTCCGAAAGCAACAGCTGCAGAAGTATTAGTTGCATCGGTTTCAACTCTTGACAGGTCGCCTTTCAGCTCCTCCCAAAAGCCATCCCGCACCGTCATCTCTGCACCAGAGAGGCGACTGCGGAACAAACCGGTTATTTCATCATTTCCTTTCATACTCTGTATATTCTTTAATTCTTTTTGCTAACAAATTCTTGGCGCGATGCAGTTGCGAGGTGGATGAATGTACCTTAATCCCAAGCATTTCCGCTATCTCCTTGTGTGATTTCTCTTCAAACACATACAAGTTGAAAACGGTTCGGCATCCATCGGGTAATTCTGCCACAAATGCCATCAACTGCTGTTCGGAGAGGCGGCTACCGCTATCGGCTATACTTGCTTCGTCGGGTATGTCGGGCAATTGTTCTTCGTTCACCACCAGTTGGGTGATACGCTTCTGCTTTCGCAGATAATCTATTGCTTGTGTCACCATTACTCTTGTTACCCACGTTGCCAGCGCACATTCGCCCCGGAAAGTGAAATGGGTAAAGATCTTGATGAACCCATCGTGCAGTACGTCATGCGCGGCATCTTCGTCGCCCGTATAGCGGTAGCATACCGCAAGCATCTGCCTGGAATAAAGGGTATACAGCTCCTTACGCGCGGAATTCTTTCCTGCCCGGCAGCCCTCTATCAGTTCTATTTCATTTTCCAATGTCAGTGCTCTTTTTTACGGACGCCTCTTCGCGTCGTTTGTTAGTTAGACGCAGCTTTCCGTAGAATGCTGCAATGTAATATCTAAAAAGAAGTTAAAGATACGGAGATTATTTATACTTTGCCTTCAAGGTTTGGATTTGCCTGTCGAGCAATTCATCCAATTTATCAAAGTCGTCCCAATTCAAAAAGCCGGGAACCATTATGACAAAATTGTTAAAGTTGTTATGTCCCAAAAGAAATAAGACTTCATCCCGATAATTCCTGTCGCTTCTCAAAACATCTTCTGTCTTCTGAGACATAGCAGTACCCATAATTACATTAGTCTTCGCTGCATAGTAATCACTGACATCTTTCCTTCTTCTTTCCAATTCAAAATAAGCTTGTAACACATCTTGCAGCAGACGTTTGTCAGGAATGTATTGCATCAGCGAGGAACCTTTCAATACATCCAATGCATCCGTTCTATAAAAGAACTCGGCTATATTGTTGAAGAGTTTATCATACTTCCATAAAGTATCCATAGGTATTTCAGATATATCCATTTTACGCTCAAGCAACAAAGAACTCATGTGTATATCTATATTCAGCAAACGCCTTATATCATGCAATTCTTCTCTATTGTGTTCCAATTCTTCCGCTACCAACTGCATCACTGCCCGTACTTCCTTCTGGCGAGTATGCTCGGTAAGTTTATCGCTTCCCCAAAAAGTTACAATGATACCTGCCGCCACGATGCTGAACTGACGGAAATAATCTCCCAGCCTCCAGTCTTTAATCGCAGACTTTATTTTATCTATTTTTCCCATAAGTATTTATCTTGAACCATATTTCTGTTCAATGGCCTGAATCATTTCATCAATCTTTTGCTCCACACCTTTTTCATATCTGGAATGGAAATACTCCATAGGTGTTCTCATGAAATTGCGTACCGTTTTATCCGAAAGATATATCTCCCACATTTCATAACCGCCCTCCAACAACGAGTTAAACTGCTCGTCGGTAAGTGACAGATGGAAAGGGTTAACAGTCTGCTCCTTCATGTCATAATATTGGGTTATGAGGGTTCTAAAACTTTCCAACGTCTCATACGCTTCAATTAACGACAACAGAAATTCCTTATCTGATATCTTCTGCATCAACATCGAATTTTTAAGCAAATCCATCGCATTCCGGCGACAAGAGAAAACACGGAAATGCCCCAAAACAAACCCAAATTGCCTTAACGAGTCTTCGGGTATCATCCGGAACTTCATATCATGTTCCATAAGGAGAGTAGAAATACGTTTATCCTTATTAAATTCCGACATAACATCTTCAAACTGATCCCGATTGCTTTTCAGTTCATCCCTAATCAGCAGCATAGTAGATTTAATATCTTTCTGCTCAGAACAACGGGTAACCAGTTCACTGCCAACAAAGGTTATCAGCACACCAATCACCACAATAGAAGTTTGCCGTATATACTCGCCAGGCTTCCAATTTCTGATAGTCGTTTTTACCTTCTTCCAATCTATCTTTCCCATACTTCTTAAATGTACCAGAAGTAAAAAGCCTCCCATAAAGATTGAAACTTATGAGAGGCTTCCTGCTATTTTCTAAATACGGCCTTCCGCCCTTGTCAACATGCCTTAAAACTCATATCCAGTCCTTTTACAGAATGTGTCAGAGCACCTACAGAGATAAAGTCTACACCACATTCGGCATAGTCACGCAGTGTATCGAAAGTGATACCACCCGAAGACTCGGTTTCATAACGACCACCCACCATATCCACAGCCTTCTTTGTCATTTCAGGTGTGAAGTTATCAAACATGATACGGTCTATGCCACCAAGATCAAGCACTTGTTGCAATTCATCGAAGTTACGTACTTCAATCTCTATCTTGAGGTCTTTACCTTTTTCCTTGCAATATTCTTTAGCACGATTGATAGCCTTGTCGATGCCTCCGGCAAAATCCACATGATTGTCTTTCAGCAAAATCATGTCGAACAGTCCGATACGATGATTTACACCACCGCCAATCTTTACAGCCATCTTCTCAAGGATACGCATACCGGGAGTAGTCTTACGGGTATCGAGCACACGCGTATTCGTACCTTTTAGTTTCTCAGCATATTTATGCGTCATGGTAGCAATGCCACTCATGCGTTGCATAATGTTCAGCATCAGACGTTCTGTCTGCAACAGAGACTGCACCTTGCCTTCCACTACCATTGCTATATCGCCCGGCTTCACCTCAGCTCCATCATTGATGAAGACTTCTACCTTCATAGTAGGGTCGAAACGACGGAACACTTCTTTGGCAACTTCGATACCAGCCAGAATGCCCGGCTCTTTAATCAAAAGTTTGGATTTACCCATCGCCGTAGCGGGAATACACGAAAGGGTGGTATGATCTCCGTCACCTATATCTTCTGCAAAGGCGAGATCTATCAGCCTGTCAATCAGTTCTTCTTCCTTATTCATTCGTTTTATCTATTCTTATTTGATGTATAACATATTTGTTCTGTACTTTTCTGAAGAAACAATTCACTCGAAAGTTTCCATTTGCGGTTCCCAAAGTACCGATGATGAAACTTGATTCATCTCGTTTTCCTTCGTGGTTCACATTGAAGCTGCTGACTTTGTTCTCGGCAAAAAAATTAGCCATAGTTCCTTCTGCCGTTTGCCTGTCTGCATTGATCGTGCGATTATGGATAATCAGATCCACCTTATCACCCAGATACCTGTTTAGTTCCTGAGAGTTTCCCTTCTTGAAGGCCACAACCACCCCCACAGGCACGTCCTGAGCAAAGATCGAGGACACCCATAAGAAGAGGCAGGTCAACAATAAAACTGCTCGTTTTTTCATAATCACAAGTATTAATGATACGCAAAGGTAAGCATTTATTGTAAAATACAATAAAAAAGCGCTAATTTTGTGCACAAATCAGAATGTAAGCAGCATGAAAACAACATTACTCGTCGTAGGAAGAACTGTAGAACAGCACTTTATAACTGCCATTAATGACTATGTACAGCGTACCAAACGCTACTTATCCTTCGAAATGGAAGTTATCCCGGAATTGAAGAATACGAAAAATCTTTCAATGGAAGTGCAGAAAGAAAAAGAAGGGGAATTGATATGCAAGGCATTCCAGCCGGGCGACGTGATTGTATTGCTGGACGAAGGGGGAAAAGAAATGCGCTCCATAGAGTTCGCAGACTATATGAAGCACAAGATGAACACCGTAAATAAACGGCTTGTATTTGTTATCGGTGGACCGTATGGTTTCTCACCCAAAGTATATCAGGCGGCACATGAGAAAATGTCCCTTTCTAAAATGACTTTCTCGCATCAGATGGTGCGGTTGATTTTTGTAGAGCAGTTATATCGAGCCATGACTATACTTAATGGTGGCCCTTATCATCACGAATAACTAACCCCAATTCTCCTCCTCCCGGGAAGAGTACCCGAAGGGGAGGTGGTAGGCAAACATATTCTCAAGACCTTGAAATTTGAAATCCCGTCCCTGACAGCGCCATTTCTACAAATCGTGCGCGAGGGTTCGGAACATTCTGCGTCAGTATCTCCCGGATGCGCAATGCAGCCTGCGGATCTTTCGCCACCATATACAAATAACCTCCCCCACCTGCACCGGGCAGTTTATACCCCAGTGTATAATCCTTAATCTTACTGATAATTTCTTCTACCGCCGGGGGATTAGTACCACAATCCAGAGCTTTATTCTGCATCCACGTTTTACCGATCAATGCACCATAGGTCTCAAAGTCGTTCCTTTGAATAGCTTCTGCCATATCCAATGCATGCGCCTTCATATCTTCCAATATAGCTAAATGGGTAGATGAATTAAGGAACATGGAACGCACAATCTCTGCCAGAATGCCTTTAGCAGTACGTGTAATTCCCGTATAATATAATAGGTGGCAGTCACGATATTCAGGATGGGTAAAGAGATGTTCGGGCAACCAGTGTATCAACGGATTCTGTACAAACCCTGTTTCTGTTTGTAACAGTTTGATGCCTTGCAATACTCCGCCATACTGATCTTGCCAGCCACCACCTGTTGTCAACAACTGTTCCAAAGCAAGTGTACGACGGCATATTTCATTCTTATCCCACATCAAGCCACAGAAATCGCTCAAAGAACCTAAAACCGTAGAGGCCAATATAGAACTGGTTCCCAAACCCGAGCCAGCCGGAATAGCGGACAATAAAGTAATCTCTATACCTGTGCCGAATGCCTGCAACTGTTTCTCTAACGAAGGATAAACCACTTCTGAAAACACCGGGCCAAAACCGGCCAACGTCAATGCTGCTTTCGGAATAGAGAAAGGAGAACCAATCTTGCAGTAATCCTGCAATTCCCCGAAAGTATTCACAACTTCCATTGCTCCCATATCAATAGAGCGCAAATCAATGCGATACTCTTTACAAGGCTTCACATAAACTTGCAAAGGAGGTTGACCATTCAATTCAATGGCCAGATTCACAACATTTCCACCCGCAAAAAGAGAATATGGCGGAGTATCTGTCCAGCCACCTGCAACATCAATACGCACAGGACTACGTCCCCAAACAATCTGATCGCTATATACATTCAGATGCGGGCTGCTTTTCTTTTCATACAAATCAAGAAGTAACCCTTCGCGCAATAGTCCGAAAGCCTCTTTTTCATCATTCTGAAAGTCTTTTCCGTTCAGTTTGTCTATCTGCGCCCGAAGCATCCGGTTATGGATACGCTGCATCTGAGGTGCATCGGCCGGTAACACATCCGGTTTATCTATCTCCAAATTGTGGAAATTCCCGGCAACATCAGCCAAATCCAATTGATAGAATACACTCTTTTCATAATTACGTGCCAGCAATTCCCAATTGCCTTTCCTGAAACTCTCGCGCTGGACATATAATTGACGTAAATCAGCTTTCGCTGAGATTTCATCGGCAGAAAGACGTTGACTCTTCAACCAGATTTCCTTGCCTTCTGCCAATTCCGGTTCCGAAGTCATCCAACGAAGTACTTTGCCCATCTGTTCTATATCTTCTACTGCTGGAAAGATTCCTGCAGCCTGTAAGTCGTCTTTCCTTCCGGTTACATCATCCGGAGTCAATCCACGTTTTGCCAACCAATCAATAAAGGGCATTCCCAGGAACAAAGTCTTTTCATCCCGGATATCTCCTTTAGATACATCATCAAAGCCATACGGACGAACCGCCCAATGCTTCTCCGCAAGAGGCACAATGTCTACACACACTCCATCCGGCAGTACCAACGTCCAGTCATTTCTCGGTACGCCTGTAATAATTTGCCGGGAACCAATCTTCCACGATGCACCAACAAAGCTATTTTCAATCCAAAGGTTATCATTATTAGAAGAAAGAATTACCCCTATTTCTGCATTCTGCACAAAGATTGCAGGATTTGGTTTTACTTTCCGATGCATAATCTGACGTTGATCGTACACTTTATTCTGTAAAGTAACAGTTGAGGAAAGCAATTCACGGCTCGTTCCATAGTGGTAGAATTCACCACCCGGTAAGGGCAAAATAGCCACAGACAGCTTATTCAACTCATCATCAATAATGCGCGGGTGGTTACCCAAAGACAAGCCGAAGTCTGAATATAAATCATAGTATTTCAAATCAGAATATGAAGCATCTTTCTGTGAACGTTTCATCAATAATTCCACCGCCCGATCGCTCAGCAACCAGATACCTATATCCATCAGAAAGAGATGAGTCTTGGAAAGATTTTCCAACTCTTGCAATGAAGGCTTCTGCAACATAAAATCCAATGCTTCCGGCTGTTTGCGGTCAGAAACAAACACCCCATGATGTGTTGCTAATACCGGATCGACCCAGAGTCCATAACATACCACATCTGCATCCGGTATATCCTGCAAAGGTTTCTCGGCACGAATATAGACATCACCACTCGCAATCAGTGTACGCAACTTTTCCGGTGCCCGTTCCATGATTTTCTCATAAAGTGGAACTTGCAAGGATAATAAGTTTTGTCCCAGCTTCTGCCCGCGTGCCCAGCGAAATACCGGTATCGGGGTTAATATCTTTCCGGAGGGAGCATATCCCGGCAGACGGCGGCTTTGTCCACCGGCATGCAACAGGATACGTTTCTCTGTTGAGTGTTCTGTTTGTTGGTTTCTATACCATTCGCGCAAGAGCCAGGTTGTTCCCCCACCCGATCCCAGTTTCATTCCTACAGGATCAGAGGTACAAAACCATTCCGTACGGTCTACATTTTCCAGTTCATAGAATGCCGACACAAGATTAGGCGGCAAGGATAATAATTTTTGCATATCCGATTGCTATAATGCTTAATATATTAGCTGCAAATTAAAGCAATCTTAAGCAAAATCCACGAAAAATTTTAATGATTTTGAAGATGAAGATAGAAATATCCCCGTACGACGAAAATAGAAGCGAAACTTAAGCGTAAAGCCTATACAAAGATCTCCTATATCTGTTCAATTAAAGAAGGATGGATAAAAGCTGTAGCCACAGCCATAAGACCCTGAATAACAACAACTACACGACGATCATCTTTTATACGAACAAATTCACCTTCCACACCTTCAAAAACGCCACCGGTAATACGAACACGCTGTCCTCTCTTCAGATTAATGGTAGTGGGATCTAAGTAGACAACCTGCTGATCGCAATTACCCGCAACAGCTATGAAACTCCGCATTTGTACATCCGGAATCGTAATAGGTTGTTGAGTTTCGCAATCCATGATGTACCGAATTGGAAGAATAGCTCCTTTGGCCTCTTTTATCTCTTCAAGTTGCTTTCGGGTGGAGTGGACAAAGACCAGATTATGAATAGCAGGAACAAGCTTGCGGATTTTACGTTCATTCCTCACAATATACTCATAACGCATTGGAATAAAATTTTCGATTTGCTTGCTGTCCAGATATTTTTTTAAGGCCAACTCGCGGCTATAAGTAATGCGCAGGGGATACCAATTCAGATCGGCGGAGCTTGTATTCACAATAGGATTTTTTATATAGCATTTAGACTTTTACTATGTATGAACTAATAAATTAGCCACAATAATGCAGACTTAATCGTTCATCCAACGGACGCAAAGTTAAAGCGTAACAATGAGAATACAAAATATTGCGATAAAGAAAAAGCAGTTCCGAGTAAAAGCTTTTCCATGAAATGCAAAAAGTTGACTTCCCGTTGACAAGAAGTTAAGAGTTTGTCAACAGGAAGTTAACCCTTTTTCTATTTTTCCAGCATATCTACTACTTGCTGTAATAATGCAGGCATTTTATGATTGGAATTCTTAATCGTATGAATCTGCTCTTTTCCTTCCGCAGTCAGTGAGAAATACATTTGGCGTTTATCGACTTTACCGATAATGCGGGCAATCAACTTCTTCTCCTCCACAGAGCGTATTAGCTTGGAAGTATTAGAATGAGTAAGTCCTAATGCCTCTGCTATTTCTCCGGAGGTGAGCCGGGGATTATCCAGAAGTGCACAGAGCAACATCCCCTCATTCAACGAGAGGTTGTATTGCTGGATAAACTGGGTTTCAAACTCGGCTATCGCCCGATAAACATCACGAATTTTACATAAATCCTCCATATATTCTCTTTTTTATTTGTTAAATAACAAATTACTAGATAAAAAGGTTGACATTGGCTTTATCTGCCCGCTCCATGTAAGTAGCAACACCACCGATAGTTACCTCATCCAACAGTTCTTCACGACTGATTCCCATCATATCCATTGACATTTGGCAGGCTATAAATTCTACGCCCTGTGCGAGAGCCTGAGAACGGAGTGATTCCAAAGAGTCCACCCCTTTCTGTTTCATAAGGAAGCGCATCATCCGGCTACCCATGCCAAACATATTCATTTTGGATAACTTCAATTTCAAAGAACTGGAAGGAAGCATCATGCCAAACATCTTACCAAAAATATCTTTCTTAACTTTCGGTTTCTGCACTTTCTTCAGAACATTCAATCCCCAGAAAGTGAAAAAGACCGTAACCTTCTGTCCTGTTGCCGCAGCACCATTTGCCAGTACAAAGGTAGCCAAAGCTTTGTCTAAATCATCACTGAAAAGGATCAAAGTTTTTCCCCTACCCGCTATTGCTCCGGCAGACGATGGACAAACAGCAGCCGGATCACCTTTCTCTATAGTGACCATATAACGGCCTTTTTCTTCATGACTTCCTATCAGACGGTTTCCCGTCGTATCACACCATGCTGAAGCATCACGTGCAAATCCGGCATCAGTTGCCACAATCTCCACTTGTTCTCCCGGAGCAAGAGTATCCATTGCCTTCTTAACTTGCATGATAGGCCCCGGACATTGCAGGCCACAGGCATTAATTTTCAATGGCCCTTTAGAAGAACTCACCGTAGATTCTATTGAATTAACTTGAGGTGTGATAACTTTATCGGGTACAGGTACAGGTGTTACTGCAGCAGAATAGAGCTTATATCCTCCTGAGAGGTTACGCACATTCCGATACCCATTCCCCATCAGGATACGTTGTGCCAGATATCCACGCAACCCTACCGCACAAAACAAGACAACCGGCTTGCTTGTAGGAACTTCCGACATACGATCTCTTAAATCATCCAAGGGAATATTAATTGCTCCCGGAATAGAACCGAAAGAAAATTCCTCGGGAGTACGGGTATCTATCAACATGACTTCATTCTTCTGCTGTACCAGTTCACGCCAGGTAATAATGGGCATTGCACCGCTTATTATATTAGAAGCCACATATCCTGCAATAGCAATAGGATCTTTAGCCGAAGAGAACGGAGGTGCATAAGTGTGCTCTGTTTTCATCAGATCGTAAACCGTCCCGCCCCGCTTAATAAGTCCGGCAATCTGATCGATACGTTTGTCCACTCCTTCATAACCAATGCACTGTGCACCATATAATTTTCCCGTAACAGGATGGAAAGTTAATTTTAAAGTCAGTGGCAATGCATCCGGATAATAGCCTGCATGAGAAGCAGAATGGGTTACAGAACTCTGATATTCCATCTCCCATTGCTTCAAGCGCTTAGCAGCAAGCCCTGTGGAGGCAACAGTCATATCAAAGACCTTGGCAATAGAAGTACCAATAGCACCTTCATAAGAAACTTTATTGCCAAATACCATATTATCAGCCACGATACGTCCCTGACGATTGGCCGGATTAGCCAGATAATTAAGCCATGGTTTTCCGGTCAGCGGATGCGGATATTCAATTGCATCCCCTACGGCATAGATATCTTTCTCAGAAGTTTCCAGATACTCATTCACCCAGATACCTCCGGCTTCTCCTATTTTTAATCCGGCATCTTTGGCCAAAGCAGTTGCCGGACGTACACCGATAGAAAGCAACACCATATCTGCCGGAATTGTCTTCCCACTTTTCAAGAAAACTGTAATACCTTGTTCTGTGCGCTGAAAATGGGTTACTCCTTCTTCCAAATAAAGTGAAACACCCTTCTGAACCAGATGTTGATGAACAGGAGCAGCCATAGAGAAGTCGATAGGTGCCATTACCTGATTGCCCATTTCCACTACAGATACAGAGACTCCTGCATGATGCAGATTTTCCGCCATTTCCAAGCCGATAAACCCTGCACCAACTACGACTGCACGTTTTACAGCATGTTCTGTGAGATAAGATTTAATACGGTCGGTATCTTCAACATTACGAAGGGTAAAGATTCCCTCTGAATCAATGCCTTCCAACGGTGGCCTGACCGGAGTAGCTCCCGGTGACAACAAAAGCTTATCATAAGTTTCTTCATATTCGCCTCCGTCAACCGTACGAACCGTAATGGTTTTATTCTGCGGATGAATGGCAATCACTTCATTCTCTACACGCACATCCACTCTGAAGCGCTGACCGAAAGAAGCCGGCGTCTGCACCAGTAACTTCTCACGTTCGTCAATCACGCCACCAATATAATAAGGTAGACCGCAATTTGCATACGATATATACTTTCCCTTCTCTAATAAAAGGATATCAGACTTTTCATCTACCCTTCTCAATCGTGCCGCCGCTGTAGCTCCCCCGGCAACACCTCCAATAATTATATACTTCATACTTCTTTATTTTAGTTTTGATGGTGCAAAGAAAATAATATTTTCTTAAATAAAATAGTTTCCGCTGGAAAATAATGTTAAAACACAGCACAACAGTACAATAACCAAGAGAATTACTATCATAAAGCATGGAACATACAGAGAAGAAGAAAGTTCATAAATGCAAGATATAAGTTAACAGGAAAGTACACACACATTTGTTTCAAGGCATATTTATGCCTCGAAAGATCATATAACAACCCTAAAAATCGAGAATTACCAACCGAGTTTTTCGAAACCGGCAGATGTATACCACTCAGTAGAACGGTATGCCTTATCAGTGGCAGTATTAGAAGTTGAAGGAATATAACAAGATACACCGTTAGCTCCTTCCATAGAGAACATACTCTGGGAAAAACCAGAAAAGTTCATAGGAGTAGTAACCCAATATGCTACAGCAGAATTAAAAATCTGTTTCCATGCTTCATAAGCATTATCGTCAGTAATCATTCGCATCATGCCCACCAGATCATAATACCCTACATGACCATCCTGATATCCATCAGAGCCACGACGTTTATCATAATCAAATACTGATTTACGAAGTGATGCATTATCAATCGTTCCAGATAAAATTTGCTTTGTCAAGACAGCCAGATCAACTAATGGCTCGGTTCTCAAAGCACATACAGAAGCACCACCAGTCCAATTAGTATTCGAAATTCCATTACCCTCATCATATTTAACTGCATAAGGTTCATAATAAGCCTTGGCTATATCTACTGCCGCATCTTCTGAAAAAAACATAGCAGGTACTAATTCATCATACGAAGCACCGGGGCCTGGTATCTCTGTTGGAGAGCCAATGCAATAATCCGTATAGTCACGCAATTCATAAGCGACCTCTACCGATTGCATAAAACAAGCATCAAACAGGATAAAATCAAAATGAGGAGTAACCTCCAATATCTCGACAAACTCAGAAATATTCATTCTCTTATCACCGTTACCTATATCTTGCCCCACCCAGCGGGTGTTGGCGCCTAACGGATAAGGAAGCCAGCCGTCACCATGCGACCAGTAAACCAATCCATAACTATCAGCCTGATATTGAGTATTTGAGAAAACAGCTGCAAAGACTTCCTGCGTTTCAGATACACCTACCGAATTACGACTAGAATAGGTCTTTACTACCTTTTCTACAATTGTCCCATTTTCATTTTTCAGTTCAAGCAGCTGAGGAGTTCCACCCTTATCTATATAAACCAGGAAATTCACATCAACATCTTCCACTTTTGCCATACCTACTTTCATTTCCTCAAAGTCCAGCGAAGCAAATCCAGAAAGGCTGTTATCTGCAGCAACATATACTAGCACCGTGCGACTACTCTTAAGTGGATCGCCCGGTTCAACAGTTACCGTACAAGTAGCAGTTTTCCCACCATCCTCAGTAATGACAGTAATCGTAGCTGTTCCCGGTTTTAGAGCTCTAATCTTACCATTGGCATCAACCGTAGCAATATCCGGATCACTTGATTTCCATGTTACACTCTGATTGGTAGCATCATCCGGAGTAATGGTAGCAGACAAAGTCACATTCCTCCCCTCTTTTAACGAAAGGGCGCTCTCATTCAATGCAACGCTTGTTACAGCAACGATATCCGGCTCCTGTGGATGATCTTCACAGGCCACAAACAATACAGAAAAACAAATCCACAGAAGAAAATCAAGTTTAGTTCTCATGGTTACAAGTAATAATGGATAGCTCCTTGTTTCAGCAAGGAAGTGAAGCCGACTATTCTTCCGGCTTCTTGAAGCGGAATGCATCAGGGTCGATAGGCATCAACACTATCGATTTATTCTTCTTATATTTACCTTTTACTTTTGCAGACTCTTTCTCCAACTTCTTTTTATTCTCAGAGAAATAAATCATGCAAGTATAATCAGGGCATTTCAAATCAAATTCCAAGTAATTCTTTAACTGATACGTATAAAGATCACGTTTAGGCAGGAAACCACCTTTGTCCAGCTTAATACTATCCAACACCTGGATATCGGTAAAATACACTACCGTGTCATTGAAAGAGGCAGCAACACCGAATGCATACACAGCCTTTTCCTTGCCTTCTTTTCCTTTTTTGAATGAGAATGCCGAGCATACCATAAAAACCAACGCTACGGCAAAAAGTATACGAACGTATTTCATAATCTGTTTTTTGTTATATGTTGGCGGCAAAGATAATGCAAACCGAGAGCAAAATAAAATGAATTCATTCATTTTTTTATGCTGAAGCGCAGCTCATCTTCACTTTTATGGTAAAAAAACAAAAAAACCGATGATCATAATATGACCATCGGTTTTTAATTCTTTCTATTTGTCGGAAATTGATATTTCTTATTATCCCAAATAAGACTTGAGCAATTTACTACGATTACTTTGTCTTAATCTTCTAATTGCTTTTTCTTTAATCTGGCGTACACGTTCACGGGTCAAACCGAATTTGTCGCCGATTTCTTCCAATGTCATTTCTTGTTGTCCGATACCGAAAAACATCTGTATGATTTCTTTTTCCCTATCGGTTAACGTAGAAAGTGCTCTATCAATTTCCCTCGCAAGAGACTCGTTCACCAAAGAGCGATCCGCCATAGGAGAGTCGTCGTTTACTAACACATCCAGCAAGCTGTTGTCTTCTCCTTCCACGAAAGGTGCGTCCACCGAAATATGGCGTCCGGATACCTTCAATGTATCGGAGATTTTGTCAACAGGGATTTCCAGTTCATCTGCCAGCTCTTCGGGAGACGGGCGACGTTCATTTTCCTGTTCGAACTTGGAGAATGCTTTGCTGATCTTGTTCAGCGATCCTACCTGGTTCAACGGAAGACGCACAATACGCGACTGCTCTGCCAAAGCCTGCAAAATGGACTGACGTATCCACCATACAGCATAACTGATGAATTTGAAACCACGTGTTTCATCGAACTTTTCGGCGGCCTTGATCAGTCCTAAATTGCCCTCGTTAATCAAGTCGGGCAAACTCAAACCTTGGTTCTGGTACTGCTTGGCCACAGATACAACGAAACGCAGATTGGCACGTGTCAACTTCTCCAGTGCGATACGGTCACCCTTACGGATGCGTTGAGCGAGCTCTACCTCTTCTTCGACAGTTATGAGGTCTTCGCGACCGATTTCCTGCAAATACTTGTCAAGAGAAGCGCTCTCTCTGTTAGTGATACTTTTTGTAATCTTAAGTTGTCTCATTCTTCTAAAACAGATTTGGGTTGCAAAGTTACGACATTTAATTTAGTTATAAGCTAACTTGCCCTAACTTTTTTATCTTATTCACTATAGTATTATAAACAAAAAGAATGCCGACAAGTTAGTTGTCGACATCCTTTTTCTTCTTTGTTAGCTAATATTACAATCTTCTTACCTAAAAAACATACCTTTTTATTCTTGAGTCAAATCTACCGCATAATTAGCACGTTTACCTGACGGGAACATACCTGTAATAAAGAGTACCTGATCCGGAGACTTCGTAGCTTCCTTCAGTACCTTTTCCAAGTCCTCTACAGTTTTCATCTGTACGCCATTGGCTTTTAAGATAATGAAGCCTTTACGGATACCGGCAGCTCCCATCTTGCCACTGTTAACACCTGTTACTTCAAGACCATAACCCAGATTCAGTTGTTTCTTCAATTCATCAGGTATAGGACGGAAAGCTGCACCAAGAATATCCATTCCTGCATCTTTTACTACTTTTGTAGTACCTTGTTCATTCTTCAGCGTCACTTCAACAGTCTTTTCTTTCTTATCGCGTATCAATTTCACTTTAACCTTATCACCGGGACGATGTTTTGCCAAAGCTTCCTGTAAATCGGCAAATTTATGAATAGGTTTATCGTCAATACCGATAAGAACGTCATCAACCTTGATATCGGCACCTGCAGCAGAACTACCTTCTACGATTTCTCCTACTAAAAGGCCATCAACAACACCTGATTTTTCACGAGCCTCTTTTTTAAATTCACTCAATTTCTTGCCACTCTTATCTACCGGACGTTGAGTATCACCCGGTTCTTCTACAAGCGGAGTAACAGCAACACCCAGTTTTACACGTTGAACTGTACCGAATTGTTTCAAGTCAGCAACAACTTTCTTCATGATACTGGTAGGAATGGCAAAACCATAACCCGTATTTGATCCCGTCGGAGAGAAAAGAGCAGCATTGATACCAATCAATTCACCGCGTGCATTTACCAAAGCCCCCCCACTATTACCTTGATTAATAGCAGCATCAGTCTGGATGTACGACTCAATGCTTTCCGTACCAGTCTGCTGCCCCATTCCTAAAGAGCGTGCTTTAGCACTAACAATACCTGCAGTCACTGTAGAAGTCAAATTAAACGGATTACCTACAGCAAGCACCCATTCACCAACTTTCAATGCATCGGAATCACCTACCGGAATAGTAGGAAAATCATCTCCCTCTATTTTAATCAAGGCAAGGTCCGTGACTTCATCCGTACCAATGATACGTCCTTTAAGCTGACGGTTGTCATTCAGCGTAACACTGATTTCATCCGCACCGGCAATTACGTGATTATTCGTTACGATATATCCGTCTTTAGAGATGATAACACCGGAACCAAAACCTGTACGTTCAGGAGTCTGAACCTGTCGTCTTTGTGTACCACCCCGACCACCAAAAAATTCACCGAAGAAATCAGAGAACGGGTCTCTAACTTCTACTTCCTGAACTTTGGAAGCTTGAGTAGAACGAATATGTACCACGGCGTGAACTGAATTTTCTGCTGCTTGCGTCAAATCTACAGGTTGCGCATCAACGGCATTATAAGAGGCCAAACGTACGTTCGGATTCTGCTGGAACATATCACTAAATGCAGCAGTACTATCAGCAGGCATATTTTTTTGCAGCATCTTATAGGTGGTTAAACCTGCTACTCCTGAACTGAGAAGTACAATAGCTGCAACCCCAAGAATGTTTTTTGTTGTCTGTTTCATACTTAATTTCTATTCTTTTAATTGTTAATATTCAAATCTCGTTTAACATTTCGACGTTAAAATAACGACAAAAATCGTTCACTTATTCCGCTTGTCACTCTTTTTTGTTCTCTTTTAACAGTGAACTTTTGGGGCTTAACAGCGGTTAACGGCAAGACCTGACAATTTTACATTTATGCACGTTTACTGACGTGAAAATAAGGCAGATAGACGTTAAAACAAGGCAGACCATCTATCTGTTTGAAATAGATGGTCTGTCAGGGGCAAACAGATGGTCTGTTGAGGGTAAACAGATGATGCGTTTGGGGCAAACAGACCATCTATTTTCATAGAGGAGATATATCCTTAATTATCAAGGTATTCTATATCCATGTGATAATCCCATTTCGGGAAGTAAAGATTGCCTCCCTCCCATTCCACTTCACCACGCTGGAAGTCGACGGTTTCACTGCGGGGATATTTCTTTTCGGGCATCAAAGGCATACCGTAGTCACTATTCACAATCATACGCCAGGAGTCGATCCCCCCCAGGAAGAAATATTCTTCGTCTGCATTACGGGCGAAAGTAGGAATACCAAATGATTGATCTACAGGCACCCAACCGATACCTTCAAAATAAATCTCTGCCCAGTCGTGCAAATTCCATGCTTTGGGATACATCATGAAACCGCTTTGGAAATGCGCAGGAATGCCACTGATACGACAAAGTGTAATGAACAACAGACTAACCTGACCGCAATCGCCCTTATTGTTATCCAGAACATATTCGGGGATATTCTCTATTGTAGAGTATTCACGTGCAGAAGCCCAGGGGAAGTTATCATTCACCCAACGAAAGATGCGTTTAGCCTTTAAGAAGGGATTGGTTTCACCCTCTGTCAATTTGGCAGCAAGCTGATGCATACGCGGTGAAAAGATGATGTGCTTCTCACGCTCGGCCGTATATTCCTTATATATAGAGGAGGTTGTGTCATACGGCTGAACATCTTCCGGCTTCAGATTATGCCATTCAGCATTGGCAGTATACTCAAAGCTTTCGGAGAATACAGTCGGTTCATCCTGCACAGCGCGTTTTTCCATATAAAGAGTGCTGTGAAGGCAATCCTGCGAGGAAAATGTATATTCCGGTTCGCTGGCAGAAATAAACCTCACATCCTGTTGTCGTGGCTGGTCAGTACGTGGATAAGGAAGCCAGCAACGAATCAACTCTCCGGCAGGAACAGCATTGATATCTACGGTAATAGTATAGGTGACACGCATCCGTTTGGGGGCGGTGATAGGATTACCATTCTTCTTCACACTTGCAATAACTTCAGGCAGATTTTCCATATTCACCTTTTCACTTCCACTAAAGGAAACACCGTCTTTTGCAACTTTTATCTTATAACAGGCAGAGTCCACGCGGAATAAGTTAGGTCCGGCATTGCGGAAGTAACGTTTCTCGCCATCCAGTGTCATACATTCCAAAGCCTTGGAAGCTTCCCATTGACGCATTTGCTCATCAGTAACATCAGGAATATACTTGCGGATGTAGTCTTTCACTTCAGTTTCTGTACGAGAGAAATCGGTAAGGAGACGTTGATGCAGGTCTTCTTCCCAGGTGTAAGGCTTGTTTTCGGGTTTTGTTGTACAAGCAGTTGCCAAGAAGAATAGAGCGGCGGTATACAATACTTTTTTCATAATGATTATTTTTATAGATGATGATGGAACAATACCACTTTATAGTTTCACAACTCCGATACCCGGCAAATCGGGCAATGTAATCTTACCCTTTATCACTTCCATTCCTTTGAAACGGTCGTTAGCAATAAGCAGATTGCCATCCAGATCGGCAAAATCAACTGCGGGAGAGAATTGAGCGGCGGCCGAACATGCACACGATGTTTCTGTCATACATCCCACCATCACTTTCATACCCAAAGCACGCGCCAATGTCACCATCTTCCAGCCCTCGCGCATACCTGTACATTTCATCAACTTAATATTGATACCATGAAATGCATCCTTCAAACCAGCCACATCACTCAGTCGTTGCAAAGATTCATCGGCAAAGATAGGCAACGGACTTTGCTGCGTCACCCAGGCAATGTCATCCAACTGGGTCTTAGGCATTGGTTGTTCAATCATGACAATTCCTTTTTCATGAAGCCAATGTATCATGTCGATGGCATAATGCTTATCCGTCCAACCCTGATTAGCATCTACTGCAATAGGAAGACTGGTTACAGAACGAATGGTTTCAATCATCTCCTTATCATTCTCACGCCCCAGTTTTACTTTGAGGATATTGAACTGATTCGCACATTCCTTCGTTTTCTCACGTACCACCTCGGGTGTATCAATACCGATAGTGAAGGTAGTAGAAGGGGCTTTGTCCTTATCCAGTCCCCAAATCTTATACCACGGGGCTTGCAGCAATTTTCCCACAAGATCATGTAAGGCGATATCTACAGCAGCTTTAGCAGCAGCATCTCCCGGCGAAAGTTTATCCACATAAACCAGAATATCTTCCAACTGGAAAGGATCGGGGAACTGCCCGATGACATCCTGCACTTTCTTCAGGAAAGCCATTACACTTTCCATTGTACCCAACTCTTTCTGCAGATAGGGCGGCATGGATGCTTCTCCATAACCGGTAATTCCATCATATTCAATCTCCACTTGCACATCAGGAGTTGTGGTGCGTGAGTAAGTAGCCACCGTAAATACATGACGCAACTTCAACTCATACGGGAAGAAACGCAATTTCATCCTGGCATTCACACCACTTTTATTGATATTGAACAGAGACGGGGTGCTTTCCCCTGCAAACACATTGTTAATAGCCACACTGGAACCTAATGCAGCGAAAGCCGCTGTTTTCAGGAAATCTCTTCTGTTTTGCATATGATTCGTTTTTAAATTATTAGATGATGATGGGAGAATTACGGATTATTCATAATAAGGGTTTGTTGCCGTTGTATTCAGGGATTCTTCCTTATTTATATAAGGTAACACACGCGTAGCAAACAACAGCCGTCCGAGGTTATATTCATCAAAGAGTTCGTCGGCAGGATCAAAACTACTGACATGCACATCTCCCTGTGAATGAATGAACCGTTTATCCCCAATATACATTCCCACATGCACCACACGCTCTTTACGATCTGCCGTAGCTTTACGGCCGAAGAAAATCAAATCCCCCGGTTGCAGGTTACCAAAATCAGGAGCAATATCAATATGCTCGCCCACATAAGCTTGTTGCGAAGCATCACGCGGAATGATAATATCATGTATGAACAGAATAGTACGCATGAAACCGCTACAATCAATTCCTTTGGAAGAAGTACCCGCCCAAAGATATGGAACGCCCATTAATGTGTGTGCCGTATGGATAATACTGGCAGCGTCTTGCTTCAAGGAAGCCCGCCATTTACTTTCCGGCATAGAGATGGATTTTGAGATATACCCCGTCCGTCCATCAGGATAAACAACCTTATAGTAAGCTCCTTTGCTTCCCTCCCACTTCAAGCGGTTACCTGCAACCACATCAGAAACAGTCTGGGAAGTTTGATTAGGTTCGGAATACACGAAGCCGTAATGAGAAGTCACCACAATTTTCTCTGCTGCATTCCAGGCATGAAATTCTTCTTTAGTTACCGGATGAATACCTACACGGTGTACCCAGGCAATGTAATTATCCGGTGTCTGAATGCGATACCAGCCATCGCGTTGCAACACGCGGATAGGCATCCCCATCAATCCCTGCGTCATCATTTCGGATGAAAAATCCGGTTCTACACGAAGATTGGATACCGATACATTAATGATACCATATGTTTTTCCTTCCAGCCCAGCCTCATCCGGCAATACCTTCAGACAGTCCATCACTTTATAATTGGCTTTCGACAATCCATTGAGAAGAGCTGCTTTCGCTTCAGGAGAGGTGGTTACACCACGTAACATCACATTTTTACCGGCAAAGGAATAATCTACATCAAAAAGTGCCACTCGTTTGTCCGGGGCATACTGACGTTTCAAGCTGTCGGATAACTGTGCCACATCGGCAGGAATAGCCCTGTCCCCGACTTCCGAAGCCACCGAACATAACGAAGCGAAAAGGAACAGGGATACGATAGGAATAAGTCTTTTCATTAGCTAAAATGATTTGGGGGTTATTAAGTATTAGCAAAGTTAGAAATAATTTCTATTTTGGTTATATATTTTCAGGAATATTAAGATATAGTTTTAGAATGAAACCCACCATCTCCGTATCAAGGCCGTACCAAAACCGTACCAACTCCGTATCAAGTCCGTATCAAGTCCAAGTGTATAGACACGGAGCAGGTACGAGGTTGATGTGGATCAGACAGAGAGTAGATAAAACATTGATTATGTCCGCTTGCAAAGAAGAATAAAAGGAGGAACAAACGCTTCATTCTTCAGAAGAAGTTAAAAAACTCAGCAAGGTTTTGTATCCGCTGGCATAAAAGTCGTATCTTTGCCCAACAAAAGCAGTTGGTCGGTCTGTCGCTTGCGCTTCGGCGCACGAGGAAAGTCCGGGCAACACAGAGCATCCCACTTCCTAACAGAAAGCTGTCCGCGAGGGTAGAGTAACGTAGAAGAAAACAACCGCCTGCGTCTTCGGGCGTCGGTAAGGGTGAGAAGGTGGGGTAAGAGCCTACCAGTCTTGTGGCGACACAAGGGCTGTGCGTCTTGGGAGTTGTAAGGTCATGTAAACCGACGCTATGAGAGCTGCTCGCTCCATGTCGGAGGGTAGACCGCTAAAGCTTGTATGGTGACATACGGCTCAGATAAATGATGGACACCTTGATGAATAAAGAATTAAGAATGAATAATGAAGAATTCTTCCTGAAAACAAGGAACAGAACCCGGCTTACAGACCGACTGCTTTTTTTTAATGAAGAGCTGAGAATGAAGAATGAAGAACTTCTGCATGATACAACAATTGGTACAACAATTTGATAGAGTTCTCCGTTCTATAGTCTTAATTCTTCATTCCTAATTCTTCATTCTTCATTGATTATGAATAAACGTATTACTGCTCTTTGGAAATTCCTGACATACGACATTTGGCGTATTACGGAGGACGAAGTCACTAAAACGACCTTCTCCCTCTATAATATTATTAAAACAATCTATCTATGCATTAACCGTTTCACTAAAGACAGACTGGTAAATAAAGCTTCTGCACTGACTTACAGCACACTGCTCGCCATTGTTCCCATTCTTGCCATCCTGTTTGCCATCGCACGCGGATTCGGCTTCGACAATCTTATGGAAAGCCAGGTGCGGATGGGATTTGGAGGACACAATCAAACGACGGAAGTAATCCTGCAGTTTGTCAATTCTTACCTGTCGCAGACTAAAAGCGGCATATTCATCGGAGTGGGTTTAATCATGTTGTTATGGACGGTTATCAACCTGATCAGCAGCATTGAAATCACGTTCAATCGTATTTGGGAAATAAAAAAAGCGCGAAGTATGTACCGTAAAATCACGGACTACTTCTCCATGTTCTTACTGATGCCTATATTGATTGTAATTTCGGGTGGTCTCTCTATCTTCATGTCTACCAGCTTAAAGTACATAGAAGACTTTGTTCTGCTGGCTCCTATCCTGAAGTTCCTGATACGCCTGATACCTTTCGTACTAACGTGGTTTATGTTCACGGGACTGTACATCTATATGCCAAATACCAAAGTTAGGTTTAAGCCTGCACTCATCTCAGGAATTCTTGCAGGAACGGCACACCAGGCATTCCAGTTTCTCTATATCAGTGGTCAGCTATGGGTATCACGCTATAATGCCATTTATGGTAGTTTTGCCGCACTCCCTTTGTTTCTGCTTTGGCTTCAGATATCATGGACCATCTGCCTGTTTGGCGCAGAGCTGACCTACGCAGGACAAAACATCCGGAATTTCAGCTTTGACAAGGATACCAAAAATATCAGCAGAAGGTTCCGGGATTTTGTTTCCATTCTTATCATGTCTCTTATAGCCAAGCGGTTTGAAGAGAATATTAAGCCGTACACTGCCGAAGAAATGTCCGAAGAATGCCAGATTCCTATCCGCCTGACGCATCAGGTGCTATACGAGCTACAGGAAATCAACCTGCTGCATGAAGTGGTAGATGAAAAAGACGAGGTAATCGGTTATCAGCCTGCAATGGACATCAATAAATTGAATGTCGCACTATTGTTGGACAGACTGGATACGCACGGTTCGGAAGATTTCAAGATCGATAAGGAAAAAGAATTCAGCGATCAATGGGATGTACTGATGAAGGCACGCGAGGAGTATTATAAGAGTGCGAGCCATGTACTGCTGAAAGACCTGTAAATTAGTGATTAGCGGTAAGTGATAAGTGATTAGCAACGCGACCATAGCGCAACTTGCTAATCACTTATCACTTACCGCTAATCACTAAATCAGTATTTATTGTAAGAAACCACCTTTTCTTTCGGCTTTCTTGCTTTCTTCCGCTTCTCTTTCACGGAATAGCCAATGGTGATAACCAACAGCAATCGCTTGGAAGACGGAATACCGGTCAGCTTCTTGATTTCTTTCTCATCAAACCAACCGAGAATACAAGAGCCCAGTCCTTCACTCTCAGCAGCCAATGTGATATGAGCAGTGGCAATGCCAATATCTATTAAAGGGAAATACTTGTCTTTAATCTTTGCACCCAGAAATGAAGTTACGTTCATTGATTCCTCCACCACCAAAATGTGTACAGGAGCATCTTTAGCGAACTTATTCATTCCCAGTCCGGCAGTAGCCTTACCTACTTTGACGGAAAGCTCCGGATCATTGATTACAACAAACTTCCACGGCTGCGCATTACAAGCCGAAGGTGCCAGACGAGCAGCTTCCAATATCCGTTCCAGCTTCTCAGGCTCAACGGGACGGCTCATATCATAAGCACGGTCGCTCTGCCGGGAAGCAACTAACTTCAGAAAATCTTCCATATCTATTAGTTAAACTGTATCATCCGGCTGATATACTTGCCGATAATATCAAATTCGAGATTCACTACACTGCCCGCTTTGATATCGTGGAAGTTCGTATGCTCGAAAGTGTAAGGAATAATAGCTACCTGGAAAGTATCGTCTGTCGGGTTGCACACTGTCAGGCTTACCCCGTTCACGGTTACCGAACCTTTGTCTACCGTGATATATCCACGCTTGGCCATTTCCTTATCGAAAGCATACCGGAAGGTAAAGTAATAACTTCCTTCGGCATCTTCCACATTCATGCAAGTGGCAGTCTGGTCCACATGTCCCTGCACAATATGCCCGTCCAGACGGCCGTTCATCATCATGCTGCGTTCTACGTTCACTGCATCCCCAACTTTCAGAAGCCCAAGATTAGAACATTCCAATGTTTCCTTCATGGCAGTAACCGTATAGGAATCCTCCGTCATGCTGACTACCGTAAGGCACACACCATTGTGAGACACACTTTGGTCTATCTTCAATTCATTTACAAATGAGCACTTGAACGTGAAGTGTACGTTCTCTTGTTCTTTTACCAATGCCACGAGGGTGGCGCATTCTTCTACTATTCCGGAAAACATAAGTCTATTTATAATTTAGTGATTTACAATTCCTCATTCTGGTGGTACAAAGATAATGCAAATTGAGCGCAGAACTTTCATGCTTGCATGAAAAAGTTCTGCCGAGATGCAGTTTATCTTCTCTAAAGATACGAAATAAATGGGACATAGGTACAAAAAAAATGGAGCTTTTCTAAACCCGTCTGATTACCAAACAAATACGTAAATTGTTCTTTATACTTGTACTTCAATTAGCCCGTAAGAACATCACAAAGATAATTCATTTATAGGAAAAATCAAGTAGTAAATTACATGATTACTTCCCTTCTTAATAAAAAATCCAACTACCACTTCTGATAGCTGGATTCTCTGTTCTGGCTATGTTATTCACTTAAACCATATTCTTGCGTTTTTCTTTATTTCTACCTTTGCGAACTTTCCCAGTGCTGCTACAAGTGCTTTCACTTCGTCTGCTGTTGGCTCTGGTATTTTTATCTTTCTATTGGTTTCATCATTGCTTTTTTGTTTGCAATGATAATAAAAAAAACAGCAAATGAATTGCTTCAAATGCTGTTTTCTTAATTAGATGATGTAGTACTTACTTCCTCTTCCAAGTAGTTTCGTAACCATAGTCACGGTCTATAGTTTTCATGATGCTACCATCAATAGTAACATCGTAACTATCAATCTCATCTTCACCTGCATGCTCCCCATAGTTAATAACCAATATAGAAGTCTTGCTATCATAAGTGTAGGTGAAAATCTATTAGACGATTATAGAGCTCTGCAAAAGATTGATATTGAAGATGTTATGTCATAAAAGGAGTTCGTGTATTGATAACAAAAAAGCCAGCTAACATTACGCTAGCTGGCAACTAATATCAATAACTAAAGATTAACTATTTTATTTTCTCATTTAATATCTCCATAAAATTATGCTTCTGTGCTTCCTTCATAATACTGTCCACATCTCTTTTTTCTGTTTTCTTTAACATTTTAGCTAATTTTGTATATTCAGTTCCTTGATTGTTCTTCTTAATAATCCAGTCGATGAAGAATCCTTTAGCCAAGAAACGATAAGTAAATCCTGCATCTAAACCAGCTTTAATAATCCTCTCTGCTCTTTCAACCACTTTTTCAGGCTCATTACCCACATGCTTCGTAAGAGTGTCTTCTCCATATTTACACGCATCTGCCAGTACCGATTCTTTTATATCAGTAGAATAAGTCAGATACTTACTAAGTGTTGTCAGCTTAAATCCACCATTCGGTAACATATCATCTACTTCACCCTTTTTTACTTTTTGATGTTGCATATCCATATACTTAACTATGAACTTAAAAACCTCATTATCGGGATACATAGCCACTGCTTGTTTAGCGAAATCAGCTTTATCCCACTTTACAGATGTGTTATTTGCTTCAGTAATAAGAGTCTGTATGAGTATCTCATTATTCAATGGATATCTAGCTTTTATGTGTGCAGGGGCTTTAGGCGTATATTCTTGGGGCTTATCTTCCTCGTTCCTTCCATTCTTCTGCCATTTCCTCGCTGCTTCTTCATACTTCTTCTTGCCACATCTGTCCTCTTCTCGAAGTGCCATTATAGCCATATACCTGTGCTGTCCATCAACAATTGCCAAATACTCCTTTGCCTTTTCTTTATCTATCGGAAGTCCAGACATAGGGTCTTTCAAACTTAGACCTTCATTTATTACATCTTCTCCATCGACGACTTCCAATTCCGATAGTTGACCACATTCCGTAATGGACTTCATTTTAGCTTTCACATTCGCTTTATCGATGTCTCGATTGATACCACCAGCAATAAAAGCAACTTTCTTTCCTTCGTTCAATTCTCTTGATTCCAGAGTAAAGATTTCATTCTTAATACTTTCTTTTGTATCCATATATTTTTGCAGTTTTTAGACTGGTGCGCTCCAGCTTTATTTATTTTTATACTGCAAAGATTGCCCTTTAATCGGAGAACTAAAAGAAACAAAAAAATGCGCATTTTCTGTTCCCCTACTAAAAGCACCAATTAATCTATGTTTTTCATGCTATAGCCCAAAATCAGACAAAAAAATCCTGCCTACCTATTTCTTGAGTAAAGTCCAATAGAAATAGGCAGGCAGGATCACCCCTAGCACGAAAAAATTCTCTTTAAAAATAGAATGAGTTCAGTCTTCTTATCTCCATATCTTTATACCGCATTAAGATAGTCTTTAGATATTCATAACTTACCTTCACGCTTTCATTGCTTATGATACCAGTAAGGTATAATAGATGTGCAATAACCATTTTCTCCTTATCTGAAAGGTTTGCCCCCTTCTTTCTTTTCTCCTTCACCTGCTCTTGGTGGTTAAAAGCGGAAATGATCATCTTGGAAAAATAATAAGCCAACACTGAAAAGGAATCTGAACTCTTACGAGTTATATCTACGAAATGCCCGTTAGGCAAATTAGTCAAGTCATTATTTTCTAATCCGTCATCGCAGAATTTAGCTATGCAGGCTATGGCATTATTGTTATCAATCACGATGTTTTTTCTGCCCATTTTCAAGGTTATACTTATTGGTTCATTGAAAATAGCTCCAAGCATACCACTGCCTGTATAGTTACTATAGATCGCATCTATAAAGCCTCTTATGTGCTCAACAGGAGACCTGTTTACCTCAATTCCTTCCATGCAAATTCCCCAACTATAGTCATAGCAAAAGAGCAACAGATACCAGAACTCCTCACTATCCAATTCCAATGCTTTCAGATAGCCTTGCAGTTCTTTATCCTGCATATATTCCTCTACTGTGAATTTATGTCGCAACTTACGTGCGTTATACCTTCCTTTAAAAATATCTGGAGCTTGCGAAACTGCCATGTAAGATTCACCTGTATTCTCGTTATAATCAAAGTCTGGTGCATATTCTTGAGCTACAGGATATACATATTCAAGTAGTTTATATTCCTCTACATTATATTGGAAAGAAAACTTTTCTATTGGTTGCATCATTGCTTTTTTATTTGCAATGATAATAAAAAAACAGCAAATGAATTGCTTCAAATGCTGTCTTTATTATGATATTATGCCAATGTTACTTAAGGCGCTTCAATGTCATTGTGTAGTCCTTTCCATCTTCTTCATCTGTATAAGTCCATTTCATTAAAGCATTATCGGTAATACTCATGCGCATTTCTTCAAAACCATCTCCGTCTTCATAATCAATATATATGATTGTATTGTCTGAATTGATTTTATATGTTATTGTTGAAGAATCTTTCCCACTGTTATCTACCCATTCAAGTAAACCTGTTCCATCTGAATAGAATGTATAGATATCACCAATGTCATTGTATTCTTCATCAGAGGTATCACCTGTTACCTCCCATGTACCTATATATAGTATTAGATTGCTTATCATCTTCATCATCATCGTCACTGCAAGCCATAAAATTCACACTCATAATTACGGCAATTACTGCCATTCCAATAAATCTTAATGTTTTCATCTTTATAAATAGTTTATGCCTCCATGTTCCCTATAGATGCTGTTAATAAGTAAGTTCTGAATAAGTGTGAGGAACACAGCGATAGCTGCACACTGTTTTAATAGTTTGCTACATTAGAGAATAGAATATCTGTTTCTTGACTTGTATGTATTATAGTCAGTGTTCCCTACTGACTGTTATACAAAAAAGAAGCGTGGGAACTATTGTTATTACTGCATTGAGGCTCTCGACTGCCCTTCTTCAAATAATAAACAATAGCCCACGCCCTATGAAATTATATAGTCTTCCCATTAGCATGAGAAGTATATAACAACATACAAGCGTGAGCGTTCTTGCCTATTATCTTTGAAGAATGAAATTGTCGAGATTTCAATGCAAGATAATATCTTAAACGCTCTTTGTTAACTAATAAGTCCTTTCAGCCTTAACTCATTAAGTACCTGAAATTGCTGCAAAGTTACGAAAAGTGTTTATATTGGCAAGAACTATTGTTCATTAAAAGTTCATGTTCTGATAAATTGATTCTTAATTCTCTGAACTGTAGAAATACCAATACCCTGTAGTTTGGCTATGTTTCTGACTGAATAGCCTTTCTTTAGTAAAGCTATGGTATCTCTGTATTCTTCCAGTTTCTTTTCTTCCGTCTTCATACTGCCTTTCTTTCTTCCCAGCTTTCCACCTTTGGCAATATAGTTAGCCCTTCCACTATTTAAGCGGTATTGTATGTTTGACCGTTCTATGTTTCCCATCTCTGCCAACATAGTAGTCAATACTGAAACAATGGGATTGACCTTGCCATCAGCTTGTAATGTGTAAAGTCCCAAGTTCTGTATATAAACAGATACCTTTGCCTCATGCAGTACTTCTAAAGAGCGAAGAACCTGTAATGTACTTCTTCCAAGTCTCGAAAGCTCTGATAATAACAGATAGTTGACTGAATGAGTAGTGCAATAATTCAAGCAATTTGTAAGAACTTGCCTTTCCTCATTCTTCTTTGCACCGCTTATATGTTCCTGGAATACGTTCACGATTTCTATATTCTGAGAAACGGCATACTTCCTTAAATCCTCTATTTGCCTTGTTGTGTCCTGTCTGTCATTTGACGAACTGACACGGGCATATATCACTGCTTTTGTTTTCATATTATTCAAAGATTAAATTGATAACAGAAAGAAGCGTATTCAAACCACCTGTACAGACTTATTTGAACACATTCATTTTTTGATTTCATTCTCATACCGTTCATATCTCCTTTTCACTGGTCTACTGTTATTCATCCACTTTACAGGTGGCTTTTCTGCCTCTTGTTTTATAAAGTTTGGAATACATAGGATTATCAAAATAAGCGGTAGGCAACCAGTGAACAATGCGATTATCAGCCAAAATAGCCAAATGAATAGTTTCTTATAAAACATGATTCTCAATTTTAAGTAGTTAATAAAAAGGGGAATACTCGTATTTCAGAATATTCCCCGTTTCAATCAATCAATAAACCATCTATATTTATCGTCTCCATGCAGAGCGGCATTTATGCCTATTGCCATCTCTGTAGCATTATAAGCCCTATCCAAGAAACTGTCTATATAGCTGTTTTTATTTGCACCTGTCAGTAAATTGTAGAATTTCCACATTGATAAGTCACTTCCCAAGCTGCCAAAATTCTCATCTTGAATATAAGACTTTGCCACATTATTAATCTGACTGTCAGTTAGTAACATTCTTGGTATGGCTTTCTGTTGGCTCTGTGGTAATGATTGATAAAGTCTCATTCTCCCAAGTAATTGGCAAAACTGGTGTTCCGTTAAGTAAGTATTGCCTAAAGTCTGCATCAAATGTATGTGCTTGGCTGGATCATAACGATTGAACATTTCCAAAACGGCACGATACAACTCATTTGTATTAGTGACTTCCAAACATGAAAGATACCCGTCAGTTGATACACACAAGTTCGTACACACCTTACAGGTAAAGCCTATGAATACTTTAAATCGTTCTGCTGTCTTCTTACTGTATAAGTTCGTATGGTTATACGCACGAACTCCACCAATAGTAAGAGTCAACCTGTTACCGTTTACTGTCTCATAGATAGTAGGTATTTCAATCACAAAAGCACACCTTTCGTAATAGATAGTCTTATCACTTTCCAGTAATTGATTGGCAGGCTTATGAATTGCTTCGGGTATTCTGCCTTTAATAACATGAGACACACGA
Organism: Bacteroides sp. AF39-11AC; assembly: GCF_003474285.1. NCBI lineage: Bacteria > Pseudomonadati > Bacteroidota > Bacteroidia > Bacteroidales > Bacteroidaceae > Bacteroides > Bacteroides sp. AF39-11AC. The sequence continues at coordinate 323,636 of NZ_QROH01000006.1, read as the reverse complement.
ATATCAGGCAATTCTATTTGTTCACCTTGAAAGAATGTCCTTGCAGCGTCTTGCACAGTTTCAATGAAAGCCACATGTGATAAGGTAGCCTCATTATCCTTTGCGAATACAGGGATAATGCAGTCACTCTTTAGATGATCCAAAGTAGCCTCCATAGTATTGGCTTCAATGAATAACGGTCTCTTTTCCTTTGTGGGTTGTTCTTCCATTACTAAAGTAGCGTCTTCTGCATACTCACCCAAATTTAAACTTCTTCTGTTCTGTGGCAAATTGCCAATAACTAAATTTCTCATAATGAATTAATTTTAAATGGTTTATAAATTGATAGGATGAAGCAATGAATATTTTCATTTATCTTCAACTATTCTCGGGGGGGGTTAGAGGTTACTGTGAATTCGTGCTTATAACTAACTCTACACGCTCTTTTTTGTCACTTTTCAGTTCATAAACCTATGAGAAATAACTCTATATATATTTCTTCTTTAGCAATGATGGGGAGGGGTATCTTTATATAAGTACCCGTACTTTATCGTGCGCATAAATGTATAATTTCATAGGGGTGGAAGTAGTCACGACCACTACAGAAAGTGGTATCAACATAGTGGCAATGTTTCAAGAATATGCACCGTTCGTTTTTTTACCTGATTTCTTATTTGTAAATTTGTAGTACACAAGAAAGAAAAATATACATGTTCCTGAATAGCTCATATCTCCTAATTATGCTCATTCTCAGGAATTATAATCTTTCACCTTTCAATCTTCCATAGATAAAATTCAGCTAAATAGATTTAATGGTAGTCCTCTATAAGCATTGTATTTAGAGTGACTTTTTCATTTTGTAGGATAGTGGCAAAAAAACGGGGTATTTGGCGTCTACTCCGTCGCTTGCCACTTTTCATTTTTTATATTTATCCCATCTATGCCAACAATATACACTTATCAGGATTTACGTGAATTAGCCTTGAAGAATAACATCAGAGACAATAAAGTCCATATTGGCGTATGGATACAGACACAAGGTTATCGCAAACAAAGAAGACAGATTAATCATATTAGAAAGACATTTTATTTAAAAACACAATGACCACTATCAGAATACCAATCGTACCCAATGCCATTACTACCTTTACGGATGAAACAGAAGAGCACTGCATCCGTTATAAGACAACAATTCAGATAGATAAAGCACCATTGAAGATTTCACCTGAATTGCTTGCCCGATTGATAAAAGCCGCCTCAGAACTTGACCTTACTCCCAAAGGACGGCTTGTAAAAAGGCATAAATACAATCTAAAAGCTAACTATTACATATTTAAATAAACATTTTAATATTGTTACGTTTTCGCCAAGTAGATATAGATTCATCCTCTGAAGACAACAAATTCGAATACACAGTTAACGTTTCCCCTAAAAAAACATATTCACAATCTGTATATATTAGCTCTTTCTCATGCCATTGTTGTATTAGCTCTTCAGCCTTCTTATCATTGTTTTTGCATAAATATTTTACAAGATTACAGAATATCTGTTTTTTTATGCCACCAAAATGTTCTTTAGATATATATTTTTCATTAGAAAATATGTCATATAGAAAACTTTCATATACATAAGAATATTTTCTGAATTGCATGTATTTATATTTTTCTGAAGCTTTACGATATTCCTTTTCTATCTGTTCTGCATACAATAACCTCTCACAACGACATTTTTCTTTTTTCTCTGAAAAAATTCTCTTAGCTAATTGATAATCAAAATCATCTCCATATTTATCTAATCGAGAATATTCAATATCCTCATGTGGCATCCCTTCTGCAGTGAAATAATATTTAATATCAACAGCCCTAGGCTTATGTATTTTACTATATTCTTCTGCATAAACATGACTATAGACGGCTATTTTTTTGAAATATTTATATTCGGCAATTTTGCTTATCACAAATTTAGTCAACATAAGCACAGCCACTAAAATACAAATCCACAAATAAATAATCATAATATATTTATCACTTTAATATAACTAGCAATATTGCAATGTGTAGGCAAAAATAGCACAATATTTATTATTTATATTGTGTCTTATAGATAAATATTTTATAAGCCTCAATTATTGACTATAATAGTAGGAATATAATAATTGGCATACGAAAATTATCTTATTATCTAATCTTTACAAGACTATAGACCCTCTTATTGATAATCGCTGTTTTTTTAATTCAATATTCAGAATAGCTTTTTTGAAATATTCCCAGTGTGGTTCTTCTGGAAGTGTAGGAAACCTATTAGGCAGTAAAACATTTCTAATATATTCATTAAATTCCAATAAAGGTTCTTTTTTCTTCTTAGCTTCCTCTATGTGCATACTCCATTTACTAAAGATGGCAGGTGTAAGCATAGTAAGCCCTTCACATTCTATAGACTGTCCTTTCCTGTTAAATTCATACCTATTAGGTGGTACTGCTCCTTTGTCTAGGCAGTGTTTATATATGGTATTATATACTATATCTTCACAGGTCTTTTCTGTATTCAGTAAAAATGAATCCTCTAGAATTATGTAGCCCCGTGGTATTGGCTTTATCAATCCCATCTTCTCGCATTTATTCAATAAGCTTGTAGCTTTCTCTCTACTTATTTTCAAATCGCTAGCTATAGATGATATATTGGCTTTGCCTTTTCGACTATTTGCTGTATAAATCTTAGTAGTGCCAAGGTCACACAAACAAGCCAAACGAATTAGGAAGCCTTTAATTTCATTGTCAATATCTGTTCTGTAGATTATACTAGGCTTTAGATAGTAAAATGTTTCTGGATCATGGAAGTAATATACATTCTTCTTTCTTCCATCCCCATCATAATGTAAACCAAGAATCTTTTCAATTTCTGCCCTGTCATTCTTATTACTAGGGATTAAAGTCCTTATGGATAGTATATCTGTATATTCTTTCAGCTTTTTAATATAGCCTTCGACTGTGCTTTCTGGTAATTCCAATTCATCTTGTATTCTCTTTTCACCAATGGCAGAAGCATTATCTTTATTACATTTAGTTCGTATGTAGTATAATAGCAACACTTCCATATTGGCACTCTTACTTTGAGGTATAAGAAGTAGATTATTGTTTACCGTTATATAATTCATCAGTAGCTATGAAGTTATGGTTGTCAATCAAAACAATCTCTTTCTTTTCTTTTTCAATCTTCCTGTATCGTGAAGTGCCAAAATATATTTTGGCTTCCTTCCTGTTTACAAACAATTTTCCAGTTGGTATGTGCAATATCATATATAAAGGCGATATAGAAGGGTTATACCCTATGGGTATTCGTATATTAATATTATTATATTATCCTTGAGAATCTGACACTTGAAAAACGAGAATCTGACACTTCATATAAATCTTAGTTGGGTTGAGTCTGTGGTGCATAATACATAGTGTACACCTTCTTCTTTATCTGTTTTCTTGTTTTAATATAACCTTTCAGACTAGCCCACATACCAATGCTGACCTTATTGTCTGAAATGCCCTGTAATAATGCTTTTTCTCTGATTTCTTCATACGTAAGTAGCTGCATGATGAATTTGAGGGTTAAAGAGTTGATATATGACGAATCTTTGGTGTGTACGTATCTAGTAGTATTCTTGTAATCTATTGATACAAAGATACTAAACTATAGACAGCCCACCAAATGATAGTACCACAAACTGAAAAAAACGACTAGAAGTGAAGCTAAAGTTATAATACTGCCTTTCTCGTATTATGAACTATGGAAAGGTAAATGATTCCCATCACAAGCTTAGTTCATACAGAAAATCATTCAGACTCATCTATTTCTTCAAACTTAATTTTTTTCTTCTTCGTATCCTTTCTAAGAATAAAATTTCTACTAGTAGCACTATCACTCAAAGATACTTCTAAACCAGTCCTCTCTATAGCTTTAGCAATCGAATGAGCGTCTATATCATCTTCTGCCAAACTTATTAAAATACTACTCGCATCTTCCATTTTTTGTTCCGCTTTTTGTTTCTTTATATCCTCATTATAAGTCTGCTTTACTGTGTCAATGATAGCTACAAAGTTATTAACATCTTGAGCCGTCACTTTCTGCTCAGTTGATTCCTTCTTAGTTTCAGATAGTACTTTTCCACTTTCTTTTTTAAGAATAACATTTGCAGCGTCATCAGACGTTATCTTAACATATTTCTGAAAGGACTCAATATCATTATGCCCTGTAATCCTCATTATAATACTAGCATCATATCCACGTTGTAGCATATTACTAACAAATGAGCGTCTTGCCGTGTGAGTACCAATAAGTTCATAAGCTGGCACTTGCTTCGTGGTTACTTCTCCTCCTCTATCTTCTGTAACATTATGTAATCTTGTTATACCTGCCTTCTCTCCAATCTTCTTTAAATAATTTAAAGCCGTTTGGTTGGAATAAAGAGGAAAACCTGTCTTATATTTATCAAGAATCTCTATAGCAACAGGCAGAAGAGGAATTGACACTCTATGAGTTTTTTTCTCTTGCACAATTTCTATCACCTTTCCTGTCCCATTAGGAGCGTCTTTTATAATACCATCATTAATTGACTGAGTATCAGCAAATCGTTGTCCTATCCAACATTGAAGTACAAATAAATCCCTTACCTTTTCTTCTACACCAGTTAATTGCAGAGCATAGATTTTATCTATTTCATCTTCTGATAAATAGATTTCGTTATCATTACCTTGCCTACTTTGAGGCTTCTTATACTTATCGAGTTTGGCTTCATGAATATCAATCATACCTTGCTGCTCTTCCAAGAATACAGATTATTTTCTCTACTTTATTACCAACTGTCGTAGTTTTAGTTGTTTTACCTTTACCTACCTTCTTATTAAAGAGATACTGTTCATAATCTTTTATTAATGGCAGATTTATATCAATGAAGCTAATAGGGGATTTACCTGTGTCATTTATAAACTCCTCAAAAGATTTAATCTGCTTCACATAATCACTTCTTGTACTGTCTTTTATAGTCTTATCTAGAGCCAGTGTATTACGTAACCAGTGTATTGCATTTACAGCTTGCTTTTTTTTCTCCATAATAGTATCTTTATATATGAACCTCTTTAGAATTTCAATACTATCCTCAATTTCGCTAGGATTATCACAAAGATAATGTTTATACTGTAAAAATCTATTCTTAATCTCTATAATTTTCTGGTTTACAATAGTATTATTAAGATTATCAAGTTCACTTATCCTACAACTAATATAAGCTTCTTGTTTCTTTTCATTCCAATGGTCAGGATATATCTTAACACCTGTAGCCAGTTTTACCTGTTTTCCACTTATTCGGCACACCAAATAAATGTTCGTAGGCTTATTAGCTTTCGGTTCTCTCAGATTAAACCTAACCTGTAGCTCATTGAAAAAAAACTGCTCTGCCATAACCTTGTTATTCAAATCCGTTCTTCAAATCTGTTCTTTAAACTCGTTCTTCAAATCCGTTCTTTCAAGGTTAAAAGCACATTGCGTAAAAGATAGTATCGCATCCCAGAGTACTGGATAAGTAGGTTAATCAGCATGAGTATAGAGCAAAAAAAAATGGAGCTTTTCACAAAGCCCCATTTTTCAGTTTTCAATAGGTATTAGTTTTTTTTTAAGGTAAAAAGATTGTTTTCAGGATAACGCTGCAAATATAGCGGCTTTTCGAGATACTTACCAAATTTAAAAACATGTCTTATAACATCTTTTTGAAATTTCTTTGGTTTTATTACCACTTATGTAGCCTTTCTACACCCGCAATCGTTTTCAATGGACAAATATATATCATTTTTCTAACAAACACTAAATTTTATCTAAAAAAGAGCTTATTTCTTAGTTAAAGGGTAATGTTCGTCTGTTTTTCCGCTATGTTTTAACACTTTTGCATCGATAAAGAAGACTATTTCTTCTGCAATGTTAGTGATGTGGTCGCCGGAACGCTCCAACTTACGGAAGACACTTACCAGGTTCAAACAGGGCAGTACAGTCTCGGGATGCCGGGCAATGTAGTCTGCTAAAACAGTAGTAGCTTCTGCATTGATTTCATCCAATAAATTATCTTTAGCAAATACCGAAGTCGCCAAATCCTGACTTTCTTCCTGAAGAGCTTTCTTGGCAAGCTCCAGCATAGCAAGTACCTGCCCCTGCATTTCTTCCAGACGCAATCGTTTCAGAAGTTCCGGATCAAGAACCGGTTCCTTACAATTCAGAACGAAGCGGGCAATGCCCTCGGCAAAGTCACCAAGACGCTCCAGATTCGTATTTATCTTTAGCATGGCAAGCACAAAGCGCAGGTCAATGGCTACAGGATTATACAAAGCAATGATATCTTCAACATCGCTGTCTATCTTCAATTCCAAGGCATTCACACGACGTTCGCGTACCAGTACCTGTTGCGCCAGTTCGCGGTCAAAGGTCAGCACAGCCTCCCCTGCCCTGTCGAGCTGGTTATATACTAAGGTCCACATTTCGTCTATTTCTTTTTTTAGCAAGACGAGTTCCGATTCGATAAACTTTACCATAAATTTCTATTTTAAGATTACTTGTATCATCAATTAAAGGAAGCCTGCGGTTCCTTTTTGTTTCTCCACAGGAAACCTTTTGTTTCATTACTTGAAACTGTTTGTTTCATGCCTTGAAACATTTTGTTTCATTACGGGAAACACATTGTTTCACGCCGGGAAACAAATGCCTACCCGAAGCGTCCCGTAATGTAATTCTGAGTCTCCACTTTATCGGGGTTCGTAAATATTTTCTTGGTATCGTCAAACTCCACCATTTGCCCCAGATAAAAGAACGCTGTTTTATCACTAACGCGAGCAGCCTGCTGCATATTGTGTGTAACGATAACAATCGTATACTGCTCTTTCAGTTCGTGAATAAGTTCTTCTACCTTAGCCGTAGAAATGGGATCGAGTGCAGAAGCCGGTTCGTCCATCAGCAACACGGAGGGAGATACAGCCATGGCCCGAGCTATGCAAAGGCGCTGCTGCTGTCCGCCGGAAAGGGCATAGGCAGAAACTTTCAGCTTATCCTTTACCTCATCCCACAAAGCTGCCCCTTTCAGGGATTCTTCTACACGCTGGCGGATGAAGCTACTGTCTGTCACGCCATTCACGCGAAGTCCATAGGCCACATTCTCAAAGATGCTTTTCGGAAAAGGATTAGGACGCTGGAATACCATACCTACCTTCTTGCGAAGTTCATCTACCTGAATATCTTTTCCATAGATATTCTCTCCGTCGATATGAATCTCACCTGTCAGGCGGGTATTGGGAATAAGATCGTTCATGCGATTGAACAACCGGAGGAAAGTAGATTTGCCACATCCCGAAGGTCCGATAAATGCTACTACCGAACGTTCTTCTATCAACATGCTGATACCTTTCAAAGCATGGAAATCTCCATACCAGAAGTTTACATTATTTGCTTCTATTTTACCAATCATTTTGCTTACTGTTTTATTCCTGTTAGTTCATCTTTACTTTTTTCTCGAAATACTTCCGCAAAGCATTCGCCAGAAGGTTTACCAAAAGGATGATTACGATTAAGACCAGAGCAGTGCCATAAGCCAGCGGAAGCTGGGCATCCATATCCGTGCCACTGGTAGAAATAACATACAGGTGATAAGGCAATGCCATACACTGGTCGAGTATACTTGTAGGGAGTTGCGGAAGGAAATAAGCAGCACAAGTAAACAGGATAGGTGCAGTCTCACCGGAAACACGTCCCAGAGCCAGAATCAGCCCCGTAATCACATTAGGCATTGCCATAGGCAGAATAACGTGCCAGATGGTCTGCAACTTAGTGGCCCCTAACGCACGGCTTCCCTCACGCAAAGTATCGGGAATGGCTTTCAACGCTTCTTCTGTGGTACGGATAACTAAAGGCACACACAGCAATCCCAACGTAAGTGAACCGGCCAGGATGCTATCGCCAAATCCCATATAGTTAACAAATAAAGCCATACCGAAAAGACCAAAGACAATGGAAGGTATGCCGCTCAGGTTATTTGTCATCATACGGATGAACCGGACTACCCAGCCTTTCGGCGCATACTCATTCATATAGATTCCACTCATCACTCCTACCGGGAAGGCAAACAGGGCACTGCCTATCATCAGATAGAATGTTCCGACAATAGCGGGGAAAACACCTCCTGCCGTCATACCGTCCGTGGGGGCAGTAGTCAGGAACTCCCAGCTAATAACTCCCACACCTTTATATATGATGAAGCCGAGAATGGCAAAGAGTATCCCCACCACTGTCAGGCTCAGCAAACGGAATGTTCCGAATGCAATACGTTGCGAAAGATGTTTCCTATCTATCATACTTATTTTTCTTTTCTCTATAAGACATTATCTTTTCCGGGCTGACACAGCTTCTACCGTAAAGTTTATCAGCAAACTAATAAAGAACAACACTACACCCAAAAGAAATAAGGCTTCATAATGCGCTCCCCCGGCAGGTGCTTCTCCCAATTCCGCTGCAATCGTTGCAGGTATGGTACGCAACGGTTCCAGAATGGTATGCGGTATGACTGCCGCATTACCTGTCACCATCAGTACCGCCATTGTTTCACCGATAGCACGCCCGATTCCCAATACCACACCGGAAGTGATACCTGATACGGAATAAGGTATCACCACCTTATATATGGTCTGCCATTGCGAAGCTCCCAAAGCAAGGCTGGCTTCCCGCATGGCACGGGGACAGTTGCGCATGGCATCTTCCGTCACCGTTATAATCGTAGGCAATGCCATTATGGCCAACACAATGCTTCCCGCCAATCCACTTTCACCCACAGGCAGATTGAATACTTTCTGGATGAATGGTACAATCACAATCAGTCCGAAGAAACCATAAACCACCGATGGAATACCACTCAGCAACTCAATTATCGGTTTCAGCAGATTACGTATCCTGGAATTTGCCACTTCGGACATATAGATAGCAACTGAAAGCCCAAAAGGCAATGCTATCAGGATGGCAAATAAACTCACCCACAGCGTACCGGTTATTAAGGGTAGAAAGCCGAATTGTGCGGCGGGTGTAGCAGTCGGAAACCATTCCGCCCCCGCAAAGACGTCTTTCACCGAAATGGTGTTATCCTGCAATAAGTGCACGGAATCCGGATGGACGATAAACTGCTGTGGTACAAAAGCAATAATGCCCGGCGTACGTTCCACCAGTTCGGTAATCTTTACTCCAGCATGTTCATAAGCTGCCCCCAGTTCTTCCTCGGTATAATACTGAGTGATATCTTCCAAACGGAAAAGCCGGATGGGCATATCCTGCCCTCCGACTTCATTCCAGTTTGTTATCTCCTCATCGAAAACATCCTTTATCTGAGCTGGGGTTAGCTCACTTACCTTATTATCTTTATTCAATGCCAATACATATCCTTCTTCAATTACCCGGCTGTTGAATAGTCCCAACGCCTCGGAAAAGAGAAACAGGATAATGAGCACAATGGTGATGCTTGTTACAAAACCGCTACAAGCTAACACTCCTTCTACTATTTTCTCAAAAAGCTTCTTCATAAATGCCTATTGAATTTCGTATGCAAAGAAACCACGTCGATGTTAAGAGAGTGTGACTAAGGTTTGAAAGAAATGTTTCAAACATATTACAAAAGCGTTACAGCCTCCAAAAACACAAGTTTTGTAATTAGATTGTAATGCGCTATTGTTTTATTTGCAAGCAATAAACAAATAGAATAATATTTGGGTTCTATTATCACCCACTTTTGAGTATAATAAAATTCATTATAAATAGAATCAGAAACAATTTTTGAATAAAATGAAAACAATAAGTATTATCCTATTCCTGACATTGGCTGTAAGCAGCCTACAGGCGCAACGCATCAAAGGCAGTGACACCGTACTACCTGTAGCACAACAGACTGCCGAAAGATTTATGGCACTCAATCCCGACGCCCGTGTTACCGTAACCGGTGGTGGCACCGGAGTAGGTATTTCCGCTCTATTGGACGGAACGACAGATATTGCCATGGCATCCCGCCCCATTAAATTCAGTGAGAAGATGAAAGTAAAGGCAGCCGGAAAAGAAGTGGAAGAAGTAATCGTAGCTTACGATGCCCTTGCCGTTGTGGTTCACCCCTCCAATCCCGTAAAGCAACTGACGCGCCAACAACTGGAAGATATCTTCCGGGGTAAGATTACGAATTGGAAGCAAGTGGGTGGAGATGACCGTAAAATCGTGGTGTACTCTCGCGAAACATCTTCGGGTACTTATGAATTCTTCAAAGAAAGCGTTCTCAAAAATAAAAATTATATGAGTAGCAGCCTCTCTATGCCTGCCACCGGTGCCATTATACAATCTGTCAGCCAGACGAAGGGAGCAATAGGATACGTAGGATTGGCTTATCTTTCCCCTCGCGTCAAATCACTGTCCATTTCTTACGACGGGACACACTTTGCTCCACCTACTATGGAGAGTGCTACAGATAAGAGTTACCCCATTGTGCGGCCTCTATACTATTATTATAACACAGAAAACTCCGAACAAGCAACCCCTCTCATTCATTTCATCCTTTCACCTGCAGGTCAGGAAATCATTAAAAAGAGTGGATATATTCCCGTGAAATAAGGATATACGAAAAAAATGTCTTACTTTTGTAGCTCGATTTTTAGAATATATACATACCAATTATGGCAGATATTAAGAGCGAAGAAGCAGGCGAAAAAAAGAGCCTCAACTTCATTGAACAAATTGTTGAGAAAGACTTGAAAGAGGGTAAAAATGGTGGTAAAGTGCAAACACGTTTCCCACCGGAGCCCAACGGATACCTCCACATCGGACATGCCAAGGCAATTTGCCTTGATTTTGGTATTGCAGCCGATCACAATGGCATTTGCAATCTGCGTTTCGATGATACGAATCCGACCAAAGAAGATGTGGAATATGTAGAAGCTATCAAGGAAGACATCCAATGGCTGGGTTACCAGTGGGGTAATGAATACTACGCATCCGATTACTTCCAGCAATTGTGGGACTTTGCCATCCGCCTCATTGAAGAAGGTAAAGCATATATCGACGAGCAGACTTCAGAACAAATAGCACAGCAAAAAGGCACTCCTACCCAACCGGGTGTGGAAAGCCCTTACCGTAACCGTCCGATAGAGGAAAGCCTCTCCCTGTTCAAGAAAATGAATACAGGTGAAATAGCAGAAGGCGCTATGGTGCTTCGTGCCAAGATTGATATGGCAAACCCGAATATGCACTTCCGCGATCCTATCATCTATCGCGTAGTGAACCATCCGCATCACCGTACTGGTACAACGTGGAAGGCCTATCCGATGTATGACTTCGCTCACGGACAAAGTGACTACTTTGAAGGTGTAACGCACTCTCTCTGTACATTGGAATTTGTTCCCCACCGTCCACTCTATGATCTCTTTGTAGACTGGGTAAAGGAGGGTAAAGATCTGGATGATAACCGCCCCCATCAGTACGAATTCAACAAGCTGAATCTCAGTTATACCCTGATGAGCAAGCGCAACCTGCTGATTCTGGTAAAAGAAAAATTGGTGAACGGATGGGATGATCCCCGTATGCCGACTATCTGTGGTTTCCGCCGTCGCGGATACTCACCTGAGTCCATTCACAAGTTTATTGATAAAATCGGATATACCACATACGATGCACTTAATGAATTCGCCTTGCTGGAAAGTGCTTTACGCGAAGATCTTAACACCCGTGCAACCCGTATCTCGGCAGTAATGAACCCGGTGAAACTGGTTATCACCAACTATCCTGAAGGAAAAGTGGAAGAACTGGAAGCAATCAATAATCCGGAAAAGCCGGAAGAAGGCAGCCACTTCATTGAGTTCAGCCGCGAACTGTGGATGGAACGCGAAGACTTCATGGAAGATGCTCCGAAGAAATACTTCCGTATGACTCCGGGTCAGGAAGTACGCTTAAAGAGTGCTTATATTGTGAAATGTACCGGTTGCAAGAAAAATGAAGCCGGAGAAGTAGTTGAAGTATATTGCGAATATGATCCGAACACCAAAAGTGGTATGCCCGAAGCTAACCGTAAGGTGAAAGGTACCCTGCACTGGGTAAGTTGCAATCATTGCCTTGAAGCAGAAGTACGCCTCTACGACCGTCTTTGGAAAGTGGAAAACCCGCGTGACGAATTGGCTGCCATACGCGAAGCTAAAAACTGTGATGCACTGGAAGCAATGAAAGATATCATCAATCCGGACTCACTGAATATATTGCCTCATTGCTACATTGAAAAATATGCCGCCGGCATGAAACCGCTTACTTATTTACAGTTCCAGCGCATCGGATATTTCAACGTAGATCCAGACTCCACACCAGAGAAAATGGTATTCAACCGCACTGTAGGCTTGAAAGATACCTGGGGCAAAATAAACAAATAAAAATAGGATTATAGGAGTAAACAATTAATGAGCAATAAAAACCTGCTGTCCGGCAGGGACAAAGAGTTACAGGAACTTGCCGAACAATATGAAGCGGCAATGGCCGAAAACAAGCCGTTCTATCAGGATGCGGATGAGTTGGCTGACCTTGCCGACTGGTATGGAACAAAGAAAAAGTATGATAAGGCTTTCGAAATTGCAGAATATGGATTAAAACTGCATCCCGACAGTACCGAACTTATGATCGAATATGCATACCTTCATCTGGATAGTGGTAAAAAAGCAAAGGCACGCGAAATCATTGAAAATCTTCCCGATACTTATTCGCCGGAAGCAAAGGTGGTACGTGCCCACTTGTTATTAAGTGAAGGTAAACTGGATGATGCCGAACAGTTACTCGACACGATTGAGGATAAAGATGATCTGGCAAACGTAGTAGATGTATCCTATATGTACCTTGATATGGGGTATCCGGATAAAGCCTTGGCATGGCTCGATCCGGTAAAGGAAGAATACTCTAATGAGGAGGCCTATATTGCCGTAGTTGCAGACTGTCTTTATGGCAAAAGCATGACCGAGGAAGCAATTCCCCTGTACAACCGACTTATAGATATGAATCCATATTCGGCTCCTTACTGGTTCGGATTGGCAAGATGTCACTTTGAAGAGATGAACTTCAACCAAGCTATTGATGCTTGTGATTATGCATTGGTGAGTGATGATGAATTTGCAGACGCCTATGTAATGAAAGGACATTGCTTCTACCAGTTGGGTAATGAAGATGCTGCATTGGAATGTTATCTGAAAGCAAAGGAACTTCATGGACTTGCTCCCGAATTTATCTATACATACATCGGATTATGTAAAGTATCCAAAGGAGAATGGGAGGAAGGCTATGAAAATCTTGAAAAGGCAATTCAGGAAAATGAAACTGACGAAGCTCTTTCTCCAATGTTGCCTAACTTATATGCCAATGCAGGGCTATGCCTCTCCAAGATGGGGAAGAAACGCAAAGCACACCAGTATTGTAAGAAAGCACATAAACTGGCACCGGAAGACCCGGAATCTCTCTTGATAGAAGGTCGCATATACATTGAAGAAGGTGACTATGACAAAGGAATAAAGCAATGGGCAAAAGCCTTGAACTGCTCTCCCACTGCCGACACCTGGAATGAAATAGGTATGCATAGCATGGAAATTGGTTATCTGGATTATGCCAAGATAGCTTTTGAACGTGTCAGCGAATTGGAACCGGACTTTGACGGTATCAATGAAAAGCTGACGGTACTTTACATGACGCTGCATGATAAAGAGAACTTCATAAAGTATAATCAGAAATGCCCTCGCCCGTTCGATTTGAAAGAACTGGAGAAGATGCAGATGCTTATGGAAAGTGAAGACCGGGAAGATTTAGCTGCTTATATGCAAAACATTATAAAAGCATTGCAATAAAAAGAAATAGAGAGTAAAGGAATCTTTACTCTCTATTTTATATATACCCTCAAGATATTTATTTGCTACCTCTTATTTAGCACTACGAGTAGAAAGCTTTTCCAGGAAATATACCAGAAAGAAACCTACTATCATCAATACTACAGCCTCAACAACATACTGATTGGGCAGAATATTGCTTTCAACCAATGGCTTCACTACCCCATGATTATCAGTAAAAGTTTCTATAGTTTCTTTCCAAGGCCATACTTTGTTTAGTGACCCCAACATGAAACCTGTCAATACAGCCAATGTAATATTGCGGAAATGCTTTAATGCGTAAGAAAGAATACGTGAGAAAGAAGTTATACCAATAAAAGCACCCACAAAAAACACTAATAAAACCGTTATATCAAGTGTTTTGACAGCTTCCATTATAAAGAAGTACTTACCTAACAGTACCAAAATAAAACTTCCCGATATACCCGGCAATATCATAGCACAAATGGCAATCGCTCCACAAAGGAATATAAAAAATAAGTTAGAAGGAGTTTCAGCAGGAGTTGCTACCGTAATATAATATGCAACTGCCACACCTATAATAAATGCCGGAATCGTTTTCTTGTTCCATTCCTTTATGTCTTTTCCTACAAACCATGTGGATGCCAGTACCAGTCCGAAAAAGAAAGCCCAAACCATAACCGGATGGTCCGTAAGCAACCATGTGATAATTTTAGCTAATGAAAATACGCTAATTCCAATTCCCACCAGCAGAGAGATCAGAAAATTACCGTTAATCGCTTTCCAGAATGCTCCCCATTTTCCTGTGAAAAACAACTTTAAATTTTTTCCGTTAATGCTTTTTATCGAATCTATCAATTCGTCATAAATACCTACAATAAAAGCAATTGTTCCCCCCGATACACCGGGAACCACATCGGCTGCTCCCATTCCCACACCTTTCAGCATGAGTAGGGCGTAGTCTTTTAAACCTCGTTCCATCTTTTTCTTTATCAATTAACCTATTAATACTTGATTTATAGGACGCAAAGTAAAACAAAAAAAGCCAGTTACTCACTATAAATCAATCAAAAATATCCGAAAAACACATTGGAATTTTATACAACAGTTGGATACGGGTATAAAAAAGAAATGGTGTATAATAGTCTCACGACTACTATACACCTGGTCTTTTCTAATTGCTTATTAAAATCTGAGGTTTACTACTTTACAGCCTCTATTGCTTTGTCATAATCCGGCTCCTGAGTAATTTCAGGTACCAGTTCAGTGTATGCAACCTTTCCATCCTTACCGACAATAACTACTGCACGCGCCAGCAAGCCACCCAATGGTCCATCTGCCATACGCACACCGTAACTTTCATCAAAATCAGAGAAACGGAAATCAGACAAAGGAATTACATTTTCAATACCTTCCGTAGTACAGAACCGTGCATGGGCAAAAGGCAAGTCTTTGGAAATCGCCAAAACCACGGTATCAGGCAGACTCGCTGCCAGCTTGTTGAACTTGCGCACAGATGTTGCACAGACACTGGTATCCAAACTTGGAAAGATATTCAATATTACATTCTTCCCTTTCAAATCTTTCAAAAAGAAAGAAGAAAGATCTGTTTTTACTAACTCAAAGTCGGGAGCAACTGTCCCTACTTTTATAAACTCGCCGATAATCTTAACCGGCTGTCCTTTAAATTTTGTTGTAGCCATAGTTTTCTTGTTTTATATGCCTATATAACAAACGAACTGTTGGAAAAGTTCGCCCAAAACTTTTCCAACTGCAAATTGTTACTCTCACAAACATGATTATAATAACCATTTAAAATTAAATTTGCATGAAAACTTTATTTGACGAACTTCAATACGAAGTAAAAAACTGGTGGATGTCTCTCCTACTTGGTATACTCTATGTAGTAGTTGCTATAAGTCTGATGTTTGCTCCGTTCAGCGGTTATGCGGTTTTGAGTATTCTGTTCAGTATCTCTATGCTGTTCAGCGGTTTGTTAGAAATTTCTTTCGCCGTAAGCAACCGAAAGAATGTTTCCAGCTGGGGTTGGTATCTGGCAGGCGGTATCATCGACATGATATTAGGTTTCTATCTGATAGCTTATCCGCTGTTAAGCATGGAAGTAATTCCATTCATCATCGCATTCTGGTTAATGTTCCGCGGCTTTTCTTCCATCGGCTATGCCATGGATCTGAAAAGATATGGTACCAGAGACTGGGGATGGTATATTGCCTTCGGCATATTAGCTGTGATTTGTTCACTCCTCATTCTGTGGCAACCGGCAATAGGTGCCATGTATGCTGTCTACATGATCTCATTTGCATTCCTTATTATCGGATTTTTCCGCATTATGTTGTCTTTTGAATTGAAGAATCTTCATAAGCGAGGAAGAAGTATGAAAGATAAAAATGAAGAAAAAGAAATTCCAGTAGAATAAGTAGCAATCCAGCCCGGAAAAACGAGTTGACTAAAGAACCTGGCAACAGGAACTTGCCAACTCGCTTTTTCATTAGTTACACTTCAGAAAGCGGTGCATGGTGGTTCTGGATACCCCCATTTGACGGGCTAATTCCGAACAAGAAACCCCTCGTCTGGATTCACGCATCAAACGTCTTTTATTCTCACGGAGTACCCGCATTGCAGGACAGGTTCCTTTTTTACGGCCTAACTTGACACCTTCCTGTTTTCGTCTTGCCAACGCTTCCTTAGTTCGCATGGAAATCAAATTACGCTCTATCTCCGCCATCAATCCAAATGCAAACCCCAATACTTTACTGTTAATGTCATTTTGAAAAACATATCCCTCTTTCGTGCTGTACAAAATAATTTCTTTCTTTATACACGAATTGAGAATAGTCATGATTTCCAACAAGGTACGACTCAATCTCGAAATCTCCGTTACAATCAACGTATCCCCCCGCTGCATCCGGTTCAACATCCCCGACAGCTTTCGCTCCTTACTACTCACACTACCACTCACTGTCTCAGTGTACCACTTGTCAATCTTCAATCCATTTTTCTCTGCAAAGCGCAGAAGTTCTTCACGCTGATTAGCCAGAAACTGCTTTTCTGTACTCACTCTTAAATAAGCTACTACCATAATTTTGTTGTTTTTATAGGTTTAACAGTGCCAAAGAACAGCAATAACAGTGAAAAATCACAATATCATTAAGCAATGAAATACAGCAAGTTCGCGCACTTTACCCCTTTTATTTTACATCACTTATTTCAAAGATGGCAAAGCAAATTATGTAGAAATACACATTTCCATACCGGAAGCTGGTTATAAAAAGAAACAAGAAAAAATCTTCTTTCTTTTCTATAATAGACAATTTTTCCTTTTCAGCTTCCCACAAGTCCTAATATTGAGTTCTTGAAACGTTAATTATCTAATTATGAATCCATTGCATTTACCAACTGCTCACATCATAATGTAAAAGCATTTACCTCAGCATATAACGTTCTTTACTCCATATTGTGACAACCTTTACCACGGTATGTAACGGTCGTTACCGCGTCATGCGAACAGGATTAGCATTGGGGATAAAAAGAGTCATCATGAAAGAAAACGCCGCATCTCTGTAAGATTTCAATTCCGCTCTTCCCATAAAAAAATGAATAGATTCATTTTATTCTACCCTTCGTTTGCATTATCTTTGTGGTCAGTTTTATAACAAGAATATAAATTCATAATTAAAAAACAAAGAAATTATGGCAATGCATACATGGTTTGAGTGCAAAATCCGTTACGAGAAAGTAATGGAAAACGGAATGAACAAGAAAGTAACCGAACCTTATCTAGTAGATGCACTCAGCTTCACGGAAGCAGAAGCACGTATTATTGAGGAAATGACACCGTTTATTTCAGGAGAGTTTACGGTATCGGACATCAAACGTGCTAACTATAGCGAATTATTCCCAAGCGAAGAAGAAGCCGCAGATCGCTGGTTCAAATGCAAACTGGTCTTCATCACTCTGGATGAAAAGAGCGGAGCTGAAAAGAAAACATCTACTCAGGTATTGGTACAGGCTGCCGACCTTCGTGATGCCGTTAAGAAGCTGGATGAAGGTATGAAGGGTACAATGGCCGATTATCAGATTGCTTTAGTGTCCGAAACACCTCTTATGGATGTATATCCATACAGTGCAGAACCCAATGATAAACCGGAGGTTTAATATATATTAGTATCATGAATATTGCAGATAATCTTCAACAAGTGCTGAACGAACTACCTGAAGGAGTGCGATTGGTAGCTGTTTCCAAATTTCACCCCAATGAAGCGATAGAAGAAGCCTATCGCTCCGGGCAGCGAGTGTTCGGTGAAAGTAAGGTGCAAGAAATGACTGCCAAGTACGAAAGCCTTCCCAAAGACATTGAATGGCATTTTATCGGGCATCTGCAAACTAATAAAATAAAGTATATTGTACCCTACGTAGCCCTGATTCACGGCATTGATTCATACAAACTTCTTGTTGAGGTCAATAAACAGGCCGAAAAGGCCGGGAAAGTGGTCAACTGCCTGCTACAACTACACATTGCAGAGGAAGAGACTAAATTTGGTTTCAGTTTTGACGAATGTCGGGATATGTTAGCGGAAAGTGAATGGAAAACTCTCAGTAACATACAATTATGCGGCTTGATGGGCATGGCGACAAATACAGACGACAATGAACAAATAGAGAAGGAATTTTGTTCATTAAGTAGCTTCTTCAAAGAAGTGAAAGACTCATGGTTTGCCGACACAGAGGCTTTTCGGGAGTTGTCCATGGGAATGTCCCACGATTATCACCAAGCTATTGCGGCTGGCAGTACTCTGATACGCGTAGGAAGCAAAATCTTTGGAGACAGAACGTATTAATCATTATTCATTAAACATTATTACCATGGCAACATTAAAAACTACTTTTGCCGGGTTAGAATTAAGAAACCCGATTATCGTCAGCAGTTCAGGCTTAACTGATAGTGCTGAAAAAAATCAGAAATTCTATGAAGCCGGTGTCGGTGCCATTGTTCTGAAATCTCTTTTCGAGGAGCAGATCATGATGGAAGCTGACTGGCTTGGAGATCCGAATATGTACCCGGAAGGCAGTGATTACTTGGTAGAATACGTCCGCCAGCATAAGCTGTCTGAATATCTGGAATTGATTAAAGAGACTAAGAAAGTATGTCCTATTCCTGTTATTGCCAGTATCAACTGCTATCAGGATGCTGAATGGGTAGGCTTTGCACAACAAATGGAAGCTGCAGGCGCCGATGCTATAGAGATTAATATTTTGGCGTTACAAACAGGTGTTCAGTACAATTACGGTTCATTTGAACAACGTCATATTGATATTCTCAGCCACATCAAAAAGACAGTTCGCATTCCGATCATCATGAAGTTAGGTGATAATCTGACTAATCCGATAGCTCTGATAGACCAGTTATATGCCAACGGAGCCGCTGCTGTCGTATTGTTCAATCGTTTCTATCAGCCGGATATTGATATCGAGAAGATGAAGCAAATCTCAGGAAATGTATTCAGCACAGGAGCTGATCTGGTTAAGTCTTTACGCTGGATAGGTATTGCCTCGGCAGCAGTAAGTAAGCTGGATTATGCAGCATCAGGCGGTATTCATTCTCCCGAAGGAATTGTAAAAGCAATTCTTGCAGGAGCTTCAGCAGTAGAAATCTGTAGTGCATTCTATCAGAACAGTTATGCGCTTGTAGCAGAATATACCCGTTTCCTGAATTTATGGATGGATCGTAAAGGAATGGAAACAATCTCTCAATTCAAAGGAATGTTGAATGTTAGCGATTTGAATGGTGTGAATACCTTTGAACGTACTCAGTTCATGAAATATTTCTCCAGCAGAAAATAACAGGAACCACACAACATATCATTATACGTAATGCCCCGTAACATATATTGTTAGTGTATCTAACATATATTGTTACGAGGCATTACATTTATTACTACTTCCTTACAGGATATATTTATTTAATCCGGTTTCTTGTCCAATGCTTCGAAACACGAATTCTTACTGATAAATTCAGGAACAATATCCTTCATAGCTGACACAATCTTCATCTGATCATAAGTATAACTAACGTCTATCAGTTTTTGAATGCGCTCTTTTACTTCGTCATAATCGTATTCACGGACTGTTGCAATCATGATCTTCTCATGGTAGGTCGGTTTAGTCAACTCTTTTACATTCAGCAACTCTTCATAAAGTTTTTCTCCATGGCGTAGTCCTGTAAACTCAATCTTCACATCCGTACGTCCTGAAAGACTGATCATACGTTTGGCAAGATCTACAATCTTCACCGGCTTACCCATATCAAAAATATAAATCTCACCCCCATTTCCCATACTACCGGCTTCAAGTACCAAGCGGCAGGCTTCAGGAATCGTCATGAAATAACGGATTATTTCAGGATGAGTAACAGTCACCGGACCACCACGTTGTATCTGATCACGGAAGCGGGGAATTACAGAACCGTTGGAGCCTAATACATTGCCGAAACGCGTCGTAATGAATTGGGTCACATGCCCACCTTTCTGTTGCAGTTTTTTAGCCAAAGACTGTACATAAATCTCACAAATACGTTTGGAACACCCCATCACATTTGTCGGGTTTACAGCTTTATCAGTAGAGATCATTACAAACTTCTCAGCTCCATATTTCACAGCCAAATCAGCAATAGTACGGGTTCCATACACATTAATCTGAATAGACTCTGAAACATTATCCTCCATCATCGGCACATGCTTGTAAGCAGCCGCGTGGAAAATATACTGAGGTTTATATTCTCTAAAAATATCTTCCATACGCGTAGCATTGGAAATATCTGCAATAATCGTTTCCGCATCAATATCACGCCAACGATCCTGTAACTCCAGACGAATATCATGCAACGGAGTTTCTGCCTGATCTACCAGAATCAACTTATAAGGATTGAAAGAGGCTACCTGACGCATAATTTCACTACCGATAGAACCGGCAGCGCCGGTTATCATCACTCTCTTTCCTTCCAAATGAGAGGCAACTTTATGAATATCGATTTCAATAGGATTACGTTGCAAGAGGTCTTCAATCTGTATTTCTTTCAGTTGAGTACGGTTCAAAGTCTGCCCACTCCATTCACTCAAAGGAGGCGCAGTCATTAATTTGATGTTATGAGCCAAAAGACGGTCAGCCATATCTGATTTTTTCAGTTCCTCCATCTTGGCAGGCGAAATAATAATGGTATGCACATCACGATCGTTCAGTACATCAATTAGCGTCTCGTCATTGGGAAATACTTTCACTCCCATCATCACTTTATTTATCAGCTCCGGCTCATCGGCTATGAAACCACGTAGACGATAGTGATTACGCAAATTTACACGCAATGCTTTAGCAATATTGACTCCTGCCTCCTTAGCACCATAAATAAAAACATTGGCACTATGACTTCCATCGAAATTCAGAAGTTCATAAAACATCTTCACAACAATACGCGAACAAGACATCATGGCAAAACTAATAATATATGCCATGAAGAATACGCTCACAGGTGCCAAGCGAACATCCATGTAGCTTGATAAAAGTACACTCGAAATCATCAGCAGCGCATAAGACACTGTCAATGCAACGAAGATACGCATAATATCTATAAACGAAGAAAAGCGCAACACGTTGGAATATGTGCGGAACACCCGAAAAAATACTAAGTTGACAATGACTGTACATACAATCGTTTTGTCAATAGTAGAGGATTCCAGAAAAATACTCCGGAAATCATATCGAAGTGCATAAGCCAACAGGCTGGATACAACGATTATCAATACATCGATCAACAGAATAGTCCAAATCGGCAATACCTTTGCTGAGAGGTATCGATGAAAAAATTTATGCTTCATTTCGTTTGACAGTTTTGTTTTAGGCGAGGCAAAGATACATTATTTTTTATCAAATATTGGAAGAAAAAGATAAAAATGTGTGATAAAATTAAATGGCGGCAAAGTTACATATATAACCTTGCCGCCATATTTACTGCCTATAAAGCTCTGTTACATCAAATTACTAGCTAATTCACTTAGCTGACTACGTTCTCCTTTTAACAAATTCACATGAGCAAAAAGATTCTGATCTTTCATACGGTCAATCATGTAAACCAGGCCATTGGACTGGCTGTCCAGATACGGTTGGTCTATCTGTTGGATATCACCGGTGAACACCATCTTGGTTCCTTCGCCAGCACGGGTGATAATCGTTTTTATTTCATGAGGAGTCAAGTTTTGTGCTTCATCAATGATGCAATAAGTTTCACTCAAACTACGTCCACGAATGAAAGCTAATGCCTCGATTACCAGCTGCTCGCTTTTCTGCATATCTTCCAAACGTTTTACTTCAGTAGAATTAGAAGCAAACTGACGTTTAATGACATTCAGATTATCAAACAAGGGCTGCATGTAAGGTGCCACTTTCTCTTTTGCATCCCCCGGTAGGAAACCAATGTCTTTATTGGATAGAGCAACAATCGGACGTGCCAGCAGAATCTGTTTATAATCATTCATCTGACTAAGGGCAGCTGCTAAAGCCAGCAAAGTTTTTCCCGTACCAGCTTTACCCGTCAGAGCAACCAACTTAATATTAGGATCAGTCAACACTTCGAAAGCAAAACTTTGTTCAGCATTTCTGGGTTCAATACCATAGTTCTTTGTTTTATTTACCCGGCAGATGGTATGTGTAAAAGGATTATAACGCGCAAGAACACTATTCCTGTCACTTTTCAGGATAAAACATTCATTCGGATGGATAATATCTTTAAAATCAAACTCACTGATATCCAGTCCTTCTCTGGAAGAATAAATCCGGTCTATCAAAGCAGGATCAATTCCTTCGAATACCTCATTTGACTTTTCAAATATATCCACATTTATCACCTTGTCGTTGATATAATCTTCGCAAAGCAGTCCTATGGAACGTGCTTTCATCCGGAGGTTCACATCTTTAGTCACCAAGATCGTTTTCATATCCTTCTTCTGGCGCGTCAGCCAGTCCACTACAGCCAGAATCTTATGATCTGGAATACGCTCGGGGAATGAGTCGAACACATCCGGAGCATCCACCGAACCGGCTATCACAAATAAACTTCCCAGACCTTCGCCCAGGGAAGCACCTTTATTGAAAAGATTGTCATCGGTAACTAAATCGAGTTCACGGAGAAATTCACGGGCATTGAAGTTTATCTGTTCATTCCCTTTCTTGAATTTGTCCAATTCTTCAAGAACTACGATGGGAAGATAAATGTCGTTCTCTTGGAAATTCTTAAGACAGTTATAGTCGTGAAGGATCACATTCGTATCAATCACAAAATTTTTCTTTGTTCCCATACTCTTTTAGATTTAAATTGTTGATATATTTACCTCCAAAGCGAAGATAAGCTGCACTTCGGCATAAAAAATGAACAAGTTCATTTTATTCTGCTCTCAGTTTGCATTATCTTTGCAGCTTCTAAGATAGGAATTAAAAAGAGAGAATGGCATGCTTTCTCGTTAAATATTTTAAAAGATGGATTATCAGAACACTTTATTATACTTATATAACAGTGTCCCCATGTTTCAACAAATGGGAAGTTCAGCATACAAGGAAGGTTTAGAGAATACACTGACACTGGACGAACATTTCGGACACCCGCACCAGCACTTCCACAGCATCCATGTAGGGGGAACTAATGGAAAAGGCTCATGTTCGCACACACTTGCCGCCATTTTGCAGGAAGCAGGATATCGGGTAGGACTTTACACTTCTCCACACCTTGTAGACTTCCGCGAGCGTATTCGGGTGAATGGACAATCCATCCCGGAAGAGTATGTAGTCCGATTTGTGGAAAAAGAACGAAATTTCTTCGAACCTCTGCATCCTTCTTTCTTTGAATTGACTACTGCTATGGCATTCCGTTATTTCGCCGATGAACATGTAGATGTAGCAGTTATTGAAGTAGGACTGGGTGGAAGACTGGATTGTACCAATATTATACATCCTGATTTATGTATTATCACCAATATAAGTTTTGATCATACCCAGTTCCTCGGTAATACATTAGAAAAGATAGCAAGCGAAAAAGCCGGTATTATCAAAAGCGGAATACCCATTGTAATCGGAGAAACCACTTCCGAAACAAAACCTGTATTTACAAAAAAGGCTCGCGAAGTGGATGCGCCCATTTTCTTTGCAGAAGAAAACAAAAAAGATGATTACCCCGGATTGGAATGTGAGCTGAAAGGATTATACCAAGCTAAGAATACCCATACTTTACTCACAGCCATCGCACAGCTACAGCAAGCCGGATACAATCTGAGTGAGCAGGCCGTCCGTGGTGGTTTTGCTCATGTCTGTGAACTAACCGGCCTGATGGGACGTTGGCAGAAATTGCAGGACACCCCTACTCTGATATGTGATACCGGACATAATGTAGGTGGTATCACATATATCACAAAGCAGTTAAAACAACAATCTTACCGAAAGTTACATATGATTATAGGGATGGTGAATGACAAAGACATACGTGGTGTATTGGCATTACTGCCCAAAAACGCTGAATATTATTTCACGAAAGCCAGCGTCAAACGTGCATTACCCGAAAATGAACTTTCCCAGCTTGCTTCTGAAGCCGGATTACAAGGAAGTTGTTACCCGGATGTCCCTTCCGCTGTGCAGGTGGCACAAGAAAAAAGCCTCCCGGAAGACTTTATCTTCGTAGGAGGCAGTAGCTTTATTGTTGCTGATCTGTTAGCGAACCGCGATACACTCAATCTCCACTAAAGCATCTTTCGGCAGAGCTTTCACTGCAACAGCCGAACGAGCAGGGAAATCACCACCAAAATAGGTGGCATATACTTTATTCATATCTGCAAACAATGACATATCTTGCAGGAAAACAGTAGTTTTGACAATATTTTCCATTGTCAAACCTGCTTCTCCAAGGATATGCTTAATATTCTCCAATGACTGGCGGGCCTGTGCTTCAGCCCCTTCTGCCATCTGTCCGGTAGCTGCATCAATAGGCAACTGACCAGATACAAATATCATTCCATTCGCTTCGATAGCCTGGCTGTAAGGACCGATAGCCCCCGGAGCTTTCTGACTGCAAATTACTTTTTTCATTCCAATAATATTTTAATATTCAACAATTTATGATTTATGCAAGAAAAAAACAGATATTCCATGCAGTATTCTGCAACTTCATGCATTTACCTAATAGGATTATACACAAAAGAAAAATTCACTTATACCTGTTTTAAAAACCTAGACTTAGCTAATTCTTTTTTGACACGGGAGTTTCCCGATAAAGGCTCGGCTTGTGAAAGCAGAGCCTTTTTTACAGACATATCATCTGTATTACAACTACTTACAATGCTTCTCAATCAAGGCATCAACGTTCGGATCACCCAGTTCTTTTGCTTTCGCAAAACTAGCACAAGCCTCCTTGCTCTGCTTCAACTGCAATTGTGCAACTCCCATCAAACGATAAGCTTCAGCATATTTAGGATCAATTGTCAAGGCATCTTTCAGAACTTTAATGGCTTCTTCATTTCTACCCACACGAATATTCACCGCAGCAAGTTCCGAACGATAAGTCAACTCATTCGGATTGAGTTCAATTGCTTTTGCCATATCATCCAACGCACGTTGGAATTGTTTTGCTTGGAAAGCGGCTTGTTCACGGTAATAGTAGAACACATCGTTCACATTACCACGCACAGCTTTATAATATTCATCATAATCAAGCATTGCATTACGCCCCTGTCCGGCATTCATGCGCGCTTGGGCACGTTCCAACAGATAAGGGGCAGCATCTTCAGTGTACGGCTGCAGGCAATGTGCTATACAGCTATCCATCAAAACCAGCACTTCTTCCGGAGCGGCTTCCATCAATTCTTTTGTCTTAGCAGCACTGAAGAATGTAGCAGGAGAAACAATATTGGTTTTATTTACTTTCTCATAGCTGGCAAGAGCTGCTGTATAGTCTTTTTTAGCAAACTGAATATCTCCTTCCAACTGAACATAAACCGGAAGTTCCTCAATTGCTATTGCTTTACGAACTTCATCCAATGCTTTGTCATATGTCCAATCTTTATAGGTGGTTTCCGGCTTAGTCAACTGATAATTATAAATTAATTTGGCACGATTGAAATATGCATCATCTTTCTTTTGTGCTACTTCAAGTGCTTTATCTATATCAGCAGCAGCCTTATCCATCGAACTTATTTCTTTCGACAAATACATTTGACTGTTGGCACGACGAAAATAACCATCGGCACTGTTAGGATACTGGGCAATAAAATCATTCAGCAATTCGGCATATTTCTCCGAAGTTTGCTGTGAAGAAGCCATATAAAGATATACCAGCGCTTGTTCTTCTGTATCGGGCAACGCTTTCTTAATGCCAATACTTGATAAAGCATGATCATTAAAAGAAAGAGGACTGATTTTCTGAGCCATAGCATAATCAGCGCCTACTGCATAGCAAATGGTAGCTGTATCTTTTCCTGAAGATTTCTGTGCAAGACCGAAAACTTGTCCGTCAGCAGTCATTACCGGACAACTCACCATCTTGTCTTTCAGATGCATATCAAGCGTATAATAATGGTATTGTCCATCTACCTTAGATTCTTCTTTCACCTGTCCGGTAGTATAAGAACGGTCCTTTTGTGTAGAATAAGGCAACAAGTAGACACTTGTACCTACAGTCGGAGCCGTAGGAGATACCACTAATGCAGGTACTTTTTTTCCTGAAATCGCTACATGGAACTTCACAACATCATACATGTCGTTTGCTCCCATGATAACTTCCACAGGCATTTGTTCACCCTCTGAATTAATGACTACGGCACGTTGCGCACCTTTAAACAGACTATAATCAGACAGAGCCATTCCATCCTCGGTAACAAAAAATCCGTTTCCCGTATTGAGTATCTTATCACTCTCATCGTACGTAACTACCGAGAAAACAGCACGCTTGGCTTTTTCCACCCATTTGGGTGCCTGAGCTACACTCCACTGTGCCAGCAAACAGAGGGCGAGCGTCAACAACAAGTTCTTTTTCATATCTTAGTTGGTTCTTTGTTTCACAGCTTCATAAATCAAAATACCTGCCGCAACAGAAACATTGAGCGACTCGATAGTACCCAGCATCGGGATTTTCACCCATTCATCACAAAGAGCCAGATTCTCATAAGAAACACCTTTATCCTCAGCTCCCATTATGATACACATCGGTCCTGTATAATCAGCCTTAGTATAATCATAGTCCCCTTTTTCTGTAGCTGCTACAATACGAAAGCCACTATCTTTGAGATATTGCAATGTAGTCTTCAGGTTCTGCTCACGGCAAACCGGAAGAACATGTAATGCCCCGGCAGATGTTTTCATAGCATCAGCATTTACCGTCACGCTTCCTTTAGCAGGAATAATAATAGCATCTACTGCTGCACACTCACAGGTACGGGCTATGGCACCAAAGTTACGAACATCAGTCACACCATCCAACATAACGAACAACGGATTCTTGCCTTCTTCGAAAAGGAAAGGCACCAGGTCTTCTGCCTTCTGATACGTAACGGATGAAATAAAAGCAATCACCCCTTGATGGTTCTTACGGGTAATGCGGTTAATGCGTTCCACCGGAACACGTTGCACCGGAATCAAAGTTCCTTTTAGTGCAGCAAAAAGTTCTTTGGATAAATCGCTCTGAATGTCTTTCTTCACCAGAATCTTATCGATTTCCTTTCCTGCCTGTACTGCTTCTATCACAGCGCGAACGCCGAAAATCATTTCACTCTTATCAACCATCTTTGAGAAATTAAAATTAGAAATTAAAAATTAAAGGCTATCTTTTGATACCAAGAAGCGCCTTTGCATTATTCAAAGCAGCTTCTGTCAAAGTAGCCCCACTGAGCATATGGGCTATTTCCTCTACCCTCTCCTCATCTGCCAGACGGCGTATGTGGCTATTGGTTTCGGTTTCGTTATCTTGCTTATATACTTTATAATGTGCACATCCGCGCGCAGCAATTTGCGGCAGATGGGTAATACTGATTACCTGGCGATCCTGTTCGCCCATTTCTTGCATAATATCTGCCATACGATCGGCAATCTCACCGGATACTCCTGTATCTATTTCATCGAATACAATAGTGGGCAATTTCACCGCACCGGCTATCATAGCCTTGATGGACAACATGACACGTGCAATCTCACCACCGGAAGCTACCGATGAAATGCTTTGCAATGCGCCGTTCTTATTGGCAGAGAAAAGAAAGTTTACAGTATCTTCACCGTGTACACCAGGCTCTTTTCTCATTCCCATTTCCACCTGAAAACGCACATTAGGCATACCCAACGGAACCAAACGGGAAGCCATCTGCTTCTCAACTTCACGGGCAGCACCAGTACGGGCTTTGGTAAGTACAGAAGCCTGCTTTTTCACCTTATTATATAAGGTATCACAAAGAGTTGTCAACTCACCGATACGTTCATCATAAGAAGTAATGGCTGCCAACTTTGCTGCATATTCCTCAGTAAGTGCCAGCAACTCTTCTACGGTAGTTACTCTATGCTTTTGCTGTAAGGTATAAATCAGATTCAACCGATCGTTCACCTCTTCCAGACGCTCAGGGTTAAACTCGACATCCTCTTCCTGAGAAGAAACCTCCTGAGAAACATCTTTCAATTCAATATATGTACTTTCCAGACGTTCAGCAAGTTCAGTAGCCGGAGAATAAACTTTTTGCAGACTAAGCATTGTATTCAGACTTTCCTTCAACCCAGCCAACAAACTACCTTCATCAGAAATCAGCAACTGCCCGACACGGAACAAACCGGCCTTTATTTCTTCAGCATGACTCAATGTATCCGTCTCTTGCTCCAGTTCTTCCTGTTCACCTACAGATAAATTCGCTTCTTCTAACTGTTCCAACTGGAAACGGATATAGTCTTCATCTGCTTTATTCTGCTCAGCA
Organism: Bacteroides sp. AF39-11AC; assembly: GCF_003474285.1. Classification (NCBI taxonomy): domain Bacteria; kingdom Pseudomonadati; phylum Bacteroidota; class Bacteroidia; order Bacteroidales; family Bacteroidaceae; genus Bacteroides; species Bacteroides sp. AF39-11AC. The sequence goes on along the minus strand of NZ_QROH01000006.1, from coordinate 294,751 downwards.
CGAGCTATAAGATCAGTCAAGTCCTGTTGTGCCTGCTTCCATTCTCTGTACAAAGATTGATAAGCGGAAAGTTGTTCATCATTATGAGACAATATATCGAGTACATTCAACTGGAATCCTTCTTTATTCAACAAAAGATTCTGGTGCTGAGAGTGCACGTCAATTAACTGTTCCCCAAGCTCTTTCATTTGTACAAGCGAAGCCGGAGTATCATTGATAAAGGCACGACTCTTGCCGGATGCATAAACCTCACGACGCAAGATACACTCTTCTTCATATTCCAGTTCATTCTCTTCAAAAAAAGGCTCCATACCATAAGTTGAAATATCAAAACGAGCCTCAATCACACACTTCGATACACCCTGGCGAATGGCCTTTACTTCGGCACGCTGCCCCAGCAACAAGCCGATAGCACCTAGTATAATAGACTTACCAGCACCCGTCTCACCCGTAATAACAGAGAAACCTGCACCAAAGCTAATATCAAGCTTTTCTATAAGCGCGTAATTTTGTATGTAAAGCGAACGTAACATGATTTATTTACAATTTTAAATCTTACTCACTTCCTATTATTGTTTTATCTTTTCCCACTCGGTAGCCAGCGAAGGATTGATAGAAGAAAGCAGTTCACAAACCTCTTCTTTTTCCTTCATTGCAGCACGAGAATAAAGATTAATCAATTCATCTTTCTTTATTTCAGTAAACAAACCGGGCAATGCCGACATAGGTTTATTCTGCTGCGCCTCTTTCAGACCGCTAAGCATAGATGTTATTGTAGCACGGGCACGGGTAGCATTCACTGAAAGTTCATCCATACCTGTACGATGATACCCATACATCAATTTGCGCAAAGGCGTCATACCATCTTCCAGATAATCGGAAACCAACGCATAACGATTCCGACTGCTATCGAACGCTTTCCAACCGGTTTCACCAAGATTCTGTGCAGCTGTTACAATATCTTCAGCCGCCCGAAAAACCTCCGTACCACCTTGTGGAGCCATTGTATCCATGTCCAGTCCGATAATCATATAAGCATAGTAAGCAATTACTGCCGTCAGATTACTGTCAATAACATTATCCCGCAGTTCCAGCGGATCAAACTCACGATAGTTGAAAGCAACATCCGTATCTTTAAAGCTAAAAACTACCGTCTGGTAACCGGATTGCCAGACAGGACGTGTAGACTGTATAATCAACTCACATTTCCAACGCCCGTCCGCCTCATTATACTCTTTCACAGTCAAGTTCATAGAGCAACGAATCCGTTCATTCATTTCATACTGTGCCTGCGTCCACCGACGGGTATTGATAAACTCCATCAAAGCATTTTCAAGCGTAGTGAAAACCTGTGTACTCGTACCTTGTATCTGAGAATAATTCACCGTAAATTTACAATTCAATTCCTGGGCAGCAGACTTTAACACCACCACAACCAGAAGCAGAATCATATAAAGTGTCTTATTCCTCACTAGCTATATTTACTTATTCTTCAATACTTCCACCAGACGATCTACAATATCCGCAGCTACTTCCGCTTTTGATTTCAACGGAAAGTCCGTCTTACTTTCAGGGTCGATGATACTGATTTTATTCGTATCGTACTGAAAACCGGCTCCCTTATCATTCAGGGAATTCAATACGATAAAATCCAGATTCTTCCGTTGCAATTTATCTTCAGCATTATGCAGCTCGTCATTCGTTTCCAAAGCAAAACCTACCAGCACCTGGCGATCTTTCTTCATCTGTCCCAGACAAGCGGCTATGTCTTTCGTAGGTTTCAAACGCAACGTCATTTCCTCTTCCTTTTCCCGCTTTATCTTAGCATCAGCAACCTGTTCCGGTGTAAAATCGGCAACAGCAGCCGAAAGAATAGCAGCATCAGCCTCCATAAAAAAGTTACACGCTGCATTATACATCTGATCTGCTGATTCCACAACAAACCAATTTGCCGGATATTTCAATTGCTGTTGCACCGGACCTGATATCATAATAACCTTAGCTCCACGGGCAGCACATTCATCAGCAATAGCAAAACCCATTTTACCGGAAGAATAATTTCCGATAAAACGCACCGGATCAATCTTCTCATAAGTAGGTCCGGCAGTAATCATAATGGTCTTACCACGCAAATCACCTTCTTTTCCGGCAAAATAATTCGCCAAATACTGAATAATGACTTCCGGTTCTTCCATGCGTCCCTTACCTACCAGATGGCTGGCAAGTTCTCCCGTACCCGGTTCTATAATATGATTTCCGTAAGAACGAAGCGTATCCAGATTCTTTTGTGTAGAAGGGTGGGCATACATATCGAGATCCATGGCAGGTGCCACAAATACCGGAGCTTTAGCCGACAAATAAGTCGTTATCAGCATATTGTCAGCCACACCGTTGGCCATCTTGCCAATCGTTGAAGCAGTAGCCGGAGCTACAAGCATAGCATCCGCCCATAAGCCCAGATCCACATGGCTATTCCATGTACCGTCACGCTGGGTAAAAAACTCACTGATAACCGGTTTACTCGTCAGTGCCGAAAGCGTAATTGGAGTTATAAATTCTTTCCCCGCAGGAGTAATGACAACCTGTACCTCAGCACCTTGTTTTATCAATCCCCGGATTATATAACAAGCTTTATAGGCAGCAATACTTCCGGTTATACCTAATACAATTTTCTTACCTTTCAGTGTATTCGCCATGATACTCTACTTATTGGTTAATTCACGTAGACGAATCTTAGTCAACATTGCCTTGGTATTCAGTGTAAAGTCGCTGTTCAGTATCCAACTATAATAGCCCGGATCACGCTTCAATACATCTGTCACCGACATCCCTTTGTATTTTCCAAAATTGAATACTTCCACACCATTATCATCATAAACCATACGTCCTGCGAAATCCACATTCTTGTTAAAGCTGGAATATTCAGCCAGGAAAGCGATGTCATTCTGCAATTCCGGATAACGGTCCAGCTGTGCCATCAGCACCTCATAAGTGGCTTGTGTATCAGCTGCCGCCGTATGTGCATCCTCCAGATTCTTTCCACAATAGAATTTATAAGCAGCAGAAAGTGTACGTTGCTCCAATTTATGGAAAATGACCTGTACATCCACAAACTTACGGCGGCTCAGGTCAATATCTACACCGGCACGAAGAAATTCTTCCGCCAGCACGGGAATATCAAAACGGTTGGAATTAAATCCTGCCAAATCACATCCTTCTATATCATTGGCAATGGTACGGGCCACTTCTTTGAAGGTAGGGCAATCTGCCACATCCGCATCATAGATACCATGAACGGCAGAAGCGCCTTCGGGAATATGCATTTCCGGATTAATACGAAGTGTTTTTGCTTCCTCATTACCGTTGGGGTGTACTTTGAGATAACAGATTTCAACGATACGGTCTACATTGATACTCGTTCCGGTCGTCTCTAAATCAAAAAAAACAATCGGGTTTTTGAGGTTTAATTTCATTATTATTATAAGTATAAGCTACAAGCTACGAGCTACAAGCTATAAGTGACTACACTATGTCCCGAAAGACACTCGTAGTCTGTAGCTTGTAGCTCGTAGCTATAGCAATTATTAATCATTCAGCATCATCGGCATCAGCAGCATCAACAAATCCTCATTTTCTTCTTGTTCAACGGGGATGATGACACCTGCACGTGACGGGTCTGCCAGTTCAATTATCACTTCATCAGCAGCAATATTATTCAAAATATCAATCAAGAAAGTTGATTTAAAACCAATACTCATCGGATTACCATCATACTGGCAAGCCAATGTCTCTTCAGCAGAAGTAGAGAAATCGATGTCCTGGGCTGAAATCACAATCTGATTGGGCTGCATACGCAACTTGATAAGACTACTTGCCTGTGACGAGAAAATAGATACACGACGCAGTGCACCTACCAGCTGCATACGGTCCACAGTCACTTTATAAGGATTATTCTGCGGTATTACTGAATTATAATTAGGATAACGTCCTTCAATCAGACGACATACCATGCGGTATTTCTCCAATGTAAATACAGCATTACGCTCATCGAACTCAATAACAACCTGTCCTTGTTCTTTAGGCAACAGGTTCTTAATCAACGAAGCCGGTTTTTTAGGCAGAATAAATGCTGCACGTTCATTACCTTTGGCCGCTAATGTTTTGCAACGCACCAGTTTGTGACCATCAGATGCCACCATTGTAATATCTTCTGTGGTGATATCAAAATAGATACCATTCATCACCGGACGAAGTTCATCATCAGCCGTAGCAAATACGGCACGATTAATGCCACCCAACAATACGGATGCTTCCATCTCTACACGTACGGCATTATCGCCCAGCATAGCCGATTGAGGAAATTCATCGGCATTTTGCCCCATCAGACTATACTTACCGTTTTGATACTGTACTGTGATTTCCAAGGAATCAGTATTCACTTCAAACGACAGCGGTTGCTCGGGAATTTCCTTCAAAGCATCCAGAATTGTTTTAGCAGCCACGGCAAAACGTCCGTCAGCATCACTTTCATTCACTTCAACTGATGTTACCATCGTCGTTTCACTATCCGAAACAGTAACCGACAATGTTCCATCTTTCAGTTCAAAGAGGAAACAATCCAAAATGGGCAACGCATTCTTCGAATTAATCACACGGCTGATAGCCTGTAAATGGCTGGAGAGCGCAGTACTCGAAACGATAAATTTCATATGTTCTGTGTATTTAAGTTTTATATTATTCCCTATTCATACTATATCTTCATAGTATCGGACAAAGTTACAAAAAAAGATCTTCCCACAACAAAGAAAATTAAGAAAAAACGCCCGGAACTTCTCCGGATTTCCCTAAAAAATTGTAACTTCGCCGCATCATTTAAAAAGAATGCAATGGAATTTACTGGAAAAATTATCGCTATACTCCAGCCAAGAGGCGGAGTGGCAAAGTCGGGCAATGAGTGGAAAGCACAAGAATACGTGATTGAAGACCACGGCCAATATCCCCGCAAAATGTGTTTCGATGTTTTCGGAGCAGACAAAATAGAACAGTTTAACATCCAGATGGGTGAAGAACTGACCGTATCATTTGATGTAGATGCACGCCAATGGCAAGACCGTTGGTTCAATAGTATCCGCGCATGGAAAGTAGAGCGTGTCAGCGCTGCAGCTCCTGCCGGTGTACCGGGTGCACCTGTTCCGCCACCGGCACCGACTGCTGCACCGGAATTCTTGGCAGGTGATGCTAAAGATGATCTGCCGTTCTAAAGTATATAAAATTTAGGTATAATAAAAAAGAGGAGAATTCTCCTCTTTTTTATTATATAATTACAAGTATTTTGAACCTCACATTTACCCTTTGTATAAAAGCACCAAATTCGGATATACCACCTCTTCTACACAAGTAAACTGTATGGAAAGTATAAAATGGCGGAAAAACTTCGCTTGACGAAAGAAAAAGTTAGGTATCAGACGTACATATGTTTCCGGTTGCTCTACCATCCTTTCCATATCCACCATCATCACAAAGCTATACGATGGTGAAAGACTTCCTATTCCTTCCTCGTAAAGTGCCGTATCATCCAGCACCTCTCCATTCTCCATAGCATCTATATAGGCAGTAAGACTAACCACATCCGGTGCCATCAACAAATGCCCACGATAAAAACAGACATACGTATAAAGAGCCGATTCTGTGATACCTGTTAACTGAGTCAGTAAAGTATTTCGAGGCAATACATAATAACGGTGTCCCCATGCTTTGGGATAAAGATGATAATCAGGACGTTCCTGCGGAACAGGAGGTGCATCCACTTCCTTGGGAGAAGTGTAAAGCAATGATTGCAAACGACGTTCAGCCTGCGACATATTCTTCACCGGAACACTCATCACTGCACATGGATACTCACTTAATGTATCTTTCGGCTCGAAGAGGCAAGAAATCACCTGATCTCCCGCATAAGTCTTCAGAAAGTCCATCCACTCCTCATCCCTCTCTTTGATATAATCGGAATAAGTAGCTTTGGCATATTCCTGCTCTGCCGTAAAACTGCACATGGCATCCATATCTGAAATAGCCCAACAGTCATAAAAGAAAGTAGAAAGTGGAAGTTGTTCTCCCGGAAACCCCTCCACCGGCTGCTGATGGCGTAAAGCATTAATAAAAGTGCGTGTAGTGTCCGAGCCATGGCTGATACCTGAACAATAAATGGCAGTTTCATTCAGCTTCAAATCAAACTCCGCCCAACTTCCCAAATAGGTTTGCGAACGAATGCCATCCGTATTTTTCCCCATATCTACCGACTTGATGCGCACATACACCGTAGCTTCCACATTCGTATTCTTTCCTGCATGCATCAGCTTGAATGAGGGCATATCTATTAACGATTTCTTAGAAAGTCGTGCATCAATCACTTGTTCTACCAATCGTTTCTGAAAACTAATTGCCAGAAAGTCCGGCGTGAAATACGCCGCCAAAAAGCGCCCCTCAGGCATAGGATAAATACTAATCTCTTCACCCCTGTAATCAAAGAATTTAGAAGGAAATGCACTGGAACTATATTTCCTGATAAACGACTCCACCAACTCATAATCGCCCGAACCCAGACTGCAATACAACACCTGATTCAATGGGTTATCCGGTTCATGGAAACTGATAAGCATTTTATTCATCTGCTTACTAAGACCATGCGGAGTATCATCGAGCAAGGTATGCAGATAGTTTTTCAGATAGACAAAGAGTTCGGAAGCATAAAGGAAGTGATTATCTTTGCTGCAACTCAGTTGATTGATACCATCAACCAGCTCAGCCATACGATCTGTCTCCAACACAGCCATTGCACTTTGAGGGACTAAAGTATAAAGATTAAAATCTTTCTGACTCTCCACCTCATTCAACCTGAAGAATGAATACACCCCGAACCCCGTACATAGCAATACTATGGACACAATCACGGCAATTCTTATGATAAGACGTAACTTCATGGTTTTTCAGGCATCAAGTTTCGGCAAAAATAATTATTTCTACTAATAAAACAAAACAAATGTTTCAAAAACTTTAGTAGATATAAAAAAGTTTTAGAATGCCTGTACCTTAAAACTCAATTTCCATACCGTCAAAGGTCAAATGTACATCGGGCGGAAGCTGTTTTTCAAGCTCGGCATGCAATCCGGCATGATGACTCATATGGATAAAATAAGTTTCCCGTGCGCCAATGCGCTTCGCCGTTTCCAATGCTTCGGAAATACTCTGATGCGTAGGATGCGATTTTACACGTAAGGCATTCACAACCAGAACATCCAAGCCATGTAATTGTTCATAGGATTCTTCGGGCATAGTCAGCATATCTGTAATATAAGCCATACATTTACCGATACGATATCCCAGAATAGGCAGACGTCCGTGCATCACCTGCAAAGGGATAATCTCCGTATTATTGATGAAGAACGTTTTTCCGGCTTCCACTTCCTGCAAAAAAATTTGAGGAACACCCGGGTATTTATGCTCCAGAAAACAATAGGGCATCCGTGCTCGCAAGTGAGTTGCCGTATACTCATCGGAGTATATAGGTATTTCACCGAAACGACAAAAAGGACGGAGATCATCCAACCCACCTACATGGTCATAATGTTCATGGGTAATCAGCACTCCATCTATTTTTTCAAACGAAGCTGCACGCAACATCTGCTCCCGAAAATCCGGTCCACAATCAATCAATATCACCGCATCATCCGTATGCAACAAAGACGATGCACGCAAACGGTTATCACGCGGATCGGCAGAAGTACAAACTTCACACTTACAACCTATTTCAGGCACTCCTGTCGATGTTCCGCTCCCTAATATTCTTAGTTTCACGTCTATTACCTATTAATTATCAATCTTTCAAATAAAATTCACTTCGGGATGAATGTCAATACCAAACTTCTCACGAACTGATGCCCGTACAGCATCCGAAAGTGCTACAATGTCAGTTCCCGTTGCCCCACCCCGGTTTACTAATACCAACGCCTGCTTATCATGCACAGCGGCAGGTCCCAGCGCCTTACCTTTCCAACCGCACTGGTCTATCATCCAGCCTGCAGGAATTTTGATCCGGTCAGTCCCCATCTCATAAAAAGGCATTTGAGGATACTCTTCCTTCAAAGCCTCAAAGACTTCACGCGAAACGACAGGATTCATAAAAAAACTCCCGGCATTACCCAGCAGTTTCGGATCAGGCAATTTACTTTCACGAATATCAATGATCACCCGGCGCAATGTTTTCAAATCTACTTTCGGATATTTTTCAAGCTCCTGGCGGATCGTACCGTAATCCAGCGTATAATGTTCTTTCTTACTCAAAGAGAAACAAACATACGTGACAAATACCTGCTTCATTTCCGGATTTTTAAAAATACTGTTCCGATATGAGTAATTACATTCATCCACTTGGTAAACATATTTCGTTCCTTGTATGTTCACCGTCTCCACGGAAGAAATCAAGTCTTTCACCTCTACACCATAGGCACCAATATTCTGTACAGCTGCCGCTCCTACCTCACCAGGTATAAGAGACAGGTTCTCAGTTCCGTACCAACCACGTTCCGTGCAATAGTCCACGAAATCATCCCATACCACACCGGCACCTATACGCACCAAAACCTTTTCTTCATTTTCAGCCGTTACTTCAATGCCACCAATGCGCGAATGCAATATCACCCCTTCATAATTTCCAGTAAACAGCAGATTACTCCCTCCGCCAATATGCAGATAAGGAGAAGTGATACACCCGTCGGCAATCAACTTCTCCAATTCTTCTACCGAACTGTATTCCAGAAACACGGCAGCTTCCACATCAAGTCCGAATGTATTCGGTATCTTCATTTAATTTTTAATTATTAATTATTAAATGCTCGTATCCTCATATTTATGTAATTCCCACTCTCCGCGATGTCTGCGGAAATAGAAGATATTGGTATATCCATTTCCAATCCCGTTCACTTTCAGGATTTTCGTATTTGAGTTATCACTATTCTTCTGTCCATAATTGATATTGGATAGTTTATCCACAGGCAATACAGGGCGGAAAGCATACCACTGGTTCAAATCAAGCGTAGTCTCCAAAATAGAAAACTCATCATCCGGATCTATTGTGATATACTCCAAAGGTTCCCGGATATGTCGACTCTGATAAATGCTGTCGGTTACAAAGCGAGAGTAAAACGCAACGAAGTCTTCATTTTCCCCCTGCTCTATCTGGCGAAGATTGATAGCTTCCAACATCCATACCCCCTTAGTACGTTCAAAATAGTATTTCTTCACCATACGGTTTTCAAGAAAAATCCATTCCACCTGTACAGAAGTGAGTGCAGTATCTCCCACCAACTCCAGATCATCTTCATCATCAAAGAGCAATGTATAATAACTCTGCTGGGTAAACAAATAATCATGTTCCCAATCCTCCTTCTCTATTTTCGAAGGTGTATCGACGTTGTAAAAAGGCAACGGAAATTTGGTCCGCTGCCGTTGCAGGGCATCATCCGAAGCATAACTATAGATAAAATCATCAAATGATTCATCCGCTTCTATGGGCTTAGGGCCGTTATCCTCTTCAACCTCCGGCACAGTATCAACCTTATGTGAAGCAGAATCCACCAAATTGGTGATTGTTGCAAAAGGGTCCATCTTCGTTTTCTTGTTGCCGCATGACATCAAGAAAACGAGAAGAAAGAACCCCAATCCTATTTTTCTCATTCTTTACCGAGACCTCATCAGGTCACTTATTTAATTTAGCTCTTAACTTTTCAAGCATGTCCACCGTCATGGACTCTAAATCATACTGCGGTTTCCAATCCCACTCTTCACGAGCACAGGTATCATCCAGACTATCAGGCCAACTGTCAGCAATAGATTGCTTCAATGGATCAATTTCATATACCATTTCAAAGTCGGGCACATGCTTCTTGATAGCCTGACAGATCTCTTCCGGATCAAAGCTCATAGCAGCGATATTGAAAGCATTCCGATGCTTCAGACGTGCCGGAGCAGCCTCCATCAATGAAATAGCTGCATTCAGCGCATCAGGCATATACATCATATCCATATAAGTACCAGGTTTCAAAGGACATACAAACCTTTCACCTTTCACTGCGGAGTAAAATATATCGACTGCATAGTCGGTAGTACCTCCACCCGGAGGGGTCACATTGGAGATAATACCCGGAAAACGAACCGCACGGGTATCTACACCATATTTAGTATAATAATAATCACTCAATAATTCGGTAGTTACTTTGGTTACACCATACATTGTACGGGGACGCTGAATCGTATCTTGCGGCGTCTTCACATGAGGTGTAGCTTCTCCGAACGAACCGATGGAACTCGGGGTAAAGACTGCACAACCATACTCGCGCGCTACTTCCAGTACATTCCATAATCCGTCGATACCGATTTTCCAAGCCATGGCCGGACGACTTTCAGCAACCACCGAAAGCAAAGCAGCCAGATTATAAATCGTATCAATCTTGAATTGGCGTGCTACCACTTCAATAGACTGACGGTCGGTCACGTCAGCAATAGCTGAAGGCCCTGACGCTTTTAACTCCCCTTTAGGCATAGCACTCGGAATGTATCCAGCGATAACGTGGTCATCCCCATAACGTTTACGCAACTCCAATGTGAGTTCCGAACCTATCTGTCCGGTTGCTCCAATTACCAAAATATTCTTCATACGACTTATTTATAAGGTACTCCTTACTTAGAGACGCGCAAATATACATACTTTTTTTTCATTATTCTATCATTTTGCTATTGTTATTTGAAGAAAAATCGTGTCCTTTGTATCGTTTAGTATTAAGATGACAAACTTTTAATTTATAAAGCTATGTACGGGAAAATGAAAGAACACCTCAGCAACACACTTGCTGAAATTAAAGAGGCCGGACTCTATAAAGAAGAACGCCTGATCGAGAGTGCGCAACAAGCCGCCATCACCGTAAAAGGGAAGGAAGTGCTGAATTTCTGCGCCAACAATTACCTGGGTTTGTCCAACCATCCGCGACTGATTGCCGCTGCCCAAAGGATGATGGATCACCGTGGCTACGGCATGTCTTCCGTACGCTTCATCTGTGGAACACAAGACATTCACAAAGAACTGGAAGCTGCTATCTCCGACTATTTCAAGACAGAAGATACCATTCTCTATGCTGCCTGCTTCGATGCCAATGGCGGAGTATTCGAACCCCTTTTCACTGAGGAAGATGCTATCATCTCCGATTCACTGAACCATGCCTCTATCATCGACGGCGTGCGTTTGTGCAAGGCCAAACGCTACCGCTATGCCAATGCTGACATGAGCGAACTGGAGAAATGTTTGCAGGAAGCACAGGCCCAACGTTTCCGCATTGTTGTAACAGATGGTGTATTCTCCATGGACGGCAATGTAGCTCCGATGGACAAGATCTGTGACCTGGCAGAAAAATATAATGCCCTGGTCATGGTAGACGAATCCCATTCCGCAGGCGTAGTAGGACCCACAGGACATGGCGTAAGTGAATTGTACAAGACTTACGGTCGTGTAGATATTTATACCGGCACATTGGGTAAGGCATTCGGCGGTGCCATGGGCGGATTCACCACAGGACCGAAAGAAATTATCGACCTGTTACGTCAACGCAGTCGCCCATACCTGTTCTCCAACTCTGTAGCTCCGGCCGTAATCGGCGCAAGCATCGAAGTCTTCAAGATGCTGAAAGAAAGCAATGCCCTGCATGATAAGTTGGTAGAAAATGTAAATTACTTCCGTGAAAAGATGACTGCTGCCGGGTTCGACATCAAACCGACCCAAAGTGCTATCTGTGCCGTCATGTTGTACGATGCCAAACTTTCTCAGATTTACGCTGCCCGTATGCAGGAAGAAGGTATTTACGTCACCGGATTCTATTACCCTGTAGTTCCGAAAGACCAGGCACGTATCCGCGTACAAATTTCTGCCGGACATGAAAAAGAACATCTGGATAAATGTATAGAAGCATTTATTAAGGTAGGAAAAGAACTTGGAGTATTATCGCGCTAAAGCGCGATAAGCTACGAGCTACAAGTGACAAGTTACAAGTTGCTGCGCTGTATTCGTGAGCGAATAATTATTTGCCAGACTACCATACCGGAAGACCTTGCAACTCGTCACTTGTAGCTTGTAGCTTTTATCACCGGCAATACCACCGTAAACCTGCTTCCCTTTCCCAACTCCGACCACAGTTCGATTCTTCCTTGCAATTTCTCTACAATCACCTGGCAAATGGAAAGCCCCAAGCCGGCTCCCTGTGAAAATTCATCCTGTTTATAGAAGCGACTGAAGATCATCTTCTGTTCCGAATGTGCAATTCCCCTTCCGGTATCTTCCACATAAATGGCAACCTTATCCTCATCAGAAAGATAACAATATCCCAGCTTAATATACCCTACCTTAGTAAACTTGGAAGCATTATTCAGGAAATTAGTTAGCACCTGTGTCAAACGTCCCTTATCAACCATTACTTCCACTTGTACAGCATTCAATTCTTTGATAAATTCCAGTTGTTCAGGGATTAGCATTTGATGAGTAGTATAAATACTGTCGACCAAATCCGAAACAAGACACTTCTCATATTCAAACGACATATACCCGGACTCAATACGTGACAATTCCAGAATATCATTAATCAACTTCAGCAATAAATCACTATTCTTATTTATACTACCGATATACTCCAGTCGTTCCTCCGGATTCAGTTCATCATCAAGCGCCAATATATTAGAGAATCCCACAATTGCATTCAACGGTGTACGTATCTCGTGACTCATATTTGCCAAGAAAGATTGCTTCAGCTCAGCCTTTTCAGCCAGTAGTCGCGCTTCTTCCAACTCTTGTTCACGATCTTTAATCGCTTGTATATTCAACAATAATCCGGCAGCTTTATATCCTCCTCCCGGCAATATAATGGTCTTATAACGAAATTCCCACCACTGATATCCTTTTCCATTGAAATCACAACGCACCTGAGAGATGACCTTACCTGCCTTAGAAATATTCCTCCAATACCTCTTTACCTCCTCCCAATGGTCCGGATGCATACATGATAGCAAATCTTCAAAACTAAACGATTTGGATATCATATTCTGCGATTTCCAAAAATCTTTTTCAAAGATAAAGTGATCATTTTCCAGCCTCCATGCAAATGTATCACTGCCCTCAATAGCTAAGGCTAATGTTTCTTTCTCATTTTCCAATTCATAAAGGGCACGCTTCTTTCTGCCTTGTTCACGACGATAAAGGAAAAAAAGCCAAACAAACAGTGTGGAAAGTGAAATAATAATCACCAAAACTCCTGTTCCCCATAATACCGGATATTTCTCACGGAAAGGAATATTTATAATAGTACATTCCTCCGGAATCCTTTCTTTGGAAATACCTCGCTGCTGCATCACATTCCAATCTATCACATATTTCTTTCGGCTCTCCCTAATAGGTATATCCGAAGGCTTTTCGCCATGCAAAATACGTACAGCTGCGCTCACCTCCTCTTCCGCCAGAATCGGAAATGTCGTTATATATCCGCCAAGCAATTTTTCATTATATCCGAATGCCTCATTGATAGCTGTCAGGCTGGGACTCGCACAAATATTCCCGATATTGACAGTCGTATAGTCACGCTTCATCTGGAGGTAACACATTCCTGTAGAATATTTACTCAATGTCCAGATAAAATTGGCAGTCTCCTGCCTTTTCCCAATCCGTACCGACAAACTGGAAAAACGTGCATACCCAGGCTTTCTGGGATACTGTAATTGTTTTTCACGAGGCAATCCCGTGTAGCCCACCAGGCAAGTCACCTTCTCATCTTTCAACTGCTCCTTTATTTCTTCACGTATCTGTCGGTCAATATACGTAGAGTCTAGCACCGTAAACAGTTCCACTTCTTCACCAAACAGTTTTGCTCCCAGACGTATATTTCTCATAATATCCATTCGGTCATGAAAGCCCGTTGCGTTGGGATACTCTTTTAGTAATTCCCAGTTCGGATAATTCACTCCACCAAAAACAATAGGAACCTCCTTCACTAAAGGATGACTGCACTTAAATAGTGAATAAGCAGCCTGATCATCATTCACCAAAATAATTTCAGGCTTCCACCCCTCAGAAACCGAATCGAGTAATTGATGCATACGCTTCAGTTCCGGTTCTTCTTGATAGGCTTCACAGTCCAGATATACAATGCGAATATCCGCATCCACCCCATTTCTTCTGAACTCTTTATCTATAAATCGATTAAAATCAGGATAGCCGATATAGCTTTCCTCATAGGAATGTACGATCAGAATCCGCCTTTCTTCCCAATCCGAGCAACTACTCAAAACGAAAAAAAACGGAAGAATTAATACATATATACACAGGAGGGCGTTTTTCATTATTCAATACCCTAATTTACGGTGGAGCAAAGGTAGGATAAATCATTAATAATCCCAAGAAAACAAAAAAGAAGCTGTCTAAAAAAATCAGACAGCTTCCCTACTTAGCAATTCTATATCAAAAGATTATTAACGTTCGCCCAATTTCACATCTACAAAGAAGACACCAGTTGCACCAGCTCTCTTAATCATATCAACGATACCTGAAGCAGTAGCCTCTTCTTCTACCTGTTCGCGTACAAATCCCCAAAGGAAGTCCTGCGTTGCTTTATCTTTTTCGGCAGCAGCCACATCCACCAATTTGTCAATCATTTCAGATACACGGCATTCGTGTTTGTACACCTGTTCAAAGACTTCCAGCGGAGTACCGAAATCGTTGGGAACTACATCCAGCTTATCAACTTTGGCCTTACCGCCACGTTTAATTACGTAATCGGCCAATGCACAGGCATGTTCGTTCTCTTCTGCCCACTGTTTTTTCAACCAATGTGCCATACCACAATATCCTTCTTTCTCCATATAGAAAGACATAGCTAAATACATGTTAGCCGACCACATTTCAGCTGTAATCTGCTCGTTAATTGCATTTTGTAATTTTTCAGTAATCATAATCGTATTTTTAGTTAAATTGAAATCATTACAAAAGTAACAATGATACACAGACATTGTTCATTTGATAACATTTTTTATATAAAAGATATCAGATCGAGGAGCTACTCCCTGCAGAATTGCTACAACATCGATATATGAACGCTCATTAATCCACACTTCAACTCTATTATTCAAAAAAGAAAGCGCACAAACCTATTATTAGGAGGCTTGTACGCTTCGTGTATATATTGGTAATTTTACACCAGTTCGTCCGAAGTATACCCCTGTGGCAACTCACGACAGTTATAGCTCGAAGCCATTATCTCACCATAAGCACCGGCAGAACGCAACGCTATCAGATCTCCGCGCTTCACTCTATTCAAATCAACAGCTTTTCCGAAAACATCCGACGATTCACAGATAGGCCCTACCACATCATACGCCTCAACTGTATCCTCGGAAGTAATATTCTCTATCTTATGATAAGCCTGGTACAATGCAGGACGAATCAAATCCGTCATACCAGCATCAAGGATGGCAAACTTCTTATTTGCTCCCTGCTTTACATAAAGCACCTGTGAAATAAGTGAACCGCACTGCCCCGTTATGGCACGCCCCAATTCAAAATGGAGTGTTTGATAAGAACGAAGTTTCAGATGCTCGGCATAAGTAGAGAAGTAATCCTTAAAATCAGGTATTGCCTGACGGTTGGGATGCTTATAATCAATACCCAGTCCACCGCCTACATTGATATGCTCGATGCGGATGCGACGAGCTTCCAGCTTGTCCTGCAATTCATTCACACGATTGCACAGGGCAACGAAATCACCCATATCCAATATCTGCGAACCAATGTGGAAATGCAGTCCGATAAACTTCACATTCTTCATCTCCAAAGCCACTTCTATCACATGATCCATGTCTTGCATGCTAATGCCAAACTTGTTTTCCGCCAGTCCGGTAGTGATATTGGCATGAGTATGAGCCCCCACATTCGGATTGATGCGAAAAGCGACATTAGCCACTTTACCTTTAGCCGCAGCCAGTTCATTGATAATCTCCAGTTCGGGAATGGACTCTACGTTAAAACAGAAAATATTATAGTCCAGACTTTGGTTTATTTCCCAATCAGACTTGCCCACTCCGGCAAAAACAATCTTATTTGTAGGAAAACCTGCCTTAACAGCAGCACGCACTTCTCCTCCACTCACACAATCGGCACCCAGTCCGTTCTCACGGATAATAGAAAGCACCTTCGGATTAGCATTTGCTTTCACAGCATAATGTACCTCAAAATTGCCATACTTGGCGGCTTCTGCACGTACACAAGAAAGAGTGTCGCGCAACACCTTCGTATCATAATAATAAAAGGGGGTACGCAACTCACGGAATTTATCAATAGGAAATGTTCCTTTCATACTTCAAACTTTGTTTATAAAGAAAGGAACGCAAATTACGCGAATCACACAAGAGCCTTTATCAGGGAATTGTGCAATTTGTGTAATTTGCGTTCCATATCATATTATATCTGTACTTTCTTATTTCTCTTATTCTTCGTTGAACAGTGCATCACTAAGCGATCGTAATGCCTGATTCTTATCGCACTCACGGATAAGGAAAGAAATGTTGTAGTTACTGCCACCAAATGAAATCATTCGTACCGGTATGTCGCGCATGGCATCCAATGCTTTCGCTTCAAAACCTACATTTTCCCACTCCAAATCACCTACCACGCAAACGATACACATATCCTTATCCACCGTTACAGTTCCGTACTTTTTCAGGTCATCCAGAATCTCGTTGAGATGCTTCGTATTATCTATAGATACAGATACTCCTACCTCAGAAGTACAAATCATATCGATAGAAGTCTGATAGCTTTCGAAAATTTCAAAGACCTTGCGCAAGAAACCGTGAGCAAGCAACATGCGGCTGGATTTAATCTTGATAGCCGTAATGTTATCTTTTGCTGCAACTGCCTTGATTTTGCCCTTCTCGGTATCATTGGAAATCATAGTACCGGGAGCAGTCGGGTCCATCGTATTCAGCAGACGCACCGGTATGTTGGCATACTTGGCGGGCTGTATACAAGTGGGGTGAAGAATCTTCGCACCAAAATAAGCCAACTCAGCAGCTTCTTCAAAATGAAGATGACGCACAGGAGCAGTCTTGTCAACAATACGCGGGTCATTATTGTGCATACCATCAATATCGGTCCATATCTGAATTTCGGAAGCATTGATAGCTGCACCGATCAGAGAAGCAGTATAATCGCTTCCTCCACGTTGCAGATTATCTATTTCTCCGTAAGCGTTGCGGCAAATATATCCTTGTGTGATGTAAATCTCAGCACCGGGATGCAATTCCAACTGCATCTGAAGTTTCTCCTTAATATATACAGGATCGGGCTCCGCATTCTTATCGGTACGCATATATTCCAAAGCCGGAAGCAAAATAGACTTCACGCCACACTCTTGCAGGTAATAGTTCATCATGGCGGTAGAGATCAGTTCTCCCTGTGCCAGAACCACTTTCTCCTCAAACAGCGTGAAAAGGTCTTTGGTATAAGAACGGATGTAGTCAAAATGAGATTTAATCAGTTCCTGACCTTTCTGTTTATACTCGGGAGTGGAATACAACTCATTCACATGCTGTTTATATTTAGCCTCCAGCTTGTTAATGATTTCGTTGGCACCCTCCGGATTTTTCTTGTACAGATAGTCCGAAATTTCCACCAATGTATTAGTTGTTCCCGACATAGCCGAGAGTACAACTATCTTCTGTTCACCATCAGTGATCAATTTGGCTACTTCCTTTATCCGCGGTGCAGAACCTACGGAAGTACCTCCAAACTTTAAAACTTTCATTTTCGTTCCTGTATTAAATGATTATATATTATTATTTGTTTCTTCTACAGTCGGCATCATACCCGAATACTCGGACGTTACGTCTGTTATCTGATGACCAGCACAGCGATATACCTGTCCCGGAAACTCGTGAAGCAGATGAAGGTTATGCGTAGTCATCAATACCAGTGAGCCACCCGTGCGGCTGATGTTATGTAATAGTCCTACAATGGCACGTCCTGTTTCCGCATCCAGATTACCGGTCGGTTCATCCGCCAAGATAATCTCCGGAGAGTTGAGCATAGCACGGGCAATAACGATGCGTTGCTGTTCGCCTCCCGAAAGTTCGTTAGGGAACTTATATCCTTTATTACCCATTCCTACCTGCATCAGCACTTCAGCAATACGATCTTTTATTTCCGATTTGTTTTTCCAGCCCGTAGCCTTCAATACAAAAGCAAGATTATCGTTCACCGTACGGTCCGTCAACAGTTGGAAATCCTGAAACACGATGCCCAACTTACGACGCAACTGTGGAATATGCTTGCGCTTAATACGACTCATATCATAACCCAGCACCATTGCTTCGCCGGCAGTAATATCCAGTTCTCCGTAGAGAGTCTTTAGCAAACTGGTCTTACCCGAACCGACCTTACCGATCAGATACACAAACTCTCCCTTCTGCAGCTCGAGGTTTACCTCATTCAGCACGCACAAGTCCTGTTGGTGTACTTCCACATCTTTATATCGTATCAGCGGTTCAGCCATTCCCGTTTAATTATTAATTTTTAATTATTTAGTGTTTCTTCCACGAAGCGCTATGGCGTTCCTGCAATTCGCGTGCCAAATCTTCCAAACTGTATCCTTTGGATGTCAGCAGCACGATGAGGTGGTATATCAAATCGGCTCCTTCATAAATCAACCGTTCATCAGTTCCGTTGCAAGCTTCGATCACTGTTTCTACAGCTTCTTCACCCACTTTCTGTGCCATTTTATTCACACCTGACTCAAACAGACTGGTTGTGTAAGAACCTTCCGGCATCTCCTCGTGACGCTTAGTTATAAAATCCTGAAGATGCTTCAGGAACATTACAGGCTGTTCATTTTTCTCGCCCCAACATGTATCCGTACCTGTATGGCAAACTGGTCCCACAGGGTGTACCTGAATCAGCAATGTATCCTGATCACAGTCTTCCTTGATAGAAACGACATTCAGGAAATTACCACTCTCCTCACCTTTCGTCCAAAGACGGTTCTTGGTGCGGCTGAAGAAAGTCACTTTACCGGTTTCTACCGTTTTGTCGTAAGCTTCTTTATTCATGAAGCCCAACATTAACACCTTAGCGGTGTCTGCGTCTTGTATGATTGCCGGAACAAGTCCGTTCATCTTATCAAAATCCATTTTTATATAATTACGAATTACAATTTACGAATTACAATGCGGTATAAGCATCTTATCATCCCTTACACCGTTCGCATCGAGATTCCTTGGGCGCAAAGATAAGATTTTAAATCGGGAATTTTAATTTCTCCGAAATGAAAAACACTGGCTGCCAACGCTGCATCTGCTTTTCCTTGCAAAAACACATCACGAAAATGCTCTTTTGTTCCTGCTCCGCCCGATGCAATCACCGGAATAGAGAGGTTATCAGACATTTCAGCAAGTGCTTCATTGGCATATCCGGTCTTTACGCCATCATGATTCATGCTGGTGAAAAGTATTTCTCCGGCACCACGTTCCTGAGCTTCTTTGGTCCAGGTAAACAGCTCCTTATCTGTTTCTACACGGCCTCCATTCAGATAGCACCACCAGCCTTTTTCGGTCTGTTTGGCATCTACCGCCAGCACACATACCTGTGAACCGAAGTTCTTAGCTATTTCATCAATCAGTTCGGGACAGCGAATTGCAGAAGAATTGATAGAAATCTTATCTGCACCAGCATTCAGCAGACGGTCTACATCACTCAATTCGTTGATACCGCCACCTACCGTAAACGGAATACTGATATTGGCAGCAATGCGCTTTACCAACTCTGCAAATGTCTTGCGACCTTCAAAACTGGCTGTTATATCCAGAAAAACCAACTCATCAGCACCTTGCTCACTATACGCGCGTGCCAGTTCCACCGGATCGCCCGCTTGACGCAAATTGACGAAATTGGTTCCTTTCACTGTTTGTCCGTCTTTGATATCGAGACAGGGAATAATTCTTTTCGCTAACACCTCTGTTTTGTTTTAACGATTTATATTCATGAGGATATATATAATCTAAATCTAACTCAATTGAGAATGATTTGTCAATAATCCTACATCATTCTTTCAATTTCCTTCAGAGTAATATGCCCTTCATACAGAGCCTTACCAAAAATTACAGCCGGTACTCCAGCCGCTTCCAATGCACGTATATCTTCCATACTGCTGACCCCCCCACTTGCTATCAGGTAAAGGTCAGGATGTTGTTCCAGCATTTCCTTGTACAGTTCAATAGAAGGCCCTTGCAACATACCGTCACAACTAATATCCGTGCAAATTACTTTCTGAATACCTTTCTCTACATATTCTTTCAGAAAAGGGAACAATTTACAAGCACTTTCGTCCTTCCAGCCATTCACAGCTATCTTCCGGTCTTTCACATCCGCACCAAGAATTATCTTCTCACTGCCGTAAACTTCCAGCCAATGGCAGAACAACTCAGGATTTTTCACCGCAATACTGCCGCCTGTAACCATCTGCGCCCCATTCTCAAAAGCTATCTTCAAGTCTTCATCACTTTTCACACCACCACCGAAATCAACGATCAGGGAAGTCTGTGAGGTGATTCTATTCAAAACATTATAATTGACTACATGATGAGAAGCCGCTCCGTCCAGGTCTACCACATGAAGCCGGCGAATACCGTGTGCCTCCATTTCTTTGGCCACTTCTACCGGATTTTCGTTATATACCTTCTTACTGTCATAGTCACCTTGCGAAAGGCGTACACACTTTCCGTCGATAATATCTATTGCAGGAATAAGCTCTATCATATATTCATCTACTTAATTATAATTCTAAAAAATTGCGCAAGATACGCTCTCCCACACCTCCACTTTTCTCCGGATGGAATTGGGTAGCGTAATAATTATCCTTATGCAAGGCAGCGCTAAACGGTTGTATATAGTCCGTCACAGCAGCCGTATATTCATTGACGGGAACATAGAAGCTATGCACAAAATAGACAAACTCTTCTTTTGTAAAGCCTTTGAATAAGCCACTGTTCGTCTCTGTGAGCGTATTCCAACCCATGTGAGGCACTTTATCCTCATGCTTCTGTGGAACGAAACGCTTCACTTCCGTATCAAAAATACCCAGACAGTCCACATCTCCTCCTTCTTCAGAATGGCGGCACATCACTTGCATACCCAGACATATCCCTAGAAGAGGCTGTCTAAGCTCCTTTATCAATGCATCCATACCACTGGCACGCAGAAACTTCATGGTTGTTTCCGCCTCGCCCACACCTGGAAAGATCACTTTGTCCGCCGCACGCAATTCATCTTTATCCGCCGTTACCACAGCTTCCACGCCCAAACGCTTCAGCGCATAATCCACCGAATAGATATTGCCTGCATTATATTTGATAATCGCTACTTTCATGAATATACCTTAACTAAATATCACTGTTTTATTCTTATATGCCAGTACCTTGCGCTCAATATGCTTCTGCACGGCACGCGAGAGAACAATCTTTTCCAGGTCTTTCCCCTTATTTACAAGATCCTCTACAGCATCCTTATGAGTGATACGAACCACATCTTGTTCAATGATCGGCCCTGCATCCAGTTCCGTTGTTACATAATGACTGGTAGCACCAATGATCTTCACACCACGCTCAAATGCTGCATGATAAGGTTTTGCTCCCACAAATGCAGGAAGGAAAGAATGATGAATATTGATAATCCTATTAGGATAGGCATCAATCATCCGTTCTGAAATCACCTGCATATAACGCGCCAGTACAATAAAGTTCACCTTATGCTTTGCCAGCAATTCCATTTCTTTTTTCTCCTGTTCTTCTTTAGTCTCCTTTGTAATAGGGAACAAATAGAAAGGTATTCCGA
Source organism: Bacteroides sp. AF39-11AC (assembly GCF_003474285.1). Lineage (NCBI taxonomy): Bacteria > Pseudomonadati > Bacteroidota > Bacteroidia > Bacteroidales > Bacteroidaceae > Bacteroides > Bacteroides sp. AF39-11AC. The sequence continues at coordinate 272,790 of NZ_QROH01000006.1, read as the reverse complement.
AACGTTCGGCTACATGTTGCAAGTCGGGATGGTTGCTTATAATAAGAGGAATCTCGACGTTCCACTCTCCTGCCGTATAGCGTGCCAGTAAATCGAACAGGCAATGTGACATCTTAGACACAAATATTGCCATGCGTGGTTTCGTATCCGAGAAATAGAGACGGAAAAACATTTCATATTTCTGTGCGTACAGCGTAGCAAAATAATCTTCAATTTTCTCTTGCGGTATCAGGAAGTTCTTCAATTCCCACTCGATACGCATGAAAAAGATATTCTCCACATGATCGACATATTGGTCCAGATAGATAATATTTCCCTTGTTTACCGTTATAAAGTCTGTCACTTCTGCCAGAATTCCCGGTTTGTCGGGACAGTGAAGTAACAGTTTGGCCGTTTTCATCATCCTAAATTATCGTTTTTATCGTTTTCAAATTACAATTTTCTCGATTTGAGTTTGCAAAAATAACGATTTATTGTAAAATAACGAAGTTTTCGAGCAAGAAGTTTAAATCAAGCAACAGAAAGCTTCGTTTTCATTACAAAACCATCCCAATCCCCTTTCACAAAAAGCTCTGCAAGAACTTATTTTTTTTCATATTCCAATGTTCTCAAAATGAGGATATAAAAGGAAAAGTGATAAAATCAAGCAAAAAAATTTCATCATAGCTATTGCAGGTTTCAAAGAAATGCCTACCTTTGCAACCGCAATCGAGAGAGAAAGCAATTAAAGAAATGAAATTATGGTGCGTTAGTTCAGTTGGTTAGAATACATGCCTGTCACGCATGGGGTCACGGGTTCGAGTCCCGTACGCACCGCTTAAAACTCTGAAATCGAATGATTTCAGAGTTTTTTTTCAGTATACCGGATGACTCCGTCTAATAGCAATTACATTCCAAACCTCGATGTATCCACTTCTTTCAGATTCTTTTTCTTATACCCTCCAAAGCGATAAATGAAATTCAGAGTAAAAGCCCGCGAATAGAAAGCACTGTTCATATCTAAGTCTTGTCCCTTGAAACGAACTTTAGTCTTAGGCATCCCTGTATTAAGAATATCATTACAACGAGTGGAAAGGCTCATCCTGTCGTTTGCAAAACTCCATTTCAGTCCGGCAGTAAGATTAAAGATAGATTCAATATCGAATGTTCCTTGTATAACCGGCGTTTGCACATTCCCCATCAATTCAAAAGCCAGATTTTTATTCACTTTAAAAGTATTATCCAGCATAGCACTGAACATCCACTTTTTTCGATTGAAAGGTATATCAAAGAAATCATCACAACGTTGCCTCATCTGCATACCGGCTACAGTCAATCGAGAATCCAACCAATTTCCTGTTTTGAAAGGTAATATGATATTTGCTCCCCACAACTGCATATAGTTCCAGTTTGTATTTTTATAAATTAGCACCAGTCTGTCGGTAGATTGATAAGGAGTTTGTATAAAGTAATCTGGAGTATGCATAAAGAACAGGTTAAAAATATATTTTTGCTTCAAGATATAACTCCCGTTCAGATTGTAATTAGTCATAGGTTTCAATCCCGGCGTTCCCCACAGTTCAGTGTACCCGTTGAGATAACTAACAGACGATTGCATATCCCAATAGCTCGGATACGTCTTATCTGTAGATAAGGAGAATTGGAATGTATGCTTTGGCGTTTTAAAGTAAGTCAGCGATGCCTGTGGATAAACCGCCCATTTATGATAATTGCCAATAGTATAATATTCTCCCGTAGCCGATACTGAGAACGAAACTCCTGTCTCGTAGTTTTTACTGAGTGACACATAAAAATTAGTAGTCTGCTCTTTCAGATCGGAATACATATTCTGAGTATGAATATCCCCCACTACCTTATCATAAGTTTGAAAATCACGATCTTTTGCAAACCGATAGGATACCCCATATCCTAAACTCCACCCTTTAGATAATGGATGCTTTTGATCTGCATAAATAGAATAGCGATCTATTCTTTGTCCGCCAACCATTGAAAAACTGCTTTGCCTGCCATCCTGATAGTCAGCATAGAGGCTTTGATGATTGTCGGATTTATAATGCGTATAATCACCACCTATTTCAAGCCCAAATCCTGAATGATACTGCAATGTGACATTATTCATCTGCGTATCAAGATATTTATCTACATTACTGGTTTGATAATTTCCTGTCGTTTCGCTACTATTATGCTGATCGGGGCTATAACTGCCTGTATATATCACATTGATTGTATGATTGTCATTGAAATTATATTCAAATGCAGTTCTGAAATTGTGATTCCAATACTTACTGCGTAATTGCTCATTCTGACTGATATCGTACCGTTCATTTTTCAGTGTATGCCTGGAATCGAGGTCTATATATTCCATATTCTTCACATCATTCGCTCCATACATCACATCAAAAGCCATCCTGGGTGTCGATATACGGAAATTCCCCTTCATGCCACCACTATTAAAATATTGATTCTTATAATCAGCACTTACTTCTCCTTGAAAAGAATAGTCATTCGAGCGTTTTAAAACAACATTGATAACCGCTCCCCGTACATGATATTCAGGGGGTGCACTATACATTACTTCCACTTTCTCCACCCTGCTTACCGGCGTATTACGCAAAAGAGTTTCAAGCTGCCCGACATCCATTGTGGTAGGTTTTCCATTCAGGATTACAGTCAGATTTCCTGCACCGACCAGAGTCATTGCCCCCTTACTTTCTTGCACTCCCGGTAGCCTCATCAATGCTTCATAGGCATTATTCACTACTTGCTTTTCAGACAAAACAGCGAGATTATAACCTAAACGTCCATTCTCCACTTTCACAAATGGGCGTTCCGCCTTTACCACCACTTCATCCAAGGCATAATCCTGAGGCTGTAACTGAATAGTCCCGGCATTTTTTCCATTGCCGGTTACTTGCTTCGTATGAAATAAAAGATGTTGGATAATCAAGCGGTATTTTTCTTGTTGACCATTCAAAGTGAATATACCGTCAGCGTTTGATATAGACGCATCTATATAAATAGAGTCTACCGTTTGCAATACAATGGTTGCTCCCTCTATGGGGCGCTGTTCGCTGTCTATTATCTTGCCGTTAATGGTTTGTCCCCAAACGGCTGTTTGAAAACTGCCTACTACAATATAGCTGATTACAGATAAGATTACTTTATTCAATCGCATCATTCTATGTCATTTACAGATACTAATGTCACCATTAGTTCGGATTACAGAAATTTCATGTTTTGATTTCTCTGTTTATAGACGAAGCGAAAAAATCATATTTGGTTTATAAAGAAGAAAAACATTTAATATTCTTAAATATAAGATTCACTCATAACCCTTGATGTATCCATTAATATACGCTCGCTGCCTTACCAAGTCCGTACCAACTCCGTATCAAGTCCGTACCTGCTCCGTATCAACTCCCAATAAAGGTACCTTTATACGGACCAGGTACGGAGTTGGTACGGAGCAGACACGGTTCAGGTATGTTTTAAATATTATTTCAGAGTTTATTCAGCAAATGTGCCTGTAGACATAAAGACTACCGAATACATAAAATAATCCTCACCCTCTGTCTGCGGTTGTTCAAACAGTTGTTTATAAATAGGCTCCGGCTCAGGTCCGAAAAGCAAATCTGCATCCGGAGTGTAAATACCACAATACCATACAGGAGCCGCTTTCATATTAAAGCGCGGAATGCCTTCTATTACAAATTTATAAAACCCAACCTTATCGCCATCTTTTACGACTCTTGTCAGCCCTCCGTAATTGGTACCCATATTATATCTCAACCCTTTTAAAGGAATATATCCATCTTCAACCAGGTTACCCTCTGCAAATTTCTTCGCTTTACAGGTAAAAGGTATTTCATATTCACCACCTTCGGGAGACAGGATAAAAGGATTAGGACCATCTACTTTTATAGTGTATTCATACTCTACTTTTGCCTTCGATATTACATCTATCAATTTGTAGACAATGCTACTTCCATCAGCAGGAGGATCAACCAAGGTTCTTTTCTCAACCCATAAAGCATACTCATAGCCTTTTTCGTAAATGAAATCAGCAATTCCTTGAAAATCCAGCGTTTTGTAGTCGCTTTCACTTTCTTCTTTCACCAGCATACAATCGATGGGAGAATCACTTCCCCAAGGCTGATAAGTACCTGTTTTGTCAGAAATAAGCATTTTTACAGTTTCTACCTTGTCTTGCGGTTCATCATCACTACAAGCAACAAAGCCAGTGATTGGCAGGATTAATAGCAATAATCCTAATAAGCGTTTTGTCTTCATAATGTTTTCTTTAAGTCTAGTTTTGTAATTATGCAAAGATATACAAAATCTCTTTAAGCTTATTATAAACAAAGCCTTTTATTTCTCTTCTCAGAAGAAGCTTGAATAGAATTTTAAAGGAGATAGGCTATATGAAGATATAAAAGCGTACCTTCGTCAACAGAATGAGATATCGAAGAATAACAACCACCGGAGAAATCCGGGAAAAAAAGAAAGATCGTAGGCAAACTATATATGTCTGGCTGATAGTAATTGTGATCGTGGCAATACTTACCGGAGTGGGTTATCTGGCCACTCCCAGTACTTCATTGCTCCAGCAAACAGCATTTCGTGGTATCAGCTATCGCCCACTCACGGCACTCGTGATGCTTTTCACTGCCATTCTTATCATTGTTATTGGTGTACTACTGGCAGATAAATACACAAAAGTCGGATATTACCTGAAGACCATCGCCTGTGGCATTGTTATAGGAATGCTTTTTCACAGCATGGGTATCAATCTGTTACTGAATATGAATCGTTGGTTGGCAAGCAGGACTCCCGTACGCAAAGAATACAGAGTAACAGAAATCCGTTTTCTAATGCCCAATAAATTGGCTCGTTATCGGACCATATTGCCTGAATGCAGAATTCTGAAAGCTGTCGACCAGGATAATCCTGACGACTGCCTTTACTTCCATGTCCCCATAGATGCACAAGTAGCCATGGGATGTATATTGCATGTTACAATAAAAAACGGTATCTTTGGGTGGAAAGCAGTGGATGAACTGGCGGTAGATTGTAAAGAACTACATGAGTATGTCAAATAAGAAACTCAAAATATTATATGAAAACCATTTAAATCACCGGATATGAAAAAACACTCCATTCTATTCCTTTTAGGATTTATCTTTCCTATCTGCACCCATGCTCAGGACATATCCGGAACATGGAATGGAAAGTTGTCGCTCCCCAACGCTTCCTTGACTATTTGCTTCAACCTGCAACAAACCGAGCAGGGATATACCTCTACTTGTGACAGTCCCGATCAGAATGTAAAAGGCATTCCGACAGGCTCCACACTCTTTCAGGATTCGATTTTGACGATTCAGATTCCTGAGATCCGTGCCTCTTACAAAGGAAAGCTAGAGAAAGACGGCAAAATATACGGAGACTTCACACAAGGACTTAGATTCAAACTAAATCTGGAAAAAGGAGAAGTAGCCAAACCTAAACGCCCCCAAGAACCACAACCGCCTTTCCTCTATAAAGCAGAAGACATTACTTTTGAAAATAAAGAAGCCGGAATCACACTTGCCGGCACTCTGACGCTTCCTGAACAGGGAAAAAAATTCCCGGCAGTAGTATTGGTTACCGGTAGTGGCGCACAGAACAGGGATGAGGAAATAATGGGACATAAGCCATTCCTGGTAATAGCAGACTACCTGACCCGTAACGGTATAGCCGTACTTCGCTGCGACGACAGAGGCGTAGGAGGCTCAACAGGCGTTTTTGCAGAAGCCACCAACGAAGATTATGCCAGCGATGCAGAAGCAGCAATCAACTACCTGAAAGGTAGAAAAGAGATTAATCCCAAACAGATAGGAATCATCGGTCATAGCTGTGGCGGAACCGTGGCTTTTATATTGGGTGCCCGTAACAAAGATATTGCTTACATCGTTTCAATGGCCGGCGCTACCATAAAAGGAGACAGCCTGATGTTGAAACAAGCAGAAACAGTTAGCAAGTCAGGTGGCACCTCCGATGCCATGTGGGAATTATACAAACCCACATTACGCGCCCGTTATGCTATATTGGCACAGGACAAAAGCACTGAGGAAATTCGGAAAGAGCTATATGCCAACATTATTGCAACACTGCCACCCGTACAACTGCAAGACCCAAACATCGCCAAACAAATAGAAGTTGAGATGAACGGAATGCTCTCCCCGTGGTATCTTCATTTCATGAAATACGATCCGACCCAAGATTTAAAGAAGATAAAATGTCCGGTACTGGCTGTCAATGGAGATAAAGACATACAGGTAGATGCAGACATGAATCTCAAAGCTGTGGAAGATTGGGTCAAGTCTAACGGGAACAAGAAAGTTACCACCAAGAAATATCCCGGTTTGAACCATTTGTTCCAATCCTGTAAGACTTGTACAATTATGGAATACGGGCAATTAGAAGAAACCATCAGTCCTGAGGTCCTGAAAGATATGACAGAATGGATTCTGCTGAATTGTAAACATTAGAGTTTTGCAACGCATAAGAAAGGCCGTATCAGAATAAATGAAATTCTTTTATTGATACGGCTTTTTTCTTTACTTAGATTTTCTTTCCGATGTAGAATGCATAACCATAAAAGTCTTTATACTTATAGTATAATTGTTGTTCATGGCGCTGATTGGCAATCAGTTCTTCAGCAGCTTGGTTACCTTTATATTTTCGTAGGAAGTCCTCTTGGGCTTCAACCTGCGGCATATAGAAATGTTCGATCCAGCAATTTTCCGGTATACAGAAACAGGCTACAGGGATATATCCGGCCTTCTGCATCTGTGCCAGCTTATTGGGAATCGTATTTATTTCAGGATAAGCATCCATCCAGAAATCATCGATCTCAGCCGGACGTTCGTCAGTAAACCATGACACCTCTGATACAGCAATATAACCGCCTTTCTTCAAAAACGGACGCCATAGATTCAACCCGTATTCAAAACCAATATTATAGATGGCTCCTTCCGACCAGATAAGATCTAATTCTTCATTCCGGAACGGGAGTTCATCCATTGATCCAATAATACCTTTCACTCTGTCCTGAAGGTTAAAGTGCTCGGCATTACTATTGAATTGGTTGATAAAATCAGGAAACAAATCAATGCCTGTAATTTGTCCCGGGGCATGTTGCGCCAGCGTAATCGTCTGGCCACCTGTGCCACAACCCAGATCAGCAATCAGAGATTTATCCGTAAGCCCCTCAACAAAGCTAAGAGCCTTGATTGTTGTTTCAGCACTTCCCGGTCCCTGACGTTCTACACTTGAAAAGTATTCGCAGATTAAACTAAAATCGAATTCGTGAATAGATTTATTTTCGTTACTCATGATGCCCACAGTTATTTACTTACCGAATCCTTCTTAACTTTAAACATCCAACATTTTTTTATACCTCCACAAAGATAGGCAGACTTTTTATTCCTGCAAATTATCGGAAGAGAAAAAAGAAAGCCGCTTTTTTCAAAGCAGCTGTTGCAGAAGCATAATATCTGTTACTTTCGCTATAACTATAATTTAAGTTGCTATTATATTTTCCTTATTTTCTGACACTCAGGACAATAGTAAACCGATCCTCCAAGATAAGCTTCTTTCACAATCACACTGCTACAGCGCGGACAGGGATTCTTCCATGTTTTGGAAGAAAGAATCGTTTTATACCCTCCCTCATTTCCATAAAGATCCGTCTGGGTATCACGACCTCTTCCGGAAGTCATAGCCATTAAAGTATCCTTCAGAGATTTAAAAAGTACCCCTTTCTGTCCATCCGACAAGTCAAGCACTTTCTGTTTCGGGTGAATCCCGGCATTGAACAGAATATCCTGCGTTACCCCATTGCCTACACCCGGAATACGTTGTTCGGTAGCCAACAGAGCTTTAGCCGTCAATGTCTTTTTGGCTGAAGCAAATAATTTCTCAAATTCCGCTTCCGTATAAGCATCACTCAGCGGGGAAATACTTTCACGGCTTATCGTATAATATTTATTGTCGATAACCCCATCGGGATAGGCACTGATAAAGCCATACATGGCAACCGTAAATACAAGAAACGATTCATCTTCAAAAGTCAGCAGCAATTGGTAATTGGCAGGAACTTTATCACCCGGATTATAGTAACGTGCGCTCACCCCGTCACCGATATTCATTATCACATTGTCCGACAGGTAAAAATCGACAAACATCCCATATCCTTTAGACGACAGAATCGTCTTTCCGACGAGCAACTTTCCATACTCCAGTGGATCGCCACTATAGAACGTGAACTTATGAGGCTTGGTAGCATTGAACACTTGCGTAATCGTTTTACCACTTAAAACATCATTGGCTTGCTTACTCAGTGTAAGTACTTCTGGCAATTCTAACATACTTATATCATTTAATTATTTATCAATAGGAATATAAATCTCCGTCAGCAATCCCTCAACCGGCGTTTCATCCGGTGAATTGAGATACACCTCAAACGTCAACGGACGTTTCTGATGATACATACTGTAAGGAAACCATTGATTATAAATCGTCTTATAAAATTCAGGTAAATCAGAATAACTGCCTTTATACCTGAAAACAGCGTACATTCCTCCGGGTATTTCCCGAAGCGATAATTTCCCCTCGGACTTGGCACTCCCTTCAACAAGAATCCCGATATAGAACCGCCGTTGTTCCATCGGTGTAATCAAGGGATTATCCTGACTTATACTCACAAAAAGACTACTGGGAGCATTCTGCAAATGAACTGCTTTATAATGCAGTAATTGCTTCCAGATCGTGGTGTAAGCATATTTATCACGAAAAGTATCACCCACTTCTATGCAAACAGCTTTCAGGGTATTGATACGCATAATCTTAGCCTCGGGCATGCTATCCGGTTCTTGGCTCGCATTGACAGACTCATACTTTTCGCGATAAGCCGACATGGAAATGCCAAAGTGCTTTTTAAAAGCCTTTGCCAGACTGAACTTTGTCTGATAATTGGTCTGCATACCAATTTCCTCAATGCTCTGTCCGGTAGTTATAAGCAAATGGGCAATGTATTCCAAACGCAGACGCTGGATATATGTACCAATATTCTCTCCGGTAACATTCCTGAAAACCTTTCGGAAATGGAAAAATGAGAGATTGACAATCTTAGCCAACTGCTCTGGATCGATTTCCTGAAAGAGGTTTTGGTCAATATAAGTCCGAACCCAATTGATAGCTTCATAGTGAACATGTTGCGTCATCTCTTTCTGTCGCCAGCGTTTCAGGGTGGGAAGACGCTTGTTCAATAAGGTTCTTAATTCTTGTGGAGTATAGTCGGTTCCCGAATACCAGTTGTATTTATCGGTATATTTTACCCAGATATCCACCATCTCATTCATAGAGATATCCACTGTATAACTCCCGTCTTTCAGGCAATAGTAGCAATACTCGTCACTGTAGGAGTGATCGGCATTGGTGCCTAAATACTCTTCCACATCGAAACGGAGGGGCATCCCACAACTCTGGCAATATTGCTTATCTGCTATTTGTTCCATGCTACAAAGATACGAAGCTGATCCAAAATACAGTTATCCAAAATAGGTATCTTTCATATCCTCCACTTTCAATCCGTCCACTGAATACCGAATTTCAACCAGCAGATTATGCAACCTGTCCGGAAGCACTTGCCTACTGCCCTTTCAGAGTAATATCTTTGCCGGAAACAATTTATAATAACCACATGAAAATTACTTTTAAGATTCTATTGACACCATTGCTTGTCATTCTTCCGGGCTTAAGTTACGGACAGGGCTATATCAGCAGCGATTATATGCCGGCAAGTACCCTTAAAGATGATGCCGGCAATAAATACGGGTCGGGAGATTTACTTATTCTATCCGGCAGGTATACTCTGCCGTTCTCTGTCAGACACAATGAAAAAGGACAAGTAACGGCATGGTCAGCAACCCTCAATTGTTCCTATGGCATTCTCAACAACAAAGGACCGGCCAAAGAATTAAACCCTGATAATATACTGAACAGCAGTTTAAATATATCACACATCAGGCCCTTGTCCGATAGATGGAGCATTATCGCTTCTTTAGGTGCCGGAGTCTATGCTTCACCCAGTGAAATAATGATAAAGAGCGTATTAGCCAATGGTGCCGTTGTCTTTGTATATAAGCTAAGGAACAATCTTGACCTCGGAATCGGGGGTGGGCTTACCAATTCATACGGTATCCCGATGATATTACCCATGATATACTTCAGCTGGAGGAACACGGGCAAATACGAGCTTAAAGTAGACATGTCCAGCGGTATAAAAATATCTGCCGCTACCTGGCTGAACAAGAAATTTAAGGTAGAACTCACTGCTATCGAAATGGATGGCATGTCGGCCGTGATGAGCATAGACGGAAAGTCCAAAATCTATTCAACGGTAAGCATGAAATCTTATATAAGTCCGTCATTCTACATAAGCAAGAAGACGAGCATTTATCTGGGCATAGGTGGCAACTGGATACGTAGCGCAAAAATCTCAGACCGTAGTTTCAAAGGCTTTATCGAAAACTTTAAAGAAGACGATGGGAGCTGTAATTTCGGCACCTCCTTACGTTTTACGGCAGGTTTCCGGTGCGGCTTCTGACGAAAACAGACATTTATTCTCTAAAAACTTACATGGCAGAATAATATATTGTATTTTTGACAAAGAAACAGTAATACCCTAAAGAACAGAATCAGTATGACAAGATATGTATTGGTGGAAGATGAACGGTTCGCCTATGAAGAAATGAAACGGATGATGCAAATGTTAAGGCCGGACTATCAACTGGTAGGCTGGGCAGAAAGCATTGAGCAGGCAGTCTTACTTCTCAGACAGAACAAGATAGACCTGATGATTGTCGATATACGCTTATCCGACGGACTTAGTTTCGAGATTTTTGAGCAATGCCCCATTGATATACCTGTCCTCTTCACAACGGCCTACGACGAATACGCCCTGCAGGCATTCAAAGTCAACAGCATTGATTATCTGCTGAAGCCCATTGAAGAAAATGAACTGGACGCAGCATTGCACAAGTTCGAACGAAACCATTCGCTACATTCCACCACTCCCCAATACAAGAAACTGGAGACCGATTACTTGGCAGGAAATAAGAAAAACCGTTTTTTAGTCCAGATAGGAGATACTTTCCAGTATGCTGAAACCCATGAAGTCGCTTTCTTCTACAGTGAAGAAAAGTACACCTACCTGCATCTGTTCACCAATAAAAGGTACATTATCAATTACTCATTGGATCAACTGGAACCAATGCTGGACAGGGATCTCTTTTTCCGCGTATCGAGAAATTGCATCTCCAATATAAAGGCCATTCAAAAGAGTTCCAGGTATTTCGGCAGCCGTTTAAAGTTATATTTCCGCCCGGAATGCCCGCATGAAGTATTGGTCAGCCGCAGCCGTGCGAACGATTTTCTGAAATGGATAGACGGTACTTTATAAACTACGCTGATGAAACATAAGAAATACATATTCCTCTTTATCCTCACGATATCAATCTCTCTATTTGTTATCGGCTGTATCTATAACATAGTCAGCGGAAAGCCTTTAAAGATAAATCTGGCTTATCAGTTTATCATCAACCTTCCGCTATGTATAGCACTCGGATTTATTGATTTCGGAGTAATCAATTGGGTATACAAGAGATTAAAATCCACAAGTAATGTAGTCAGAATTTCTATCGACTTGTTATTGACCACCTTTCTCAGCGTTTCATTGGCAGGAATCCTGAACTGCCTGTTAGCCAGTCCGGAGATGTCAGGTTGGGATATCTTTAAAAGCTCCCTGCCTGTAATCCCATGGAACTGGATTGCCGTCTTCCAGATTGAAATCTTTTTCTATAACCTGCAGCAGACGGAAATGGAAAAGCGGCTGGCTGTTATTGAAAAAGAAAGAGCTTTGTATCAATTCGAAGTACTAAAGAACCAGATTAATCCGCATTTCCTGTTCAACAGTCTCAACGTGCTTGCTTCCTTGACCTATCAGGATGCAGAGAAAGCGAACCTGTTCACCAAGAAATTATCCACTGTCTATCGCTATCTGCTCACAACTCACGGGCAATTAAAAGTCACGCTGAAAGAAGAACTGTCATTTGTCGACTCATATCTGTATCTGGAACATATACGTTTTGGAGATACCTTGCACATCGACATAGAAGACAACGGAAAGAATCATAACCGCTTTGTCATCCCTGCAAGCATACAAATGCTTGTGGAAAATGCCATAAAACACAATATCAGCACCACCAACTCCCCCTTAATAATCCACATCACCATTGATGATGAAATGATTATTGTTTCCAACAACCTCCAGTTGCGCAACTACGTAGCTAAAAGTGGAACAGGGCTCAAGAATCTGCAACGCCAATATGCCCTATACAACCGGCAAATTGATATATTTCAAAACGAAAAGGAATTTGCAGTCCGAATTCCTTTTCTGGACTGAGGAATCAGTCTATCACAAAGCTTTCCGATTTGAAGCCACTGTAATATCTTCCGGAAATTGCCGTGAATTTCAGGACGCAATAGTCGGGATCGGTCACGCCTTCCGGATAATACATCGTGTCCCCTTCCCGCCATATCATCTCCTTACTGACACTATCTGTCAGCACTTCCATTGTGCCGCGCAACATGACACCTCTGAAAAACCTTGCATCACAGAAGTAGATACAGGCATGATTATTTTCCCTGTATTGCGCAACACGCATTGACGAAGTGTTCGTTGTCAGATAAATAGTCTTTATCCCTTCCCTCTTCCTGGGTTGCAGCATAGCCTTGATATTAGGAAAGCCCTCTGCATCCACCGAACCGATAAAAGCTGTTTTCAGCTTATCCATCATACCTCCGACTGTCTTTTCCGCATCTCTCATAATCTTATTATTTTATGGGTTATTATTCCGCAAAGATAGGCCCTCAAGGAAAATACAACGCAATAAGAACTAAGGGAGAAATGACACTTTTTACGGTTTATGCTCTTTCCGGTAAGACAAAGGTGTTTCTCCCGTACACTGACGAAAGCAACGGACAAAGTAGGAAACGGTTGAAAAATGCAGTTCGAAAGCAATTTCTGAAATAGGCAGTTCCGTATAGACAAGCAGTCGTTTGGCTTCCTCCACAACTTTATTCTGAATGTATTGCTTTGCACTGATTCCCATAGCTGAACTGACAATTTCATTCAGATAGTTTGGTGTGATGCATAGCTTATCGGCATAATATTGAACAGAGTGATGTTCTCTCAAGTCAGCCCCTACCCACTCCATGAACTTGCTTATGCGGGTATTGCTTACCTCTTTATGAGTACTGCCGTCAGACAACATCTTTTGATATGCCCGGTCCAAAAGCATGAGAGCCTCATAAAGCAATGCTCTCAATACATGTACATCGTTTTGTTTATACGAATCGATCTCTGTCTTAATATCACTCAACAATTGAAGCATACGTACATAAAGCTCATTCGACAAGTGCAGTCCGGCAGATTTCCTCCCCACATTGAAGAAAGAAAGATGCTGCACAAACAACGGATCTTTAAAGAAGGAAGACAGAAACTCATCCTCGAAGATCAAAGCATAGCCATTTACAATGTGGCCGGTATCCCAATTCCGTATCTCTCCGGGTTTGGAAAACAGTACATCACAGGGAACTGCCTTATGCGTTTGATTATCGATAGAAAAATTACCTTCTCCCTCTGTAATGAAAGTAATATCATAGTAAGTCAATGTGTGCACAGTGCCCTTGGTCAAGAACCTTTTTACGTACTTCAGTTCTACGACATCCACTAAAAGTTCGCTTCCGTACTTAGTCTTATAGAAAGTATACCGGGGAATTGAATTTTTCATTGAAAAGGTTCTTACTCTAAGGATCACATTACTGCATGCAAATATATTGAATCTTACGGAAAAACTACTTATTTATTCCCATCGATACTCTTCATTCACAGTATGTTTAAATTCAGTAAATCCTTTAAATCGAGCTTGAATATGTATTTCTATTTCCACAGTATAAATATCATTTACGGTATTTCCCTTAAACTGTTCACATAAATTGATTTTATAATCCTTATTCTTTTTAGATTCTATAAAGATTTCATTACTACGCATTTTAAAAACATAGTTAGTGGATGAGCTTAATATCTTTCCTTCTATATCTTTATAGTTTATCTTATAGTATGTTCCCGATCCAGGAGCATCATCCATACGAGGTTCAATGATAGCCAATTCATCAAATTGATTGGTTAAATTCAAATTTACAATTTTAGTTTGCTTATCATAAGATAATTTATAAGCTATTTGAGCTTGGCTAACTAATGAAAAAAACAGCGACAATGCAATTAGTAATGTTCTCATATTTTACAGTCTTTTACGTGAAACGATTTTCATGATTCAAATTAAGTGATTTACTGAGGCTCTTACGCCTACCAATAAAAATATAAAGCCCGATTAAAGGATGCTTATAAATGTTTCAAAGCGTTTGCTTTTACCTACTACGACAATATTTTCCTCTTTTATTAATCTAACAGAAAAATCTATTGTTACAAATATATCTTTCATACTCAACCAGTTTCTTTTATTCTTTAGATTAATACCAAAATATTTTTCTTCATATGGGTTTATCCAACTCATAGGACGAAATTCTTTCAAAATATCAGCCTTTTTATCATACTCTATCAATAGAAACATCCCTTCACCAGAAACAGGACTTTGTGGACTCTTCCTAAGGTAAACAACACTTCCATCAAACTCATTTGTACCAATGCGACCATTGAATATTCCAAATGATTTACTACTCTCATTTTTTACTGTTATGAGTAAAATTTGTGTTTCATTTTAAAAAGAGACATCTACCTTTAATTCATTTTGAGAAAAACACAAAACAGGAACGACACACAACATTATTGTATAAATAGTATATTTCATCATATATATAGTTTATTTACATTATACTCCTTTTGAAAGAATTTCCGTAAAATTACAAAATCAATCGAAAGGATTTTTTTACTTTAGATAATCTGTTGTAACTTCCTTGAAGACCCATTTTTTGTGCTTCCTTTGGAATTTGATTTTTATGAATACTTTAGTCTGCTTATCTGCATAGTTTTTGGCATATACATATGCTCCTGATTCTTTCAATTCTATTCGGACTATTTCTAAAACCTGGGTGGATGATAACTTATCTGCTTCCTCCCTGGTTACAGCCTTAAAAATAGAATAGTCATTATTTGAAGTAAATTTATTCTTAATCAAATAATGAAGTTCAAACTTCTCAGCCAAAGCCGTGACAATGCGTGCAGTAGTGCGTTCATCCGGCAAAGTTACTTTCTCTATTCGATGCATGACGACATTATTGGGTAAGACGAAATCGCCTTTTACAGCTTTTCGGATTACCAGACGATTGTGCTCTTTACTGGATTTCAAAACATCCATCTCCCATAATGCCATATTTTGCTCTGCATTTAGAAAAGTAAATGTGATAAAAGCACGATGTTTACCAAACGGATTATGCGCTTGCCGGAGATAAACATATTTATCAGACTTCATCAAGTCGCCACGATCGCTAAATAAAAATCCTCTTTGTTTGTAATTGATGCTATGAGAGAAAGCTTCTCTCATCTTTATAGGAATATGCATACTGGAAAAAAGAATTGAATCACCGACTTGATATTCATAACGACCAACTAATTGATTAAATATCATTTTTGTAATTTTCTTGGAATACTTTCGTTTTTCACTCTCTACAGGATGTGACCTCATATCCGAATTAACTCTTTCTACTTCAACTAATTCTACTGTAAAAATGGTGTCACAATCTACTGATTTCCATTGCCAACATCCTTCAAAACTACCCATTTTATAATTTGTCTCATCTGTTATATAGGCAGGAATAAGCTTGTCATCACCTACCCAACTTATTTCAGCTCCATATATTATTGTTGGTTTATATATAATAGTCCATTCCGGAATCTTAGCTTCCACGTTCACCTCATTCAATACATAGTTATTCGTTTGTAGTTGTATTTCGCCTAAATGAACATCAGTATTATTTATAGGCAAGGGAATTATTTTGGTTATCATTCCGATAGCCCTAAACTTTAATATATATTCCCCATTAGAGATTGCTTCATATAAGAAACATCCCAATGAATCACTAACAGTAATTGCTAAAGAATTAATAGTATCCGTCGAATGATAAAGTAGTATATGAATATCGGGCAGAGGCAAATGTTTTTCGTCTGTAAGTTTGCCATCTATAGTATGCTGAGCATAAGATAATAAAGGCAATAAAGTAAAAATTAAAAAGAGAAAGTATCGATTCATAATAGTTACAATGAAGTCATGTTCTCATTTGTGATTATTTGCTACTTATCATTACTAAAAGCCATATAGAACAAAATCTTATTTCGGCTCTTGTGCCCACCAATAAAATATATAACTCAGCATTTTTCCCTCTGTAGTAAGAGTGAACCATATATCTTTCTTAAGCTCTATTTCAATCTTACGATAAACAGAAATAGGAATTTCCGCAAAAGGATCGGACTTATGAAACTCAAAACTTACTTCATCAACTCTACCTGTACTTGAATTTATATACATAATTATATAAAAATCATGCCCTTTTACCTTCTGTTTTTCACTATCAGAGAATGCAGCATTTACAATAGATTTACATTTAGAACTGGTCCAATTGTCATCTTCAAACAGTTCAATGCCTGCATCTGTTTGTGCAAAAGATTCACCTGTACTTTTATAAACAGGATAAACTTTAATCCATTTATTGCTTTTATTATAAAGTGTAACAAACCCAGAGGCTCGTACATCACACTGATAAATATAGCCATCTTGATTGAAAGTTTTAGTAGTGGTATAATAATTCGTCTGTGCATACATATATGTAGCACTGAACAGTATACTGATAAAAATAATTAAAGTTTTCATTAGCAATTTATTGTTAGTTTCTTTAAATTCGTAAAATTTTCCAATCCTGGTCTATCATAATCAAAGGGATATTTATCCGCTGGATAATAGTTCTCATGAAAAGTAGGTACCACCCTATTTGCAATTTCAAGTTCCAATTCTCCAACACTCTTTCCGGACCGTATATTTCCTTTATGATCAACTATATTCGTCAAATTTTTAATTGCAATTCGCCGTGGATCAGTATTATCTCTTTTTTCCCATTTGCTTCCTGGATATTCCGGTAATCTGCTTGTATAAAGATACTGTGCATACCATGCTTCTATTTCTCCGTTCATATTAGAACCTTTATAAGAAGAAAGTGTCTCCTGATAAGCCCTGTAAGCATGCATCATTTCATGGAATAGCTGGTTACTTTCCATTTGGCTACCAAGGGTAATACCCGCCGTTGACCCATTCCCACTAAATAAGCCGTCTGACCCATTACTAAACTGAATAGTTAAAGTCTGACCATTAAGAAAACTTGCCAAGCCATTATACAATGCTTCCCCCATGCAGTCAGCTAAAATCTTATCAAGCATTTTCTCCAAAACTTTCCAGTTAGCCTCAGTCATATTCGAATTGCGAAAAATCTTTTTAGCTTTTGGAGTATTATTGCTCCCAGGTTTAACCGGATAAGTTTCATTACCTGCTCCTCCCGGAGGATAAGGATTATTCCACCAGTTGTCATCATCATCATTATCACTTGTACTATCTTCAACATAATGACAATCTTGATAAGATGTTGTATAAGGTATATAATCACAATATTTTACAATATCATATATTAAGCCAGTTTCCATATCACCTCCAACAAGCTCATATTCATCGTGGCAATCCTGCCTATATTCTGTTGTATATACATCATGACAATCTTGATAACCACGAGTCTGGACTGAAGATTCACCTTGTTCATTATATGAAGGTGAAATATAGCCCACAAGTTTTCCATTAGAGTATCTCCAACCATTGATAAAGGTACCATTTATCGCGTAATACAGTACCATTCCATCATAATCGGGTTCTCTATAGAGATAGCTGTTTCTTCCCATATTCCGACTACGCGTCAAATAATCATACGATCCTACAAATACCATAATGAAACTTCGAGTTTTATTAGTTACCAAATCTTTCAATACAACCATTTTTGTTGTATTACGGATATAATCAGCTTTCATACCTGGTTACCAATGCTTTGCAGTTTCCTCATCAAGGATTATATGCATTCCTTTACTTAAAGTAGGAGTTTCAACAATTTCAAAACGTCCCCTATTACTTTCTTTGGCTTTATCCCAATATGGTTTTATAGCCAGTTCTTTTCCTTCTCCACCTGAAGTACGTGTCGTTACAACTGGAGCATAATTACTTTCAAACCACTCTTTAGCTGCTACTGATGTGAGTTCTCTATTTTTATTTTTCGAACGTCTTGTTGTGGACCTTTCATCATCCTGCAACATGTGATCAGCGCAGGCAAATAGCATGCAAAGTATTCCTATACATGCTAAAATACGCCATTTTTTACATTTTCCAATGTTTTTCATGCTTTTTCTTTTTTCATTAAACAATTATTTTAGTTCATCTTCGAAGATTCTTCTTAAATCACGATGCAAATCGAAGGTACTAAAGCTGTAAACTTTTACATCTTCAGTAAGTATGTCGTGGGCTATTGCTACTGCTTCTTCTTTTCTACCAGTTTCATTGTATAAAAAAGCCAATTTCCCACGAGGCAGTTGTAGGGAAGGCATCATATCCGATGCTAATTTATAAGCTTCTTCAGCTTCTTTCCAGCGGCTCTTTTTTTTAAAATAATCTCCTTTCATAAGTAATAATCCCGGTGTAGGAAAGCTCCTTTCCAAATAATCTGATATGCGCAAAAATTCAATCTCTTGATGTCTCATTTTTGTTAATTGACAATAGAGGTAAGCGAAATTAATATCGTCAATCATTTCTTCTTGTAACCGAACAAAAATGTTAGAATCTTGAGAAATAGATTGAAAACTTTGAGAGTCTAAGCAAGTGTATAATTCATGATAGGAAGTCCATTTATTCCAAAGTTTCATACCTAAAAAACTACTTGTACCACATATTACTATTATTACAATTTTAGAAAGTAGCCTATTTGTACCCGAGAACTCATATGTAGTTCTAAAGTTTTTATTTAAATAGCAAGCTATAGCAATAATCCATAAAGCTTGTATAGAAAATACTTGATCTGGATATCCAAACATACCCCAGATTACTATTCCTGCAAGAAAAGCTTTGAACAAAACACAAACAGTAGTCCGGTTGGTAGATAAAAAAAGTATCCAAATAATAAAAGAGGAATAGATAATTAATCCAATAAGCCCATATTCCACAGTTATACGCAATGGCTCATTAAAAGCAAGATGAGTACTTCCTGCCAATCTTCGTTCTTCAGGAGACGCAAATGATTTCATGTAGTCCGCTTGATAATATAGATAGTTTGCAGCAAAACCACCTTTTCCAAATCCTGTTAAGGGTTTATCCTGTATCATTCTACAACTTATCTTCCATACCAGAAAGCGTCCATTAGCCGACTGTGGCTTTAGTTTGTATAGCATTCCGATAGAAATCAAAATTACAAATAATACCCCTGCTGAATAGTATAGCTTTATCTTTCTTCCCTTCCCATTATTCCTCAATTTTAGATAAAAACAATATAAGACAGATACAAACAGTGCTAAATAGGCAGCACGAGCATAGGTTAATATTAAAAGAGGGATACAAAATAGAACAACTGTAATTATGAATACCAGAAAGAATTTATGATTTATCAGTGATCTATAAAACAGTATAATACTGTTTAGAGCTATACTCAACAACAGGCTTAGTATAATAGCAAAAACTGCCGGATTATGAAATGGACCTGTTATGCGAAAATATTCACTATTAGAAGGGATATATTCAAAATATTGCAAATATCCCCATATCGTAAGTAAAACAGCAGTACCCAGCAAACTTTTAAAGATAATAATATAATGTATTTGCTGCAGCAAATGACTAGCAATAAATAAAGACAATAAGCATAAATATCCTATGTTCCATATAGTATTCAGATGTGAAAAGTCTATTACATAAAGTAACAAGAATAAGAAGCAAAATATATTCAATCTAGAAAATTTGATATCTTTTTGAGGTGCAATAAAACATAAAAAGCTTATTATAAGAGATATTCCAGCCATTCCAAAAACTGCAAATGTTTTAGGATGGTTGAATACCTCGACTGGTATACCAGCTACAGACATAATTATTAGTAAACCTAATAACAATGAAATTAAGTAATTTATTTTGCTTTTCATTTTATATTAACTACAATAATACAGTATCGATATGCAAAAAATATTGTTTTTCATTAATATAGAAGAAAGGAAGTTCCTCTTTGCCTTCTGTTAAATTCCGCAGCCAATACAAGGTAGCTACAGGAACATTTTCAAAATCCAAATATTGATGTTCTGCCCGTAATACTTTATGTTCTTTCCATTCACCATCGTAATAAAGAAGCATATAACTATTACCGGGAACAATCATGTTATTGGCATTGCGAGGCACAAAACGAATACTTGTTATTTGTACAGGCGTTTTAAAATCCATGCCAATACTTGCTGCGCCGACATACGTATTATAATTATTATCAAAAGCATATTCGGGTTTACTGCCTGTCCGTATCGGAACTCCATTTATACGATAGAGTTGACATGATTTTTGCCGTACCAATTCTTCTTCTGAGAAAACAGGCAAAGCCGTAGGAATTGTACAATTATGATTTGGAGAATAATTTCCAAGAAACTCCATATGTGCAATATTTACAGGTTCACTATTGGAAGTGCAAAAGCGATAATAGCGATATTGCTTACAATTCTCAAAAGCAATTTCTTGTAAATAAGGTACAGGCATCTCCTTTATGGTGCAAAGTGTATCATATTCCCCTCGCTCTTGATTACCTCCCAGTAGGCAAGCGCCATTCAATTTTTCATAAAAAGTTTTCATTCTTCTTTTTTGTGGATACTTGCGTAGCAAATGCATCCTGATTTTTTGAGAAGTATCACAATTCAATGTCAAATACTTTAAATCAGACCATCTTCTCTGTTTGTTAAATGATAGTTTTCCATCAATTACAGACACATCTACTACATTCCGAGGTAATTCATTCGTTGTTAAAGGTTCAGGTATATCTTTTGATATTGAGGATGAATAAATGATAAATGGTTCAGCTATAGGTAGCATATTGTCTGCATCATAACAAACCGGAAAAAATAAAGTATTTAAAGGAACTTGTTCGAAGATAATCTCATGTTTTGAATGATCTATTTTCCCCCAACCTACCGGAACTAATTTATTATCGACAGTAAACATCGCTAAATAAGCTATGTTATTATGGCTATCTACCTTAAAGGGTAATCGTAAAGTTATTGTCTGATGATATCTGAATGTTTGATCACTAAGTAGTGGAGTCTTAAAACTTTCTGGAATAAATTCATCTTCATCAGCCCAAAAGTAAGGAGTGTTTTTTTGTGCTCCATAGGTCTTACGGTATACCTTTCCTGCATATTTAATATCACTTTCCCAATCTTCTCTGATATTATTATCTGGTGCGGTATAAGGTTGTAATATGCCAATGGAGTCAGGAGAAACACACCAAAAATGTCGATTATCCCGATCGGTCCATTTAGGGGTAAATTCGTATATCGTTGGAATGCCGCAAGCACGAAGAACATTACAACTCCAATTTGTCATATTATGACAATCCATTTTAAATTTTGGCACAAACAGATCATAGATACCTAAATGTCCTTTAGGTTTTGTATGATGATTTATCCATCTACATTTATCTACATAAATTTTATAGTGTTCAATTTGTGTACGGATAGAAGCAGTGTCCACTAATAAACTCTCGTACATTTTACGTATTTCACTACGTTTATGCGCTAGATACTCATTCGTTGTTCGATACGGAAGAATGAACTCTTTAAAAAAATCAAAATCTTTTCGATAGTCATATTCATTTGCCTCCCAAATTTTAATCGCCTCCTCAATATTATCTATTAAAAAGTTCGACTTAACAGTTTGCAAATCAGAAAGGTGAACACCTGACTTAATTTGTGGAGCTGGCAATGTATTAAAAATTTCACCTAAAGTCAAACGCAAAGAATCATATTCTCGTCCCTTATATTCTTTCTGTTCGTTTAGAGGTATTTTGCTAAAAATACCTCTATAAAGAGAATCTGTATGTATGAAATAGCTATTATACAAACTGTCTAATACAATTTCATCTTTACTTTCGTGGTATTGCATATTGGTTATTAGAAAACATGCTGATTCATAAGCCACTTTACCTCGGTCTCTAAAATGATTAAGAACAGCTTCAAGTTCAGGCCGATTATTACCTGCTAATACCAGTGCTTCTTCCAAATCTGACGAACGGAAATTACAAGATGTTAGGACAAATAACAATATGCCCCATAAACGTATTAATTTCATGATATGGAAATTTATTTCAGAATATTATTGGTCTATACTAAATTCTCCCCATAAAAAGAAATATATAGAATTTATCATAATCTGATATTCCCCTTTATTTTTCGTGTTTATATCAATTATTATATCAGGTTGATTATGATTCCCAAAATATATGTATTTGCCAGTACTTTTATCAATGATAGCAATTTTAACATCATTGACAGGACATGCAAAATTAACATACACACAATTTCCATAAAGAAAAGCAGTAGCAGCAGATTGTCGTACAGGAGTACGCGCAATGCCCTCATCAAAATCAGTATCATCTCCTTTCAATGGTATATCTTGTTTAGAAAACTTAGAAAAGTCATCGACGGGAGAAGTTTGAGAATAGATCTCTGTATTACAACATAAAGTTGCAAGAATGATAAAAAATAGAATTGCATTTTTCATATCTTATTTTTTTAATTTGCCGCAAAGTTCAAGCAAAATTCATTATAAAAATATTAGAGTGATATGTTAATGCATAAGAACACAGAATATAACTATTTAATAATCAACAAACTGCTAAATTACTCCTGATGATTATTCCACTTTTTCCGTCAAATATTTCTCAATATTTCTTTGAGCTTTATTGTATGTTCCATATCCATTCTGCGTAATATAGACTTCTCTTTTTTATATACAGCATCTACACTGCAACCAAGGATTAGTGCTATTTCAGAGAATTTGAATCCAAGTTTTATGAGACAGCAAAATCTGATATCATTATCTACTAAAGAATCATATCGATCTACTAAACGTGTGGTGAAATTAAAAGATACCAAATCTATTTCTAATAATAACTCCTCCCAATCTTTTTCTTCCAAATTCATTTTACCAGTAGAGTTTTTAGCATTTTCATCTTTTATATACAGTAATCGTTGATAAATAGGAGTGTCTTCTATTAGTCTCTTAAACTTAATACCTTTCAGCTGTTTTATTTCTTCTTCCTTTTGCTCTAATAGCTCTTTCAAGTCACTAACAATATGCCTTTCCTCTTCCAAAAGTCCATTTAAGCAACTATTTATTTGTAGTTGTTTAATTCTATCACCTTCACTTTCTGCGCATGATTGTTCCAAAAGATTAATTTCATCACGTTTTTCCTGTAAAAGTTGTTCAAGTGCACTTTCTTTTATCTGGATATCTTGCTGATTTAGTAATGATAATTTAACTTTATGTTGTTCTGTAAAGTGCCGCCAAACAATGCTGCTGATTGCAATCAATAAAACTATGGATAATAATAGTATATACAATCTATAGCGAGACATGAAAGTCTCATATTGATATACAGACTGATGATAGAACATATCTTTTAATGTTGCAATAACCTTAGCAGGATATTCTTCCTTTATTGCAGAATCTTTATAAACTATGTATGCATCTTCATATTGCAATGCCTCTGAATATCTCCCTTGTATTCTAGCCACATCAGCCAATCTCATATAAGCTCCATATTTTGTATAATAAGATTTGGATTGCACTGCCTTTTTTAAATAATAGGTAGCAGAATCATATTGTCCTTCTTTATAAAAACTACTTCCAGCTATCAAAAAAGAAGCATAGTACTTCGCTGTATCGGATTCTATGATGAAAAAATTGTGTACAGTTTCTATCGCTTCTTCCGTCCTTCCCATATATTGATATAATGACGCAAGAGAATATAGCATTTTCTTTACCAAAGGAGTGTTACCGCCAGAAGACAATATTGTTTGAGCTTTCAACAGTTTCCGCTCTGCCTCCAAATAGAAACCTTCTCCTCTTTCCATACAAATATCTGCTCTTTTGATGAGGCTTACTACCCATCTCAACGAATCTTTATGTTCACTCGCCATTCGTTCTGCTTGTTGATATACAGAATCGGCTTCTTCAAGCAATCCATGTGTATAAAATAAGTGTCCCAAATTAGATTGTAATAAGCATAATAGATCATAATCTTGCGTTTTGTTTGCCATGGGCAATGCTTTCATAAATTCGCGCACAGTTCCAATTACATCTTTATTATCCTGGCACACACGCCCCCAGTAATAATGTGCTTTTGCACACATCGATTCATTCTTTGAATTATCGTAATATTTCACAGCTATACGTATCAATGAATCATCAGTATGACGAATATAATTTTTATCGTAGGCCTGAGTTAATAACAAAGCATATCTGGCTTGTGAAGCCGGTGTATATAAAGATTCCGGTGAAACAGAACCAAGAATTTGCAAGGCACTATCATAATATAACTTTCTAATCAATGTGTCTGCATAAGCCAAAATTTTATCCTGACTATTTGTCGGACGTGGGGTACAAGAAATGAATCCAACCCCCATAAGCAATAAAACATATAATATATTTTTCATAAATTACATAATAAGGAACATTACCTCAAAAATAAGAAAAAATGCAATATAACGGTTCTAAATACTTATCACAATCTCACCAAATAATACACCGTCCCCCTATTCGACTTCTTACAAGGAATATCCAATTTCTTCAGCGAACGACCGAAGTGCCCTATTTTGCTGACCGACAGTTTATCACGGGTTTTCTGCTGTAGATAATTGAATATCTCCATTGCGGTCAGCCATTCCCCTTCCCGTTCTTCTTCCGTCACCCGGAAATAGCAGTGGAAAAGCTGTTCGAGCGGACTGATCTGTTCAAAATCCCGGTTGGTCTCTTTCAGTATAGCTTCGTCCTCATCATTCAGCCAGTAGCGCTCACCTTTATAAATGGCATCCATGGCCTGAGCATACAATTGTTTGTAATTAATGGTGACATTCGTATCAATAGGCGCAGTCACTTCGATACAGATAAAACGGCGGCTGCCGCTGGGATCGGTAAGCAGGTCCATCTGATTACTGGTACCGATAAACGAGGCATAACGGCGCACTTCCTGGATGGTAGCACCGTAAGGTTTCCGCAAATTTGCCACAGGTTTCTGCAAAAGATGTTTCAGAAAACCCTGCTGGTTGGAGCTAATCTGATCAAACTCATCCAGGTTCACCAGCAGAAAACGCCCCAGATAACGCTCCGCATCCTGTTTGCTTTTAAAATCAAGACTATCCGTATATCCGAAACGCAGTTCAGGCGGCAAAATAATGCGACAATAGGTAGATTTACGATACCCCTGTGCCCCAACCAGTAATGGCGATGTACTGTTTCCATGTTGGCGGTCGAGCCCACGCCAGTGAGCCACCATACTGAGAAACCAGCGATAAAACAACTCCCGCCAATGCGGATTATTGCATGGCACAAGATTGGCAAGTGCCCGGATGCGGTCTTTTCCGTCCCAGCGCCCCACGCTGCAAAGGTATTCTTCAACAGGATTGTACAAAGACACATACTCTGATGTCAGATAACGCTCCACGTCACGGTCCCAGGCACGAATTCCCTCTTTCAGGGCATTAATCGCCACGGTATTGCGTACCCTCCGATCCACCGGTCTGAAATAGAAATGAATGGAATCCCGCTGACGATATTCCAGATCGTTCAACACCGTGTTATAACGAAACTCATAGCGCCGTTCCATAAACTCTTCCAGACGCAAAGCGGTATCCTGCTCCGGAGTCAAAATAGTTTTAGAGCCAAAGCCCTTAGACTCTTGGTAAATATTATGAACCATAGCACGTACCGTTTGCTGCTCCGCCTGTGCATAATAATGAATAATCGTCTGCCTCACAACTTCCTCTTCCGGTATGCCCGCCTTGTAGCAATACTCCGCAAGGCGGACAAGCAACGGTTGGAGGTCGTCTCCCCGTCGCCAGTTCTCCATATCCCGGAGCGCCTTATCGAGGGCGGTTTCAAAAAGCATGGTGAAGGTCTGCGATGTTTCAAAACCCGGTTCCAGCCTCAGCAACGGATTTTTCTCAGCCAACTGCCGTTGCCGGAAGGTCTGTTCGCCGGGCATGGAGAATGGCTGCTCCAGACAGAAAGGTACCGCATGAGGATTGTATCCGGGATGTTCATCGAGCGTCATCCGGCAGCTTTGCATCAGTGAAGGCTCTTTCAAGGCAATAGGAAACGGGAACAACGGCTGATAGCAACTCACCGCCAAGCGATAGGCATGGGCATGAAACAGCGTAGCTTCCTGTTCACGCTTCGGCAAGTTTCCATCCGGTAAGGCGAAACACACCCATATTTTCACACTCCTTCCGCTGGAACCGCAAAAAGCGGCAAACGTCTGGGGAAGCAGCATCGCCTGACGTTTCACCAGTTCGGCTTCCGCCAGTCCGGCCAGCTTCTTCACTTCAAGCTGAACCAGACCATTGTATTGTTTCATTCTTCGTCCCCCGTCTTTAGTACGGGCATACTCCACGGCAGGATAAATACGTGGAAGTTTATCAATATGAACGAATATAGAACCGCTACTTTCCAACTGAGGGATGGCGGTTCGTAATCCCGTTACATACCCGTCTCTGGTTTCCGTTTTCATCTTCTCCATCAGCACGTTGGCATCATAAACAGTCATCATCTCTCTGCCTGCATCTTTGTCATGTCTTATTGAAGTGATTTTCATGTCATTATCTGTTTTGAATTTTATTTATATAGTATAATACCATTAAAGAACTACAAAGATACTGCTCCAGAAAGCGAAAGTCAAGTATTTAAGCATATTATTCTGCATTTATTTCAAAAAAGTTCAGCCTACACATTTTGCAGTAAAAGCTTCAATAATAATTGATAAATACACAGGGAATCACTTGACTTTGCCCTAGTTATTTTGTATCTTTGTGGTAAGTCCGATTGAGTGTTAACCTTGGTTGACAGGGCGATTAACGCAGGTCAACAGGCCGAGCAACCAACGTTAACAGGCCTGTTGACCAAGGTTGACACCCAATCATTCCTAAGGGTAAACGGGATGTTCCTTAGGAGGAAACAGAATAGTCCCTAATGTAAAACAAATTAATACCTTATAATTAAAACAAGCAACTATGGCAATCTTATTTGAATGGTACGAAAACCCGGTGGCTCCCAACCAGCCACAAGAAGAAACGAAACTTCATGCACGCATCACACTGAACGGAAAAACAGGAACCGACCGATTGCGACGCAAAATCCAGGAACGTTGTTCACTGACGGAAACGGATGTGTCGGCCGTGCTCGACGCCCTGTCTCATGCAATGGGTGAAGAACTGGCGGAAGGCAGGCAGGTACATCTGGATGGTATCGGTTACTTCCACCCTACCCTGGTCTGCACGGAAGAAATAAAAGAAGATACCAAACGGAAGAATACGAAAGTAAGGCTGAAAGGCATCAAATTCCGGGCGGACCAGGAACTGAGAAGTGAAATCGGAAATGTGAAACTGAAGAATATAAAACACAACGGACACTCCAACAAATTATCGGATGAAGAAATAGACCGCCGACTGACCATCTACTTCAGCCAGCACCACATGATGACAAGAAGTGACTTCCAAAGGGTATGCGGCATGATGAAATCGACTGCAATGGGGCATATCCGCCGTTTACGCGGGGAAGGAAAGCTAAAAAACATCGGATTGCAGAACCAACCGATATATGCGCCAAACGTGGGGTATTACGGTATAACAGAAGAAGTTATGATGTAGAAATGTAAAAATCCGGCGTGAGAGTAAGCGGCTTACTCTCACGCCGGATTTTTACCCTCACCCACACTTAATATTCTAATTATCAATAAGCTATTTTAAAAGTGAGGGTAGTGAGAGTAAACCGAGCCAACTTTTTATTGAATCTTGAGCAACATTAAATTATTGTTAATTACCCTTTCATACATCGAACCATGTTTCAAAGATTATGTTGTTACAAATGAACAGCAACCTTAATTATGAATTTAAAATAATGAATTATGAAGAAGAAAATTAAATTTTTAAAGAAAGAATCGCTGTTACGTTAATGAACGGGATTCGAGAAAGAGTAGATTATATGATTAAACTAACTTTAAACTTAACAATAATCAAAGCAAACAAGAAATCTGCAACCTAACCCTCCCGCTTTATTCCTGAAAAGAGCAAACAAATAAACTACTTCAGGGCATGTTATATTTTATTGTATCAACTATTAATGCATTTCAATTATGAAAAAATCAATTATTTTATCAGCATTTGTTTTAGCAGCATTGACTGCAAATGCCCAGACTACCGTACAAGGCAGCAAATTCACAGACAATTGGTCTATAGAACTAAAAACCGGTATTATAACTCCTGTAAGCCACAGCGCCTTCTTCAAGAATGCCCGCCCGGCTTTGGGAATTGAGTTTACCAAGCAACTTACCCCCGTTTTCGGACTGGGAGTTCAAGGCATGGGATATATAAACACCTCGAACAGTAAGACAGCTTTTGATGCTTCAGACCTTAGCTTATTGGGTAAAGTCAACCTGATGAACCTGTTCGCAGGCTATACAGGTGTTCCCCGGGTATTTGAAGTAGAGGCCGTAGCCGGTGCGGGATGGCTGCACTACTATATGAATGGTTCCGGAGATATGAACTCCTGGTCCAGTCGTTTCGGCATGAATTTCAACTTCAATCTCGGAGAAGCTAAAGCTTGGACGATAGGTGTCAAACCGGCATTGGTATATGATATGCAAGGCGACTACAACCGTAGCCGATTCAATGTGAACAATGCCGCCTTTGAACTAACAGCGGGTGTAGCTTATCACTTTGGCGGCAGCAACGGAAGCCATCACTTTACCTTGGCTAAACTCTATGATCCGGCCGAGATAAGCGACCTGAACAATTCTATCAATAATCTTCGCTCACAAGTGAACGAGAAAAACGGTCAGATCAATGTCGACGCACAGAAGATCAGTGCACTGCAACAAGAAGTAAACAATTTACAGAACCGGGTAATTCCTGTTGAGACGATAGTGGAAACCAGCCGTATTCCGGAATCCATCGTTACTTTCAGACAAGGTAAATCTACAGTCGATGCCTCTCAGTTGCCAAATGTGGAACGTGTCGCTTCTTACATGAAGAAACACGCAAATACAACAGTGGTGATTAAGGGATACGCTTCACCGGAAGGTAGTGCCGAAGTCAATGCAAGAATAGCTAAAGCGCGTGCCGAAGCCGTAAAGACAATCCTGGTCAATAAGTATAAAATCAGCCCGTCACGTATTACCGCCGAAGGTCAGGGAGTGGGTGACATGTTCACAGAACCAGACTGGAACCGGGTTAGTATCTGTTCTATTATTGAAGATGCCAAATAAACAAAATTAAAATCCCCCTCGCCACAGATAGTTGTAGCGAGGGGGATTTTTAGTTTATGAGAGTTTCGACACACCCTCATTTCTTATTCCATTATTTAAAGTATCCTACAGGATGATTCAACATAGGAATCTGACTATCTTTCAGTCTTAATACTTTCTTCAACTGAGTGGCATCCATCGAACCTCGCGGCACTGTAGCCAATTTGGCATTAGCACAGAATAAAGAGATATTCTGCGAAACGATACCAACGTCCATAGCTCCAACCACCTGATTTTGTGGTTTCTGAGCATCGCCAAAGAGGGAAACATCACTAACCAGCACCAAAGATACCGGAGCCATTTTTGCAAAAGTCTGACCACCGGCAACAGCATCGCGATGATCTCCTTCGGAAACCAGATTTAACTGATGATTTTTCGCATCGTACACATAGCTCCCTTCGGGTAATATCACGTATACATCTACATCCTGCTTATTCAAAGCTGATGGAGCTGTCCGCTTTCCAGACTCCGGACGATTGATTCCGTTAGCAGCCCACAACAAATCCGACAAGTCAGCAAGACTCAATGCTTTCGAAGCATATTCGCGTGTAGACTGGCGTTCAGACAATGCTTTCATTACCGTACCGGTACGATTCATATTGGGCTTTGGTAACTTAACTACCTTATCAGCAGCGGAAGCTGCCACTGAAAGCGCTAAACAAACTAACAATAGTTGTACTTTTCTCATAACTGTGGTATTTTAAAAGTTGAGAGGCAAATATACAAAAAAACAGAAAAAAAGCATTATACTTGCAATCTAAAAACACACTAATAGCTGACTAAGATTATCATGTTATTAAATCTAACAGAAGAACAAATCATACAATTAGCCCCGGATGCAGCCTCCGTAAAAGCCGGAAAAGGGCTCGCGACAAGAGCCAAGTGGGTGTTGCTGGAACACAGTGACCGTGCTATATGGGGACATTGCCAGGGAAGCGGGAAAACTCCATACCAGACCGTAATCGATACAAAAAACGTAGCATTCAAATGTTCCTGTCCCAGCCGGAAGTTTCCATGCAAGCATGGATTGGGACTCTTATTTCTATATGCCGCACAGGCTGAGCAGTTCAAAGAAGCGGACGAACCGGCATGGGTGACTTCCTGGCTTTCCAAGCGGGAAGAAAAAGCCGAAAAGAAGGAACAGAAAGCCAAAAGCGACACGCCTGTAGATGAAGCTGCACAAGCCAAACGTCAGGCTATGCGCCACCAAAAGGTGCTGAACGGTATTGATGAACTGGAGATTTGGCTGAAAGACCTGCTACGCAACGGGTTAATCAATATACCGGAACGGGCTTATACTCTTTTCGACGGTATTGCCCGCCGTATGGTCGACGCCCAGGCTCCCGGACTTGCCAATCGGTTGAAAGCCATTCAGGAAATAAACTTCTACGAGGAAAGCTGGAAATACAAGTTAACCGACCAACTCGGAAAACTCTATCTCCTGATGAAGAGTTACCGGAACCTGGACCTGCAACCGGAAGAGTGGCAACAGGAAATCCGCACACAGATAGGTTATCCGCAAGCAAAAGAAGATGTGCTGGCGGGTGAAACAATTACCGACCAGTGGCTGGTACTCCATAAAAGAAGTCAGAAACTAAACGAGCTGAATAATGATATTTACTGGCTATACGGATGCCGGAGCAATCGCTTCGCCATCTATCTCAGTTTCACAGCTCCCGGAACCTTGGCGGAGTTCAATCTTGTTCCCGGCAGTACCTACGACGGAAAACTCTGTTATTATAAAGGAGTAGGCAGTCTTCGCGCCTTGTTCAAAGAATGTGAATTATCCGAAGAAGCGGTTACCCCGCATTTCTGTGCGAATCTGCAAGAAGCGACCGCCCGATACAGGGAAGCCCTGCAACAGAACCCATTTGCCGAAAATGTACCCGTATTAGTAGAAAATCTACGACTGGCTGTTCAAGGGAAACAACTCTGTGTTCAGGATGCAAACAACGAACTGATGCCTGTGCAGATGCAAGACATCACCCGAACAGACATTTTATCCGTCACGGGTGGAAAGCCGTTTGCCGCCTTCTTTCTGGCAGACGCCAATTGCTGGGAGCTAAATTCAATGTGGTATCAATCTGACTATTATATTTGGAGAGATGAACGTAACTGAACCAATCATTAATGCAGCCTTATTGGGAACCGCTGCCAAAGAATTCATTCCAAACGGTTTACCGGAAACTCTGGAAGAAAACTTCCGGTTGCTGCAAGAAAAGAGCGAAGATGCGGAAGATGCTTTCTATCAGTTTTCAGCCCTGACTTTCGCCTACAGCCGTGCCGGAATGGAACCGTTACCTGCCGGAGAAGCTATCGCCATGAATGAAGCTCCGGATGACAGTCTACCTTATTTCGACCGGAATATCGGCGACCTGCTGATTCAGATGGTCAATGAACAGAACCGGCATCTTTTATTATATGCTTACCGGAAAGCTGTCCGGTGCAACAAGCTTATTCCGCCATTCTATCTGCGGACACTAATCGCACATGCCTACGACCGCAATAATCCCGATAAGCACGAAGAGCAAGCACTGCTTTCTTCCTTAACAGGTAACCGTGGACGCTGGCTGCTTACCCATATGGGATTACCGGACTGGGGAGATACCGGAAACGAAACTTGGGAAACAGCCTCGCATGAAGAACGGAAGCGGATGCTGCAACGCCTGAGAAAAGAGAACCCCGGACAAGGGCTTGCCTTACTGCAAACCGAACTGAAAAATGAATCTGCCGCCCACCGCGACGAACTGATACAATACCTGCGCACCAATCTGAGTAAAGCGGATGAAAACTTCCTGCAAGAGATTGCCACTACCGACCGAAGCAGTAATGTAAAAGAAACCGCCCGTCGCCTGTTATGCAGTCTGCCCGACTCGGAACTGGTAAAAACATACTGTGACCTGCTGCGTGGAAAACTTCATTATAAGATGTTGCTGGGCTGGTCGTACGATAAAATCACCTTTACACCTGAAATGAAGAAATTGGGCTTGGAAGAGGTCAGTTCCAACAAGAAAGAAAAAGATGAAGAGTTTCTGCTCCGCCAGCTCGCCGAACGTGTACCGCTCAGTTTCTGGGCAGAGTTCTACGACTGTTCACCGGAGAAAGCCGCCGCAAAACTGGCAAAAAAACCACCATTCGGTTCCTACTTCAACTTATGCCAGCCGATAGAAAACTTCGGTGACAATCTGTGGGCGTATCAAACCCTGAAAGAAGATTCAAATGAAGCCTACGCCTCTTCGCTGATGGGATTACTGACGCCGGAGCAACGGGAGGAAATCAACTTCCAGACAGACAGCAAGAGCAATTATATTCCCGAATCCTGGTATAATGCGGACGGAACGCAATGGGGAATAAAATTCTCCACACGGGCTTTACAAAGATTGTTCCATAGCAATTATTACTATTATCCGAAAGAGATGGCAGAACGCCTGTCGCTATACTTTCCTCCGGAGATGTTACCCAAAGTGGAACAACAGGCAGTGGCATACGATGCCGACCACGCCATTGCCAAATTCTGCCGACTGACAGCGGAGTATATGAGAATGAAAGAAAAAATAAACAGCTTGTTTAATGACAATAAATAATACAAAACAATATGAGTACCTTACTTAGACAACATGCCGAACAGCAATTCGCAGAAGAGCTGCACGAACTGAAAAAGAATGAAACAAACTCTGTTCCCGAAAATTGGGAAATGTCTCCGCAATCGGTAGTCACCTACCTGATGGGTGGCAAACTGAAGAACGGATTTGAAGTTTCACCTAAATATATAGGTAACCGCCGCCTGATGGAGATAGCAGTAGCTACCCTGGTAACAGACCGCGCATTGCTGCTATACGGACTTCCCGGTACGGCGAAAAGCTGGGTGAGCGAGCATATTGCTGCTGCCATTTCCGGTAACTCCACACTGATAGTGCAAGGTACTGCCGGAACAGGAGAAGAAGCCATCCGCTACGGTTGGAACTATGCCCGACTGCTGGCAGAAGGACCCAGTGAAGGTGCACTGGTGCAAACCCCAATTATGAAGGCTATGCAGGAAGGCAAGATAGGACGTATCGAAGAGTTGACACGTATCGGCTCTGACGTGCAGGATACTCTGATCACGATTCTTTCGGAGAAAACACTTCCGGTTCCGGAGTTGAATAAAGAAGTACAAGCGATACGCGGTTTCAATATCATTGCAACAGCAAACAACCGCGACAAAGGAGTCAATGATCTGTCGAGCGCCTTGAAACGGCGTTTCAATACCGTTATTCTCCCTTTGCCGGATACGATTGACGAAGAGATAGACATTGTACGCCGCCGCGTGGAAAGCTTTGAAAAGGTGATGCAACTTCCGGCAGAGAAACCGGCACTTGAAGAAATCCGTCGTGTAGTAACCATTTTCCGTGAATTGCGGCAGGGAGCTACCAATGATGGAAAGACGAAGTTGAAAGCACCCAGTGGTACATTAAGTACGGCCGAGGCTATCTCGGTGGTAAATAACGGTCTGGCCATGGCAGGTTATTTCGGAGACGGACAGATACATGCCGAAGACCTTGTTTCGGGCATTCTCGGAGCAGTGGTGAAAGACCCGGTACAGGATAAAGTGGTATGGCAGGAATATATGGAAACAGTAGTGAAGAACCGCGACGGATGGAAAGATATCTACCGTGCATCAAGGGATATGATCTGATACCTCCCACTCCATCATACGAACTAAAAGATTAAAAGAATGGCAATTCACTTATTAGGAATAAGGCATCACGGTCCCGGTTCATGCCGGAACGTACTGGAATACCTGCAAGAGCTTCAGCCCGATCTCATCTTGCTGGAAGGTCCGGCAGAAGCCGAGACTCTGCTTCCATGCGTGCTGAATGAGCAGATGGAACCACCCATCGCCTTACTCGCCTATCAACCCGACCAGCCACAGAATGCGGTGTTCTATCCATTTGCCGAATTCTCTCCGGAATG
The DNA here is from genome assembly GCF_003474285.1 of Bacteroides sp. AF39-11AC. Lineage (NCBI taxonomy): Bacteria > Pseudomonadati > Bacteroidota > Bacteroidia > Bacteroidales > Bacteroidaceae > Bacteroides > Bacteroides sp. AF39-11AC. Next base: position 238,101 of record NZ_QROH01000006.1, on the reverse strand, counting down.
GCAGACGATAGTTTACGCCCTGCGGAACGAAGTACCGTTACGCTTCTTCGATTTACCACTGGTACATTCGATGGCGCAAAATCAGGAGCCCCATAATACAACCGAAGAGCAACAGGAGGAGATTATCCCCACCGTATACAGAGATCCTTTTGACTATCTGGCAGAAGCGGCCGGATATACAGATGGGGAGTCATGGTGGGAAACTACCATTGAGCACCGCAAAGACAGTGCCGATGTATTTCAGGCTGTGAAAGAAGCCGTAACCGCATTGCGGGAGGAACTTCCCGAACATACCTCTCCCCGTGATCAGCTCCGCGAAGCCTGGATGCGTAAGATGATCCGCACGGCACAGAAAGAAAACTTCGAACGCATCGCCGTGGTCTGTGGTGCCTGGCATGTGCCCGCCCTCGAAAATATGCCTAAAGTAAAAGAGGATAACGAACTGCTGAAAGGACTGCCCAAAATAAAAATAGAATGTACCTGGATTCCCTGGACATACGACCGGCTTGCTTTCCGCAGCGGATATGGAGCCGGTATAGAATCTCCGGGCTGGTATCACTATCTTTGGCATCATCCGCAGGACGACGGTACACTCTGGATCAGTCAGGCTGCTTCCCTTTTCCGTAAGAAGAATATGGATATCTCCGTAGCCCATGTCATCGAAACTGTGCGTCTGGCACAGGTTACGGCTGCTTTACGCAATCTCCCCGCCCCTTCACTGGCTGAGTTTAATGAAGCCATCACCACCGTCATGGGCTTTGGCGACGATATCCTTTTACAGATCATCAAGGAAGAACTTATCATCAGTAACCGTCTGGGACGTGTTCCCGATGATGTACCCAAAGTTCCCTTGCTGGTAGATGTGGAAAAGGCTCAAAAACGGCTGCGTGTTCCATTTACAGCCGAAATCAAAGAGCTGACTCTCGACCTTCGTAAACCGAATGATCTGGATAGAAGTATCTTCTTCCATCGCCTGCACCTGCTCGACATAGATTGGGCAATTGCGGGCGGTACTGACGGTAAAGGTACTTTCAAAGAAAAATGGACACTCTACCACAAGCCGGAACAGATTATAAACATCATCGAAAAGGCTATCTGGGGAAATACACTGGAAGAAGCAACGCAGAAGTTTCTGCTCAAACAGACGAAAGAGATACGGCATATTCCGGAACTCACCCGGCTGCTCGACCGGGTAATTCCTGCCAATCTACCGGACTTAGTGGAGGCCATGACGGTGCAACTCGACCGCCTCTCGGCTGCCTCCACTGATATCATCGAGATGATGGAGGCAGTACCCGATCTGGTAAATATCGTCCGCTACGGCAATGTCCGTAATCTGGATTTCTCAAAGGTAGGCGATATGCTCCAAGCTATGATTGCCCGTATCCTTGCAGGTGGAGTACTTGTTTGTATCAATATAGACGAGGAGGCCGCTACGGACATACTCAACAAACTGGTGTCTACGGATTACGCAGTTTCCACTCTCAATGATCCGGAACTGAACAGGATGTGGCTGGAGTTTATCCGCCAGGTGCGTACATCCGTTAATGTACATCCGCTGTTGTCCGGCTATGCCACACGGCTGCTGAACGACAAAGGAGACATTTCAGCCGAAGAAGCGCAGAATACCCTTAGTTATTATTCTTCCATAGGTAATGCTCCGGCGGATATGGCCTACTGGTTCGAGGGTTTCCTCCGTTCTTCCGGTTCCATTCTGCTGCTGGATGATAATTTGTGGAACCTGGTAAATAACTGGGTATGTTCGCAGGAAAAAGAAACCTTCATGGAACTGCTTCCCATACTGAAACGCACGTTCAGCGAGTTCAGTCCCGCAGAACGCCGGAAGTTGGGTGAGAAAGCCAAGGCGGGCGGCGCAGGCGGCATACAGACTGCAACAGCCTCAGCAACTTCACACAATGAAGAGGAAGCTGTGAAGGTGATTCCCTTGATTCACCGGTTATTAGGAATTGAAACGAAGTAAAGAGAAAACAATGGAAGAAGAATATCTGAAAAGGTGGCGCCTGATACTGGGCGGAAACGAAGCCGACGGAACGGGTATCACACTGACACCGGAAGAGCAACGCATCGACCAGTCATTAGAAGCCGTATATGACAGCGACCGCCGCGGAGGACTCGGATCATCCGCCCCAAAGGTAAGCCGCTGGTTGGGAGATATCCGTGAGTTCTTTCCGCAGACTGTGGTACAGGTCATTCAGCGCGATGCCATCAAACGACTGAATATCACCTCACTGTTGACGGAAAAGGAAATGCTTGAAACGGTAGTGCCGGATGTGCATCTTGTAGCTACACTGATGTCACTCAGTCGGGTTATTCCTGAAAAGAATAAGGAAATGGCACGGCAGGTAGTCCGCAAAGTGGTGGACGAACTGCTACGCAAGCTCTCCGCCCCTACCCAACAGGCTGTGACGGGAGCGCTCAACCGTTCTGCACGGCGGAGAAATCCACGTTATAACGAGATAGACTGGAAGACCACCATCACCAAGAATTTGAAAAACTACCAACCGGAATACAAGACTATCATCCCGGAAGTCCGTATCGGTTACGGCAGAAAACGAAAAGCAATGAAAGACATCATCCTCTGTCTGGACCAGAGCGGTTCAATGGGGACATCCGTCATTTACTCCGGAATCTTCGGGTCTGTACTGGCTTCCATTCCGGCAGTGAACACGCGGATGGTGGTATTTGATACGGCTGTGGTAGACCTTACCGATGACTTGCAAGATCCGGTAGACTTACTCTTCGGTGTACAGTTGGGTGGCGGTACGGATATCGCCCGCGCCCTGACCTATTGCCAAGGAGTAATCACCCGTCCGCAAGATACGGTGCTGGTACTGGTGACCGACTTGTATGAAGGGGGCGATCCGAGAGAAATGCGAAAGAAGTTCGTATCACTGGTGAATAGTGGCGTGCAACTTATCGTACTGCCCGCCCTGAATGATGACGGAGCACCTTCTTATGACAGGGACCATGCAGAATTTCTGGCAAATATCGGTGTACCTACCTTTGCTTGTACGCCCGATAAGTTCCCCGACCTGATGGCGGCGGCACTCAGTAAGCAGGATATAGGAATGTGGGTATCGCAGAATGTCAAGAGCACTTAGTTTTGTGACAATCTATATTCGCAGGGAGATACCCCTACCAGTTTTCTAAACAGGTTGCTGAAATATTGTACGCTTGGATAGCCCAATTTTTCAGCAACCGAACTTACCGTATAACCTTTGCCTAATAGCATCTCCTTAGCGACTTCCAGCCTTTTCAACTGGAAGTATTCATCCAGATTCTTCCCCGTTTCAAACTTCAACAAATCACTGAAATAACGGGGAGATAAATGAAGTATATCTGCGCAGTATTTTGTAGAGGGTAATACACCGTTTTTCAATTGTCCGGACTGGATATAGTCATCCAATGCAATATCCATCTTATTCAATATTGCCTTATTGACTTCATTCCGAGTGATAAACTGACGGTCATAGAAACGGGAACAATAATCCAACAGAAGTTCTATATATCTTGCAATCAAGGTCTTGCTATGACAGTCTATTGCATGTTGCAGTTCCTTATCAATATTGTACATACATTCAATTGCTTTATCCTTTTCGCGCAAGGAAAGGTGCAACGCTTCATTCAGGTGATAAGAAAAGAAAGAGTAATTCTTAATGTTCCGCCCCAATGAAGTGCCGCAAAGCAAGTCGGGATGAAAAGCCAACAACCAGCCCTTTGGGGGAAATGCCTTTCCTTCGTTGATATTGATGAATTGTCCCGGAGTCAGGAAAATCATTGTTGCATTGGAATAGTCGTAATACTTACGCCCGTAGATGAAATCCTCACATTCGCATTCCAACAGTAAGATGGTGTAGAAATCGAACTTGATAGTACGCTGCATCACATTGGCTTTAGATAAATCAATGGCGCTCACCAACGGATGTAAGGTCTTATTTCCCAAACAGCAATTGCACTGGTGTACGGTCTCTATGTTCAATATATCCTTTTTCAAAACTGTACATTTTGCAGTCTATATTCATTGGGCGTACAGCCGACACGTTTTTTGAACAGGCGGCTGAGGTGTTGCGGATATTGAAATCCCAAGGTGTAAGCAATCTCGCTGATTGTCTCGTCCGTTTCAACGATATGTTCTTTAGCCAGTTCGATCACTTTCATCTGAATATGTTCCTGAGGTGTCATACCTGTTTCTTTCTTAATCATGTCACCAAAATAATTGGGCGAGAGATAGATTTTATCCGCAAAGTATTTCACGGACGGCAAACCATCCTGCACAGGAAGATTGCTTCTGAAATATTCATCCAGAAGTTGCTCAAACTTGGTAAGAGAGTCTTTATTGATGCCGCTCCGGGTGATGAACTGGCGTTCATAGAACCGCATACAGTAATTAAGTAAAAGCTCGATATTCATGGCAATCAATGCTTTACTATGCTTATCGATAGGATGCTCCAGCTCGATGCTGATCTTTTTCAGACAATCCATCACGGTCTCTTTTTCCTGATCGGACAGGTGCAAAGCCTCGCTTACTGAATAAGAGAAGAAAGTATAATCCTTTATTGTCTTTCCGAGGGAGGTTCCGCGAATCAGGTCGGGATGAAAGAGGATGCCGTACACTTCTTGCTGCACTACATCATTCAGCATCTCTACTCCGGCAGTCTGACCGGGAGCAAAGCAAACGATAGTTCCTTCCTGATAGTCATAATGCTGGCGACCATACTTGATATCACAGTTCTTAGCTCCTTTCAGAAAGAGTGCATAAAGGCCATAAGTCATTTGGATATGATTAACCGATTTGGTTGCTTTGGTAAGATCCACCACACTCACCAGAGGATGCAGGGTTTCCAATCCGTAGAGACTGTTATAGTGATCTACATTATCTAATTTTATAACTCTATCCATATTCATAAGTATTTGAACTGCAACAAAGATAGAAATTATTTCGATTGAGAAATCAGGTATCTGTAATTGGGGTTGTCATATCCGTAATAAGGGTACAAGTTTCAGGAAAGAGGCTTCTTTATCTGTTGGCGGAATTAATTCAAAACAGGAAAATAATGAGCTAAATGATAATTTATCGGGCTGAATTTTAAGCCTGAAAGGCTTGCATTATATAGCGTAGGGCATCGCCCTACGTAATATACATCCCCATTTTTGAGCCCTGAAAGGGCGAGATAAAGCGTGTATGCTTGATTGCGCCCTTTCAGGGCTTAAATAGAGATATACATAATCACGTAGGGCGTTGCCCTACGCTATGTAATCTCAGGCTTTCAGCCTTATAAAATCCGCGTTCGTCCGCCTTGTCCGCGTATCAATTTAGTTCATAACCATATAGAAAGGAGTATATTTTGTAAATTCACTATATCAATCTGAAGAAACTGTATTTGGGGTTATCATATCCGTAATTTATCTACAAAGGAATCACTGCATTTCCCCGACCTTTGCAGTACAAAAAAGAAATATATGAAGAATAAATTCAAACTCAATTCAAGCACCCTACTTGTATTCATCCTCACAACCGGTGTATTCGGAATAATCAATACCGAAATGGGTGTGATTGGAATTTTGCCCCTGATAGCCGAGAACTTTCAAGTAACTGTTCCGGAAGCAGGTTGGACGGTCAGCATATTTGCACTGGTAGTAGCAATATCCGCTCCCATCACTCCTTTACTGTTTTCGGGTATCAACCGGAAAAAAGTGATGGTACTGGCACTGGGATTATTTACATTAAGTAATATCATCTCCATGATGACCACTAATTTTACGGCATTGCTGATATCCCGTGCACTTCCGGCATTCCTTCATCCGGTATATGTATCTATGGCTTTCACGGTAGCGGCAGCATCTGTCAGTAAGGAGAAGGCACCAAAAGCAGTAGCAAAAGTATTCATCGGCGTATCAGCAGGTATGGTGCTGGGGGTGCCGGTGACGAGCTACATTGCAAGCGAAGTTTCGTATTCAATGGGCATGTTATTCTTCACCGTTGTAAATGCATTGGTACTGGTTGCAACCATCCTGTTTGTACCTTCCATGCCGGTCAAAGAGAAACTGTCCTACGGTACACAACTCAGTATATTAAAAAAGAAAGTAGTCTGGTACTCCATTCTCGCTATCACGCTGATTAACGGAGCCTTATTCGGATTCTTCAGCTATATGTCTGATTACTTGAAGACAATCACCGGGGTTTCGTACACCGTAATCAGTACAATGCTACTGATTTATGGACTGGCCAATATAATAGGAAATGTAATAGGCGGAAAGCAACTGGCGGTCAATCCGGTACGTAGTATGATAATGATTCCTTTGGCACTACTGGCCTTTTATATAGGAGTATTCGCTTTTGGGGAATGGCTTATGGCAATGGCAATTATCATTCTGATCCTGGGGATTCTGGCGGGATACGGACAGAACACCATGCAATACATGATAACGCATGCAGCTCCCGAAGCACCGGATTTTGCCAACGGACTGTATTTGTTGTCTGCCAATCTCGGTACTACAGTAGGTGCAGCCGTCTGCGGATTGTTTATCACCTTCTTCAATACGCGTTATTCCGTCATCGGCTCTTTGATATTCCTTGTTTTAAGCATTGTATTCGTCGTATTAAGAATACGTGCCACACAATCCGCAAGGCAAATCAGAATGGAAATGGCTGCATAAGAAATAAGAAGTGGTTTTAACTTTATAATATAAAATGATTATGACTAAGAAAGTATTGATTTTATCATCCAGCCCTCGTCGTGGCGGAAACTCTGATACCCTTTGCGACGAATTTATGCGAGGAGCAATTGAAAGTGGTAACGAAGCAGAAAAGTTTTTCCTGCGTGACAAGACAATCCATTATTGCACAGGATGCAGCACATGTAGCCTGCACGGAAAACCTTGCCCGCAGAAAGATGATGCGGCAGAGATTATAGAGAAGATGGTGGCAGCCGATGTAATAGTTATGGCTACACCCGTTTATTTCTACACGATGAGTGCACAGATGAAAACGTTGATAGACCGTTGCTGTGGCCTCTATACGGAAATGAAGAATAAGGAATTTTATTTCATAGTAACCGCTGCCGAAGATGATCGGAAACTAATGGAACGTACCGTGGACACTTTCCAGGGATTTCTGGATTGCCTGGAAAGTCCAACCATCAAAGGAGTTGTGTATGGAACCGGAGTTTGGCATGTAGGTGAAATAAAAGATAAACCAGCCCTACGGGAAGCTTATGAAATGGGAAAAGAAATAGAATAATTTATAGGATTTAAAAAAAGAAGAAGAATGAGTCATTTTAGAATTTACATTCCTACCCGCACCTTGTTTGGTACCGGTATGGTGAAGGAACTTCACAATCAGCAATTGCCCGGAAAGAAAGCAATGATTGTTATTTCAAACGGTCGCTCTACCAAGGATAACGGATATCTGAATACAGTAGAAGCCGAACTCCAGCAAGCAGGTGTTGAAACTGCCGTATTTGACCAGGTAGAAGCCAATCCGTTAAAATCGACCGTAATGGCGGGAGCCGCTTTTGCCAAGGAAAACAATTGCGACTTTTTAGTTGCCCTGGGTGGTGGAAGCGTAATGGACGCCTCCAAAGCGATGGCATTCATGACTACGAATCCCGGCGATGTATGGGATTACATCAGTGGTGGAACCGGAAAAGGACAAACGATGGTAAACAAGCCCCTACCCCTGGTTTGCATTACCACCACTGCCGGAACAGGTTCCGAAGCAGATCAATGGGGCGTTATCACCAATGATGAGACCAATGAGAAAATAGGCTTCGGCGGTTATGATGAACTTTTCCCGGTTCTGTCTATTGTCGATCCGGAGTTGACGAAATCTGTTCCGCCTAAGTTCACGGCCTATCAGGGATTTGATGCGCTGTTCCACTCTACAGAATGTTATATCTCTAAAACTGCCAGTCTGATGAGCGATATGTATGCATTGACCGCTATTGAAAATGTAGCTAAATATCTACCGCGTGCAGTTGCCAACGGAGCTGATATGGAGGCTCGTGAAAGAGTCGCATTCGCCAATAATCTGTCCGGTGCGGTAATGACCTTTTGTAGCACTACTGCCGAACACTCTTTAGAACACGCAATGAGCGCTTATCATCAGGAGCTGCCACATGGTGCCGGATTGATTATGATCTCCAAAGCATTCTATGAATTCTTTATAGAGAAGCATGCCTGTGATGAACGATTCATCAAAATGGCACAAGCAATGGGTATGCCGAATGCTGATAAACCGGAAGACTTTATCACCATGCTGGTAAAACTTCAGGAAGCTTGTGGAGTGGCAAACCTGAAAATGAGTGATTATGGATTTACGCCCGATGAATTTGATACCCTTGCCACCAATGCCAAGGAAACAATGGGCGGATTATTCCTTGCCAACCCTTACGAATTGAAACACGAAGACTGCGTGGAGATTTACCGCAAATCGTTTCGTTAATTCATAAAACCAGTTATTATAAGAGGCTGCATCCGAGTCAAATTCATGTTCTAAACGATAATGAGAAACATGAATTTATCTTCCGATGCAGCCCCTTTTGTACCCGACAAACAGAATCTGTAATCCGGGTTATTATGTCCGTAATCCGTCTACAAGGAGTAACCCATTTCCGCCGTATTTTTGCAATATAGAAAAAGACAATCAATCATTTAATAAACAACAAGCAAAAAAACTTGAATAATGGAACTAATTAAAGACACTCATTACGAAGGTGAACGCCCTTTGTTCGCCACTCACAATCTTCATCTGGAAAACGTAACAATCCATACCGGTGAATCTGCCCTGAAAGAATGTAGTAATATCGAAGCTGTAAATTGCCGTTTCGAAGGAAAATATCCTTTCTGGCATAACGATGGTTTCGTTGTGAAAAACTGCCTGTTTACGGAAGGAGCACGTGCTGCCCTCTGGTATTCCAATAATCTGCAAATGACAGACACTTTGGTAGAAGCGCCGAAGATGTTCCGTGAAATGGATGGTATCCGGCTGGAAAACGTACAACTGCCCTATGCACTGGAAACCCTCTGGTTTTGCCGGAATGCAGAGTTGAAGAATGTAAAAGTAGACAGAGGTGATTACCTGTTTGTACACGGTGAAAATATCAGGATTAATGACTTTGAGATGAATGGTAACTACTCTTTCCAATACTGCAAAAACGTAGAAATCCGTAATGCGGTAATCAATTCAAAGGATGCTTTCTGGAATACGGAAAACGTGACGGTTTACGACTCTGTATTGAATGGGGAATATTTAGGCTGGCATTCCAGAAATCTGCGTCTGGTGAACTGCAAGATTTCAGGTACACAGCCGCTTTGCTATGCTCACGATCTGATTATGGAAAACTGCACGATGACAGAAGATGCAGACCTCGCTTTTGAATATAGTAGTGTGCAGGCCACTATCCATAGTCCGGTTCACAGTGTAAAAAATCCACGTACAGGAAGTATCACTGCCGAAAGTTTCGGAGCTATAATCCTGGATGAGAATATAAAAGCACCGGGCAACTGTGAATTGAAATTATGGGACGACCAAACCTGTTTTGACTGATTAGATATGAAATACAATTTTGATGAAATCATTCCACGCCGGGGTATGAACTCCTACAAATGGGATTCTGCCAATGATGCCGACATATTGCCAATGTGGGTAGCCGATATGGATTTCCGTACAGCCCCAGCCGTAACAGAAGCACTGAAAAAGCGAGTAGAACATGGTATCTTCGGTTATGTCCGCGTACCTGACAGCTATTATCATGCGGTAATCCACTGGTTCGACAGACGTCACAATTGGAAAATAGAGAGAGAATGGATGATCTATACAACTGGAGTAGTACCGGCTTTGTCAGCAGTCATAAAAGCCCTGACGGATCCCGGTGATAGAGTCCTGGTGCAGACTCCGGTGTATAATTGTTTCTTTTCTTCCATCCGTAATAATGGTTGCGAGATGATTTCCAATCCATTGATCTATGAGGATAACACCTATCGGATTGATTTTAACGATCTGGAGAAGAAAGCGGCAGACCCGAAAGTAAAATTACTGTTGTTGTGTAATCCGCACAATCCGGCCGGAAGAGTCTGGAGCAAACAGGAATTAATACGTATCGGTGAGATTTGCCTCCGGAATGATGTACAGGTAGTGTCAGATGAAATACATTGTGAACTGGTCTTTCCGGGATATACTTATACACCTTTTGCATCCCTTTCTGAAGAGTTCCTGATGCACTCCGTCACTTGCACATCACCCAGCAAAGCTTTTAACCTGGCCGGACTTCAGATTGCAAACATCATTTCCGCTGATGCCAATATACGCAGGAAAATAGATAAAGCCACCAATATCAATGAGGTTTGTGATGTGAACCCATTCGGTGTGGAAGCATTGATAGCCGCCTACAATGAAGGGGAAGAATGGCTGGAAGAACTAAAAAGTTATCTATTTACCAATTATCAGTATCTGAAAAACTATTTCAATGAACATCTACCGGATTTCCCCGTACTTAAATTAGAAGGTACTTATCTGGTATGGGTAGATTGTTCGGTGTTGAAGAAGTCATCAGAAGAAATCGTGACGGCTCTACTGAAAAAAGAAAAGGTCTGGGTCAATGAAGGCAGTATGTACGGGGAAGACGGAGACAATTTTATCCGTATCAATATTGCCTGTCCACGTCAACAGTTGGCTAAAGGTTTGGAAAGACTGAAACATGCCTTCGGATAACTTTCTTAAAATCTCCTATAACTATATAAAAATGGACCTTCATAAAACCATATCATCAATAAGTGTTTCCGTTTTTCCGGATAATTATAAAATAAATAGTCTTCATCTCAATCGTCCCAAGCTTTCATATATCCATTCCGACTATTTATCAGTGCAAATTTATTCGGATTAAAACGGGAACGTTTTCTTTAATATTAGTAACTTCGCAAAAACATACTAAAAATTTAAAATATCATGGAATACAGAATATTAGGAAATACAGGACTATCAGTTAGTGTCATCGCGCTGGGCTGTGAAGGTTTTATGGGAAAGACGGAAGAACAGGTACATTCGGAAATGAACTTCGCCATCAGTGAAGGAATTAACTTTATCGATATGTATACCTCAAATCCCGATCTGCGCAGTAATATCGGCAAGGCATTGACCGGACGCCGGCAACAGTTTATCATTCAGGGACATCTATGTACTACTTGGGAAAACGATCAGTATCTGCGCACCCGTGATGTAGAAAAAACAATTGCCTCCTTTGAAGACCAGTTGACACGTCTTCATACGGATTACCTTGATATTGGTATGATTCACTACGTAGATAGTGAAGAAGATTTCCATGAAGTATTCAATGGTCCTGTCATCCAACTGGCCCTGCGTCTGAAAGAAGAAGGTAAAATTCGCCATATCGGACTAAGCAGTCACAACCCTACTGTGGCAAAGTTGGCTGTAGAAAGTGGATTGATTGAAGTACTGATGTTCTCCATCAATCCCTGTTACGATTTGCAACCACCCAGCGAAAATGTAGATGATTTATGGGCTGATGAAAGTTATGCCCATTCCCTTGAAAATATAGATCCGGAACGTGAAAAACTTTATGAACTTTGTGAGCAGAAAGGTGTAGGTCTGGATGTAATGAAAGCCTATGGCGGCGGAGACTTACTGAGTGAAACGAACTCTCCCTTTGGCAAAGCTATGACACCAGTGCAGTGCATTGAGTATGCGCTAACCCGTCCGGCTGTTGCTTCCGTAATGGTCGGTTGCAAAAGTTGCGATGAGATGCAAGCTGCAATCAACTGGTGTAATGCTACTAAAGAAGAAAAAGATTACACCCCAATTATGGCAGGTCTGGAAAAGTTTAGCTGGCAGGGACATTGTATGTATTGCGGACATTGCGCCCCTTGCTCGGTAGGAATTGATATAGCGAGTGTAAACAAGTACTATAACCTAACCATTGCCCAGAATGAAATACCCGAAACAGTACGCGAACACTACAAGACGCTCTCGCATCATGCCTCGGAATGCATTCAGTGCGGACAATGTGAAACGAACTGTCCCTTTGGAGTAGCCATCATCGAACAGATGGAAAAGGCTACGGAAAAGTTCGGATATTAACAAAACGAACGTTGCTTTACTTTCCAGGCATAAAGCAACACCACGATAAACGAAAGCAACGGAACGATAAAAGAGAAAGACATATTGGTCTGATCAGCCACATACCCCATCATGAGCGGTCCTACCGCTCCTCCGATGGGGGACATCATCAGATAAGAAGACGCACGCTTCGTATAGTTACCCAATCCCCTCAATGAGAGAGCGAAAATCGTGGGGAACATAATAGCTTCGAACACATATCCCAGAAAAAGAGCTATTAATGACAAAATGCCCAGATCAAGAACTACCAAAGACGTACTGACCACCGTTCCTATTGCACAAACGAACAGCACTTTTTCTGCCCGGATATACCGCATAATCCAGCTACCGGCAAAACGTCCGCACATAAACAGTCCCAGACCACCGAACGAAAGTACTACAGATGCATCGCGGGCATTCATCCAGCCGTCATCCACCACATAATTGATAAAGAAGCTGTTGATTGATATTTCTGCAATCTCATAGCAAAACAGGCTGATAATACCGAAGATAAACAGCTTGTGCGACCAAAGCCCGCGTGCACCGTTTTCTCCGACTTCTTCTTCATCAGCTTCATGAACAATCTCCGGCAGGCGTATCTTATAGAATACCAGAGCAACTCCCAATACAACGATCCCCATCAGTGTGTAAGGCAATGATATATTGCTTTCGCCCCCTTCCGAGAACAATAGCAATCCCCCGATAAGCGGACCGCAAATACAACCCAATCCATTGAATGACTGCGCCAGATTCAGGCGACTGGCAGCCGTTTCCCGGTCGCCTAATTCCGTCATGTAAGGATTAGCCGCTGTTTCCAGAAAAACCAAGCCACAGGCTATGACAAACAGGGAGAACAGAAAAAAGTTGAAAGACATCCAATATTCTCCGGGAATGAAAAGCAGGGAACCTATGCCATAAAGCAACAGACCGAAAACCACTCCTTTCCGGTAACCGTACTTATTGATAAACAGTCCGGCAGGAATAGCCATCACGAAATAACCAAGGTAGAACATGACCTGTACCCATGCCGAATGGGCACGCGTAATAACCAGCACATCTTGAAAGTGTTTGTTCAGCACATCTAATATCGCATGTGCAAATCCCCATAAGAAGAATAGGGAAGTTACCAGAATAAAAGGAATCTTATACTCCTTCTTTACCAAATTTTGCATACAGAACTCTTTTATAAAGAAAACCACTCAAGGTTTTCAGCGCGCAAAGATAGCCAAGAAGTTTCATAATACGACAGTTTTACCTAAATTTGTGCCCCAAATTCAAAACCTATGTAATTTTCAATATAATAACGAATAAAGCATCAACAAGATGAATACATACATGGAAACTCCGCGTCTGATTCTACGCGATTGGAAAGAAGAAGATATTCCTGTCTTTGCCGGAATAAACAGCAACGACCAGGTAATGGAATTCTTTCTCAAAAAGCTATCTTATCAGGAGACTCTTGATTTCTACCACCGTATCCAACAAGAATTTACCGCCAAAGGATACGGGCTGTATGCAGTAGAAAAGAAAGAAGATCACTCGTTTATCGGCTATGTAGGATTGCATGGAGTTACATTCGATGTAGATTTTGCTCCCGCCATAGAAATAGGCTGGCGACTGATTCCCGAAGTCTGGAACAAGGGATACGCCACAGAAGCAGCTTTAGCCTGCCTGGAGTATGCTAAGACTGTATTGAAACTCAAAGAATTATACTCCTTTACCTCACTCCCCAACAAGCGTTCGGAACGTGTGATGCAAAAGATAGGTATGGTAAAAACTAAAGAATTCGATCACCCGCTCGTGGAATCCGGCCACCCTCTGCTCCGCCACGTCCTATATAAGATAGAGTTTTAAGCCCTCTAATGCTAATAAACAACAATTATCGCTTTTTTATTAATAAATCACGAATTAAAAGTTGCCATTCCCAACTATTGTATTACCTTTGTCGCAGTTTGAGTTACGAATCGTTATCGTATAGTTCTTCTTTTTATCCTTATTAAGCAGACCTCTCCTTTAATTATCCCCTCACTCTTACACTAATATTTATTTAATTAAAATTTCTAATGAACATTTACATTTCAGGTTTAAGCTTTGGCACAAATGATGCTGACTTGAACGAATTATTCTCAGCGTATGGAGAAACCTCTTCAGCTAAAGTTATCATGGACAGAGAATCAGGAAGATCCAGAGGATTTGGTTTTGTCGAAATGACAAGCGACACAGATGGACAAAAAGCAATTGACGAACTTAACGGAGCTGAATACGATCAGAAGACTATTTCAGTAAGCATCGCCCGTCCTCGTGAAGAAAGACCCCGTAACAACGGCTATAATTCCAGACGTTATTAATGTCTACCCCACAAGCAAGAGCAGAAGATCAAACTTCTGTTCTTGTCTTTTTTCAACTAAAACAGCAATACAAAAAAAAGAACATCGCTAAACGAATAGAATACCCGGAAGTATATTTATCCGCTTACAGTCTTGTTACAATATCAGTTTTATGAAGCCATTTTTTATTGGAAATATAGAAATAAAAACACCTATCATACAAGGTGGAATGGGAGTCGGAATCTCATTGTCCGGCTTGGCATCAGCCGTAGCCAACGAAGGCGGCATTGGTGTTATTTCATGTGCAGGTTTAGGTCTGCTGTACCCTAAAGGCAAAGGCAACTATACCGAAAAGTGCATTTGCGGACTCAAAGAAGAAATCAGAAAAGCCCGCCAAAAAACAAAAGGAATCATCGGAGTAAATATCATGGTGGCCCTTTCTAATTATGCAGAGATGGTACGCACTGCCATAAACGAAAAAATCGATGTAGTCTTTGCCGGTGCAGGACTTCCCCTCGATCTACCCCTATACCTGACACCGGAAAGTAGAACAAAGCTGGTACCCATCGTATCTTCTTCAAGAGCAGCCAAGATTATATGTGACAAATGGCAGAAAAACTTTGATTATTTGCCCGATGCCATAGTAGTAGAAGGTCCTAAAGCCGGAGGACATCTGGGCTTTAAGAAAGAGCAGATACAAGATGAGAAATACGCTTTGGAATCTTTGATACCGGAGGTTGTAGCAATTGCAATGAGCTATAAGGAAAGAAAAGATATTCCTGTAATTGCCGCAGGCGGAATCTCTACAGGCGAAGATATTGCACGGTTTATGCAATTGGGAGCTTCAGCCGTACAAATGGGAAGCATTTTTGTAACAACCCAAGAGTGCGATGCTTCACAAACCTTCAAAGAGGTTTATATCCACTCTAAACCCGAAGACGTTCTCATTATTGAAAGTCCCGTAGGAATGCCCGGACGAGCCATTGACGGAGAATTTATCCGCAATGTAGAGAAAGGACAGGAAAAGCCCAAATGTTGCTCGTTCCATTGCATCAAGACGTGTGACTATCAGAAAAGTCCCTACTGCATCATCAAAGCACTGTATAATGCGGCCAAAGGAAATATGAAAAGAGGATACGCATTTGCAGGCAGCAATGCTTTTCTCTCTGAAAAAATACGCAGCGTAAAAGAAGTGATAACCACATTGAACAATGAGTTCCTTTTAGCAACCTGCCAATTAGCCCCAGCGAAAATGAAAACTTAAAAACAATTCGATATGATGAAAAAGAGTATTGTCCGACCAGAGACCAATCAGTTAGCAGAAAACGCTCTTAAAGAGCATAAGAAAAAAGTTGGAGAAGTTATTCTTGTAGCAATTACTCCACGAACAACAATTGAGCTTCCGGCCAATCTATCTCAAGCTGAAATAGCCGAACGTGTAGAACTTTATAAAAAACTGCACAGTTCCAAGATATAATTCAGTTGATTTTTCATCGATTGACAATAATACAAAAGCCCTGAAGTTTCGCACTTCAGGGCTTTTTCAGATCATTCTCCTATCAATAGTCTGCTTACCGCAACACTATTCATAGCCCATTCATAGGTGTAGACCTCATCGGCTTCAGGAGTATCCGTCATCCGGCATCACTGGTACGTTTCATGAAAAGTAAATTTCGTTCGGGCAGTCAGTTGTACACTGAGGATATCTAAGGGGAGTCTGGTATTCGGATATCCCTATCCCCCTACTCCTGTCACTGTCTTCAGCAAATAACCTATCAGAAAACTGATTCCGGCCACGGAGAAGCTCAACACCGCCATCTCCGTGAAACGGCGTTTAAAGCTTTCATTACGGGCAATGGCATAATAATAGTTGAAAAAGGCTATAATCAGCAACGCCATCACCAGCATGATGCATAAAGCCAGAACAGGACTTGACAATAAGATAAACGGACCTACCAAAGCCACTACGGTTATGATATAAGCTATCCCCGTATAAATAGCCGCCTTAACCGGACGCTTATTATGAGTCTTTTCTGATTTAGTGGAAAGGTATTCGGAAGAAGCCATAGAAAGTGCCGCTGCAATCCCTGTAATGCTGCCGGTCAGCGCAATCAGTTTCGTATCATTCAGTGCCAGTGTGAAACCTGCCAATGCTCCGGTAAACTCCACCAAGGCATCATTCAGTCCTAAGACTACCGAACCCATATATTGCAAGCGCTCCTCATCTATCATTTCAATAAGCTTTTCTTCATGGTGCTGCTCATCCCGCGCCATCTCGGCAAAGTGTTCCATACTCGGGTATTGGGAATACACCCCACTCGTTTCTTTCTCTCCCAGTTCCAGACGACGAACGGCAAACGTGACACCCAGCAGACGCACTAACCATACATAAAAGAAAATTTCAAAACGATTAGGACTGACATCTTGATGAGTATAGCCTCGCAATGTGGCATAGTGCCTACTTTCATCCTCCGCAATACGTTGCAATATCTCCCGGTTATGAGGATCCTTTTCCTTTGTCGCTAACTTCTGGTATATAATACTCGATGTTATTTCCTCCTTCTGAAAACCAATCATTCTTTTTATTAATTCTTGTTCAGTCTCTTTCTCCATACCTTTTATTTTAAGGATATACTAAATTATAAGTTAATTATCAGGTACAACAATCCAAGCAGTAATTGTTTCCGGTCAGAATGATTTTTTAATAAAACATAGAAAGCTGATCGGTACGCAGACTCTTCATTTCCCGTTCTTTAATAACTGCATCCTTATCCACTTCCCCGATTAGCATCGGAGAATCCTTATCGTGTTTACTCCGGTTAAATTTCGCCGTATTATAATTACCTTTAATGGCATAACAATAAATACAGCCATTGAGGCAGCTTTCATAAGTGCCGATGTCAATACTTTCCACACAACGGCAAATTTCCCGCTGATTCTTATCTTTACGGGCAGCAATAGGATATCCGATAATTCGTTCAATCAACCTATTGTCAACACATACTCCACTCGAAATACCCCAATGAGATAAGTCGACCTTCGTTGTACAAGTATCTAACTCCATCGAACATTCATCCGCAGTCTTCTTAAATGAAATGGCCATTGAATCAATATCTTCCTTTATCAACGGCTCGATATGAAATTCACGGAGAGAGGCACGCACATGTGGATAATGATCAATAAAACCCAACATGCACTTTTCAGTATAATCATGCAAAGCAAATGCCATTTCAGCAAATTTGTCCTGATGAAAAGTAACTGTGTATTGTTCGTTCGTAAGAATAGGATCATATCGCCACAGCACTTTCTCCCTTCCTATTTTATCAGAAAGGCGTTTGAATGTATCTATACGCTTTTGAAGTGGCGGCAGTTTACTTTCAAGTTCCGTTCCGTACGGATTCAGTGTAAACTGGAAATAGTATTTATAGTTCTGCAATCTGTCCAGTTTATCAATCATCGGTGCAGGATTCTTCGTCCAAAAGACAACACAATCAATAACAGCAGGGTCCAGGCTGACCCTGCTGATCATATTAGGATTATACGGATTAGGCACCAGAACATACCTTTCTTTTATCCGGTTGAGAAACCACTCCGAATAAAAAGCAGGTATATCCGTCCTGCGACTGGCACTGATGATCATCTTCCTACCTCGTTATTTGTCGGAAGATGGGACTACGTAATCTTCTTTAATAAATTCGTCATATACCCTCTTGGGATGGTCGAAATGAGCCACACCTGTACGATCTTCATTAAAGTTCTCGCGTCGGAATTTTTTCAGTTTCAAATTGTCTTCAGCATACTCTCTAAGTTTCCTCTTTTCACTCCCGTACAAAGAACTATCCAATACCTCGGACTCCAACAAACCTTCCCTGGGAGTAATGGTAGGCAATAGATTTTGTTCCAGCAGTCCACGATAAGCACCATTGTACTCACACCAAACATTATCGCCCAAAACAAACAAGCGATACGTGTAGTTTGACCATGCCGTCTTGATGATAATCTCGCGGGCATAGATTTCTACTGTCGCCTCCGAATTGTAATTCGGATCACGGATGACAACCAACTTTCTGCCTGAAATATCCTCTTTTACTAAAGTTGTCCATCTCTCACAATTCAGGATCTCTTCGATAATTTCAGGTAGTTTTTCTCTAATCTCAAAATGTATTCTCATATTCTTTGCCTGTGGGTCAGGACTTTCTTTACTACCCCCCAATTTGATATATGCTCCTAAGATAACAAGAATTTGTCAGAAAAACAATAAAAAATCCGTTATCTATTTGCCATCCGATAGATATTTTCCATATCATCGCGATGTAAAACCTTCAAATTTCCGGTTGTTGCACTACCACCGGAACTGCATTTATCAGCCATAAGTTTGATTTCTTCGTCAGTGGCCTGTCGCCCTATCAGCTCGCAAATACTAACCGGCATTCCAATTGCGCGATAGAAATCTTCCATGGCTTCAATACCTGCCAAAGCGGTATGTTCGGGTGATTTGAAATCATTCGTTACACCCATCACATTCACGGCAAACTGAGCGAAACGGGTTACATTCTCCTTGTAGACATAGCGTGCCCAGCTTCCCCAAAGAGCTGCCAGACCTGCACCATGTGCTACATCGAATAGTGCACTCAGTTCATGTTCAAGCTGGTGCGTTGCCCAGTCACCGGTTGTTCCGCATCCCGTCAAGTCATTGTGTGCCAAGCTACCTGCCCACATAATTTGGGCACGATGTACATAATTCTCCGGTTCCTTCAGTACTTCAAAAACGCTATCTTTTACCGTACGGAGAATACTTTCAGCAATGGCATCAGTCACCGTCATATCGTCATCATGAGAGAAATAGCGTTCCATAGTATGCATCATAATATCCGTTACACCACAAGCTGTCTGATAGCTGGGCAATGTATAAGTCCGTTCCGGATTCATCACAGCAAACTTGCAACGGCACAGGTTATTGGAATAACCTTTTTTCAAATCACCGTCCTCATTAGTTATCACGGTGCTGTTACTCATTTCACTCCCCGCAGCAGGAATTGTCAGCACGGTAGCAACCGGCAGACAAGCTTTCGCATGGACTCGTCCCATATAAAAGTCCCATACTTCACCCTCATAAGGTACACCGAAAGCAATCGCCTTCGCAGAGTCGATCACACTACCGCCACCTACAGCAAGAATGAAATCAACCTTTTCTTTCCGGCACAGTTCAATACCCTCGTGCACTTTCGACAAACGTGGATTAGGAACCACCCCGCCCAGTTTTACGTAAGCAATGCCTTCTGCCTCCAATGCCCGGCATATTTTATCCAGCAAACCGGAACGCTCTGCACTCTGTCCGCCATAATGTACCAGAACTTTAGTGCCGCCATATTGATTCACCAATTTCCCTGTTTTTTCTTCCGATAATGCTCCAAACACAACCTGTGTGGGTGCATAGTAAATAAAGTCTTTCATCATCAATTTCGTTTTTTATTCTGATACAAAGATAAGCATATTGAGGGTAGAAAGGTTCATAGAAACTATAACTTTTCATTATCTTTGCACCGTAATCACCGACTAACTAATCCGATAATAAATATTATGGCATTTACCAACAATATTATGATCGTCCGTCACAGATTGCTGACAGAGCTGGTAAAACTGTGGAGGGATAACGAACTTGTAGAGAAAATAGACCGTCTTCCCATTGAATTGAGTCCAAGAAGGTCAAAGCATGCAGGACGCTGTTGCGTACATAAAGAACGCGCCGTATGGAAATACAAATCACTGCCGTTACTGGGACTGGATATGGAAGATGAAAAAGATGAATTAACCCCATTATCAGAGTATGCAGCACATGCACTGGACCGTGCAGAAAACGGAACGCCGAAAGATAACATCATGTGTGTGATTGATGAAGCATGTTCCGCCTGTGTACAAATCAATTACGAAATCACCAACCTTTGCCGCGGATGTACTGCCCGTAGCTGCCAGACCAACTGTCCGAAAAAAGCTGTCCATGTAAAAGAAAGCGGACAGGCATGGATAGATCATGATGAATGTATCAGTTGTGGAATTTGCCACAAAAGCTGCCCTTATCATGCTATTGTTTATATCCCCGTACCTTGCGAAGAGGCTTGTCCGGTGAAAGCTATCAGCAAGGATAAGAAAGGTATCGAACACATCGACGAAAGCAAATGTATCTATTGCGGCAAGTGTCTCAACGCTTGTCCGTTCGGAGCAATTTTCGAAGTGTCACAGGTATTCGATATCCTGCACAAGATACGCAAAGGAGAAAAAATAGTGGCCATTGTAGCACCGTCTATTTTGGGACAATTCAAGACTACCATTGAGCAGGTATACGGCGCCCTCAAAGCTGTGGGATTCACTGATGTCATCGAAGTGGCTCAGGGAGCTATGGATACGGTCAGCAACGAAGCACATGAATTGATAGAGAAGTTGGAAGAAGGACAGAAGTTTATGACCACTTCCTGTTGCCCTTCCTACATCGAACTCGTAAACAAACATATTCCGGGCATGAAACCTTATGTTTCAGGCACAGGTTCACCGATGTATTACGCAGCACGCATCGCCAAGGAGAAACATCCGGATGCTAAAGTAGTTTTCATCGGTCCGTGTGTAGCCAAACGTAAAGAGGCCCAGCGTGATGAAGCTGTGGATTTTGTTATGACTTTCGAAGAAGTGGCATCAGTATTGGACGGACTGGATATTCAGTTGGAACAATCGCAACCTTATACCATGTCGTTTGCATCCGTGCGCGAGGCACATGGATTTGCCCAGGCTGGTGGCGTAATGGGAGCAGTAAAAGCCTATCTGAAAGAAGAAGCTGACAAAATCAATGCCATCCAAGTAGCTAATCTGGATAAGAAAACCATCGGTTCATTGCGGGCGTATGCCAAATCGGGCAAAGCACCGGGGCAATTTATAGAAGTGATGGCATGTGAAGGTGGCTGTATCACCGGACCTTGTACGCACAATGAGATTGCCGCAGGTAAACGTCAATTTGTACAAGAATTAGCTAAACAGGAAAAGACGTATTGAAATTGATGAATAGGTACGCGGACAACGCGGACTAAACGGACGAACACGGATTTAAAAGGCTACGCTTATTGATAACTAAATCCTCGTTATCGTGCGTCATCTGCGGACGAAAAATAAAAATCCGCGCTCGTCCGTTTAGTTCGTGTCGTCCGCGTATCCATTAATAAAATAACATGAAGAATCTGATTGACCGATTGCATAGTGAACGAAGCCTAAGTGCTGAAGAATATAAAGCACTACTCCTTTGCCAAGACGCTGATACTTTAAAGTATCTGCAGGAGCAGGCACGGGAGGTGTCACTTGAACAGTTTGGCAATCGGGTATTTATTCGTGGGCTGATTGAGATTACCAACCACTGCCGTAACAATTGCTATTATTGCGGTATACGGAAAGGAAATCAATCTGTTCTCCGTTATGAGTTGACACGGGAGGATATTCTGGAATGTTGTCGTGAAGGATATACCCTCGGTTTCCGGACTTTCGTCTTGCAAGGTGGTGAAACATCCTCCGTAAAAGATGGTTTTATCCTTGAAACTGTTACGGCTATACGTCGTGAGTTTCCGGATTGCGCCATCACACTATCATTAGGCGAAAAGTCCCGTGAGACTTACGAGCATTTTTTCCGGGCAGGTGCCAATCGATATTTGCTCCGCCACGAAACGCATAATGAGGAGCATTACCATCATCTGCACCCCGACAAGATGTCTATCAGACAACGCCTGCAATGTTTGGCATGGCTGAAAGAAATAGGATATCAGACAGGAACAGGTATTATGGTAGGCAGTCCGGGACAAAACACCGATCATCTGGTGGAAGACCTCCTTTTTATAGAGCAATTTCATCCTGAAATGATAGGAATCGGTCCTTTTATTCCGCACCACGATACCCCGTTTGCAGCATGCCTGCCGGGAAGCATGGAGATGACTCTGAAACTTCTTTCCATCTTCCGGTTAATGCATCCGAAGGTGTTATTACCCTCTACCACAGCATTAGCAACGCTCGCACCGGATGGACGAGAACGCGGAATACTGGCAGGAGCCAACGTAGTAATGCCAAACCTTTCTCCCCCGGAACAACGGAACAAATACTCACTTTATGATAACAAAGCCTCTTTGGGAGCCGAAGCTGCAGAAGGCTTACAACAATTAGAAGAAAAACTGACGGTTATCGGATACCGGATATCGAAAGAAAGAGGAGACTACTAATCACTAATCACTCACCCCTAATCACTAAAAACGTGTATAATGTAAGTTCAAAGCAGGCAGAAGAGTTCATCGATCACCAGGAGATACTGGACACGCTGGACTATGCCCGCACCAATAAAGACAACCGTGCCCTCATTGAGAGTCTGCTCGAAAAGGCAGCCTCATGCAAAGGTTTGTCCCATCGTGAAGCCGCTCTACTGTTAGAATGCGACCAGCCCGACCTGACGGAACGTATCTTCCATCTGGCACGAGAAATTAAGCAAAAACTATATGGCAACCGCATCGTAATGTTCGCCCCGTTATACCTTTCCAATTATTGTGTGAACGGATGCGTTTACTGCCCCTATCATGCAAAGAACCGCACTATCGCCCGCAAGAAATTATCACAGGAAGAAATACGCCGGGAAGTGATAGCCTTGCAGGATATGGGACACAAACGTCTGGCACTGGAAGCCGGCGAAGACCCGCTACGTAATCCCATCGATTATATTCTGGAATCTATTCAGACCATCTATGGTATTCATCATAAGAATGGTGCTATCCGGCGGGTAAACGTGAATATTGCCGCTACAACGGTAGAGAATTATCGCCGGCTGAGAGATGCAGGTATCGGTACTTACATTCTTTTTCAGGAAACCTATCACAAGGAGAATTATGAGACCTTGCATCCCACAGGTCCTAAAAGCAAATATTCCTATCATACCGAAGCTATGGACCGCGCCATGGAAGGTGGTATCGACGATGTAGGTATAGGTGTATTGTTCGGACTGAATACCTATCGATACGATTTCGTAGGATTATTGATGCATGCCGAACATCTGGAAGCGGCATTCGGTGTCGGACCGCATACAATCAGTGTACCCCGTATCTGTCCGGCGGATGATATTGAAACAAAAGATTTCCCCAATGCCATTTCTGATGAAATGTTCTGCCGCCTCGTTGCGGTAATCCGCATTGCAGTGCCTTACACCGGAATGATCATTTCCACCCGTGAATCGGAAGCTGTACGACGCAAGGTATTGGAATTAGGTATTTCACAAATCAGTGGCGGCTCACGTACCAGCGTAGGCGGATATGCCGTACCGGAGACGAAAGAAGAGAACTCGGCCCAATTCGATATCAGCGACCGCCGCACACTGGATGAAGTTGTAAACTGGTTGCTCGATCTGGGACATATCCCCAGTTTCTGTACGGCTTGTTATCGTGAAGGGCGGACGGGTGACCGTTTCATGTCTCTTGTCAAGCGGGGACAGATAGCAAATTGCTGTCAGCCCAATGCTTTGATGACTCTGAAAGAATATCTGGAAGATTATGCTTCACCCGAAACCCGGGAGAAAGGTATCCGCCTCATTCATGAAGAGATGGAGCGCATCCCGAATCCGAAAATCCGGGAAATAGCTTTGCAAAACCTGCATGAGATAGAGGAAGGGAAAAGAGATTTCAGATTTTAATTTATTACCCCCCTTAATATTGAGACTAATGAATCAGACTCCTAATGCCAACCGCCTGCACATCGCCCTCTTCGGACGGCGAAACAGTGGAAAATCCAGTCTTGTCAATGCCTTGACGGGGCAAGATACCGTTATTGTCTCCCCCACTCCCGGCACTACTACTGATCCTGTGACAAAAGCAATGGAAATTCATCCACTCGGTCCATGCCTTCTTATTGACACTCCGGGATTCGATGACGAAGGCGAGCTGGGAGAAATGCGCGTAGAACGCACATTGAAAGTTATTGGAAAAACAGACATAGCCCTATTGCTTTGTGAAACCGGAGACGCACAGGAACAGGAATGGCTTCAACGATTGAAGGAACAAGGCATCCCTGTCATATTGATTCTGAACAAAGCTGATGTACGCCCCAATACTACAGAGTTGGCAGAACAGATAAAAGTCAGTTGCAGGCAACTTCCCATCATCGTCAGTGCCAAAGACGGCACAGGTATCGAAGCCATCCACCGCGCCATTCTGGAAAAGTTACCTGCCGATTTCGGAGAACAAACCATCACCGGAAGCCTCGTAGCAGAAGGTGATGTAGTAGTGTTAGTCATGCCCCAGGACATTCAGGCACCTAAAGGACGACTTATCCTTCCCCAAGTACAGACAATCCGCGAACTTCTGGACAAGAAATGCCTGATTATGAGTTGTACCACAGATAAGCTGAAAGATACACTATGCGCACTTGCTAATCCCCCCAAATTAATTATCACAGATTCGCAAGTATTCCACACCGTATACGAACAGAAACCGGCTGAAAGCCGACTCACTTCCTTCTCCGTACTCTTTGCCGGCTACAAGGGAGATATACACTATTATGTAGAAAGTGCATCCGCCATCGACCGACTAACGGAACAATCCCGCATATTGATAGCCGAGGCCTGTACCCATGCTCCACTGGCAGAAGATATCGGCAGAGTAAAAATCCCCCACCTGTTGCGTAAACGAGCAGGTGAAGGATTACAGATAGATATTGTCTCCGGAAATGATTTTCCTGAAGATTTATCCCCATACAATTTGATTATCCACTGTGGCGCCTGTATGTTCAATAGAAAGTATGTACTGAATCGCATTGAACAGGCACGTGCACAACAAGTACCCATGACAAATTATGGGGTAGCAATTGCCTACATCAGTGGAATACTAGACAAAATAGAAAAATAATGAACCACTCTACTCCAGTTCCTCCAGCACCTTCTTCACATCCACCGCCTGAAGCCTCCCATACACCTTCTCTCCAATCATCACTACGGGTGCCAGTCCGCATGCTCCTACGCAACGCAGGCAATCAAGTGAAAACTTCCCGTCCGGTGTCGTCTCTCCGACTTCGATGCCCAATACGCGCTTGAATTCTTCAAGCAATTTCTCCGAACCACGTACGTAGCACGCCGTTCCCATACACACCGAAATAGGATGTTTACCTTTAGGAGTCATCGTAAAGAAAGTATAAAATGTTACCACACCATACACACGCGACACCGGAACATTCAACTTCGCAGCAATCAGGCGCTGCATCTCTTCCGGCAGATAGCCGTGCAGATGCTGCGCTTCATGAAGTATATTGATAAGTTCGCCCGGCTGGTTGCCATGCTTGTCACAAATAGCACGCACTTGTTCGGCAACGTCACAGGCTAATTTGATATCTGACATAGTTTCTCCGTTTTAATAAGTTAATCAATCGCCTTATTGAAATAATGCGTATGTAGCAACCGTTCCGCAGTCTCACTCAGCGGCTTACCCAGATATTCCTCATACAGAGTCTTGATGTACGGATTCTCGTGCGACTTACGCAAAGGCTTCTGTGCATCTTCCCGGTACAATGCATTGGCACGCGCATACAACACTTCCGAGTTGCCATGATGCAACGGTTGCCCGCCACCACCGATACAGCCTCCCGGACATGCCATAATCTCAATCACATGATACTCATTCCGTCCATGGCGAATATCTTCCAGCAAATGACGCGCATTACCCAGACCATGAGCAATACCCACCTTCAATTCAAAACCATCCAGATCAATCGTTGCACGGCGCACACCGGCCAAGCCACGTACTTGTTCAAAGTTCACATTCTCCAATATCCGTCCGGTATAAATCTCATAAACCGAGCGTAACGCCGCTTCCATCACACCACCGGTCGTTCCGAAGATGACACCAGCACCTGTCGAAGCTCCCATCGGCTGATCGAATTCCTTATCCGTCAGTAGCGTAAAACCTATGTTAGCCCGTCTGATAAGTCGTGCCAGTTCACGGGTGGAAATAGAATAATCCACGTCCGGACTGCCATCTGTCTTAAACTCATTGCGGTCGCACTCATACTTCTTCGCCAGACAAGGCATAATAGATACCACTACCAGCTTTTCACGCGGAATACCCATCTTCTCCGCCCAGAATGTCTTGGCAATGCTACCGAACATCTGCTGCGGCGAACGTGCCGTAGAAGGAATATCAAGCATATCGGGGAAATGATGTTCAAAGAAATTTACCCATGCCGGACAACAGGAAGTCAGGATAGGCAGGCGAACAGATTTATCCCCATTCATATAACGTGTCAGGCGATTCAATATCTCGGCACCTTCTTCCATGATGGTAAGATCGGCGGCAAAGTCTGTATCAAATACATAATCAAAACCCAATTCACGAAGAGCGTATACCATCTTTCCCGTTACCAATGTCCCGGCAGGCAATCCAAATTCTTCTCCCAAAGCCGCACGAACAGCCGGAGCTGTCTGTACAATAACTACCTTATCCGGATTTTCCAGATCCAGCAACAAGCGGTTAGTATGATCGCGTTCCGTCAATGCCCCTACCGGACAAACAGCTACACATTGTCCACAATAAGTACATTCACTATCGCTCATCATCTTATCGAAAGCCGGAGCAATCGTAGTATTGAAACCACGGCGAATGGCTCCCAAGGCGCCTACCGTCTGCACTTCATTGCATACACTCTCGCAACGTCTGCAGAATATACACTTATCCATATTCCGCACAATGGACGAAGTGACTTCACGCTTACGAGGCGAAAGCTCCCCACCATTATAAGGCATCCGCCGGATATTGAAACGTAATGCCAAAGTCTGCAACTCACAGTCACCGCACTTCGGACAGGTAAGGCAATCATTCGGATGATCCGAAAGTATCAGTTCAGCCACCACCTTGCGGGCATTCATCACACGCAAGGTACTGGTACGCACCACCATTCCTTCTGTACAACGGGTAGCACAAGCAGGAGCCAGATTACGGCGTCCTTCCACCTCCACGACACAAATACGGCACGAAGCCGGATTATTCTTAACGCAAGTACCCTTCAAATCAATATGGCAAAGGGTAGGTATATCTATACCTATTTTCCGTGCAGCTTCCAGGATAGTCGAGCCTTCGGGCACGGTAATATAATGGCGGTCTATTTGCAGGGTTATTTGTTTTTCTTCCATAGCAGTAGTTTTTAGCAGACATTGATTGCTTTGAATTTACAGCGTGCCATGCACATGCCGCACTTGATGCACTTGTCCGGATTGATGACATGCGGTTTGCGCACATCACCCAGAATGGCATCCGCCGGACAATGTTTAAAGCAAAGATGGCAACCGATACATAGTTCCGGATTAATGGTATAAGTCAGCAATGATTTGCACTGCTTCGCCCGACAGGTTTTATCCCTTACATGCTCCACATATTCATCATAGAAGTTATTGAGCGTAGACAGTACCGGATTGGGTGAAGTCTGTCCCAACCCGCACAAGGCAGTATCTTTTATCACCTTTCCCAAGGTAGAGAGTGCATCCAGATCTTTCATCGTACCTCGTCCTTCGGTTATCTTGTTCAGCAGTTCCAGCAAGCGCTTGTTACCAATACGGCAAGGCGTACATTTTCCGCATGATTCTTCCACCGTAAAATCAAGATAGAAGCGTGACACAGAAACCATGCAATCATCCTCATCCATCACAATCATACCACCGGAACCCATCATCGAGCCTTCCGCCAGCAAGTTGTCAAAGTCAATCGGTGTATCCAGATGCTTTTCTGTCAGGCATCCCCCCGAAGGTCCACCCGTCTGCACTGCCTTGAATTTCTTTCCGCCCTTAATGCCACCGCCAATTTCATAAATCACCTCACGCAGTGTCGTACCCATTGGCACTTCTATCAAACCGACATTATTAATCTTACCGGCCAAGGCAAATACTTTTGTCCCTTTCGAACGTTCCGTACCGATAGAAGAGAACCACTCCGCTCCCTTTGTCAGGATAATAGGAATATTGGCAAGTGTCTCCACATTATTCACATTGGTCGGCTTGCCCAGATAACCGGCTTCGGCAGGGAAAGGAGGTTTCAAGGTAGGTTCGCCGCGCTTTCCTTCCATAGAGTGAATCAGCGCAGTTTCCTCACCGCATACGAATGCTCCCGCACCGTAACGTATTTCAATATCAAAACTGAAATCCGTACCGAATATATTTTTTCCCAGCAACCCGTATTCACGTGCCTGGGCTATAGCTATTTTCAATCTTTGTATGGCCAGCGGATATTCAGCCCGGATATAAACCAATCCTTTCGGAGAACCAATGGAATAACCGCAAACTGCCATAGCCTCAACAATAGAGTGCGGATCACCTTCCATGATGGAGCGGTCCATAAAAGCACCGGGGTCCCCTTCATCGGCATTACACACCACATATTTCATGTCGGCTTTCTGCTTATTGGCAAACTCCCACTTCAGTCCGGTAGGGAAACCACCACCACCGCGTCCGCGAAGTCCGGAACGTTTTATCACGTCAATCACTTCTTCCGGCTTCTTATGGAGCAGGCTATCTGCCAATGCCATATAGCCATCCAGTGCAATATATTCCTCAATGTTTTCGGGATCGATGAAACCACAGTTACGCAAAGCGATGCGCATCTGCTTCCGATAGAAATCCATGTGCTTGGAGTCACTGACGGTTTTCTCCGTCTTCGGATCGATGTAGAGCAGCCGTTCTATCTTCCGCCCCCCGATAATATGCTCTCTGACTATCTCGTCGGCATCATCAGGAACCACCTGGGTATAGAAAGTGTTATCAGGGATAATCTTTACGATAGGTCCCTTTTCACAAAAGCCGAAACAACCGGTAGTGATAATGTCCACCTTGTCGGCAATATTATTTCTCTCGAGTGCTTGCTGAAGACGTTCAGCAATAATGTGGCTGTCGGATGCCTTGCAACCTGTACCGCCACAGATCAGAATTTGCAGATGCTCGGTTCCCAATGCCAACCCACAGCATTGCGCCGCAACCGTCTCATTGCTTTCTTCGCGTAGCAAGAGCGTGCCTTCTGCCCTTTTCTTGATAATTCTCAGATCATGGATAGTTAGTACTTTCATTTTGTAATAGATTTGGGGTCGGGAACAAAGATACAAAAAGACTTGAGATTACAAAAGGAAAGCAATAAAGATTGCAGGAGGGAGAATACGAGGTTATAGATTACAATATGATATAATTCACAAATAACAATATATAAGTATTCACGAAAAGGATATTCACTATTTGTAGGTATTGCTCCATCTCCTCATTTGTGCGACCTTTGCAACAAAAATTAAGAAGATAATTATGAAAATTGAAAAGATTGTAGCCCGCGAGATACTCGATTCACGCGGTAACCCCACGGTAGAAGTGGACGTAGTTTTGGAATGTGGTGTTATGGGACGTGCGGCCGTACCATCAGGCGCCTCAACCGGTGAACACGAAGCACTGGAATTACGCGATAAAGATCCGAAACGCTATGGTGGTAAAGGAACTCTGAAAGCCGTAGAAAACGTAAATACCATTATTGCTCCGGCCCTCATCGGCTGGTCGGCATTGGAACAACGTGCCATTGACAAGAAGATGCTGGAACTGGACGGTACTCCTACCAAATCAAAATTGGGTGCCAATGCCATTCTGGGTGTTTCTCTGGCTGTAGCCAAGGCTGCTGCGAATTACCTCGACATACCTTTATACAGATATATCGGCGGAGTAAATACTTACGTTATGCCTGTCCCCATGATGAATATCATCAATGGAGGTTCACATAGCGACGCTCCCATTGCTTTCCAGGAATTCATGATCCGCCCTGTAGGTGCACCTTCTTTCCGTGAAGGCCTGCGCATGGGTACTGAAGTATTCCACGCCTTGAAGAAAGTATTGCACGACCGCGGTCTGAGCACTGCCGTAGGAGATGAAGGAGGTTTTGCCCCTGCATTGGACGGTACTGAAGATGCACTGGATTCCATCATGGCAGCTATCAAAGCAGCAGGCTACGAACCGGGTAAAGATGTAAAAATCGGTATGGACTGTGCATCCTCTGAATTCTATAAGAATGGAGTGTACGACTACACTATCTTCGAAGGTGAGAAAGGTAAGAAGCGTACTGCAGATGAGCAAATTGATTACATGGAATATTTGATTAATAAATACCCGATTGACTCTATTGAGGACGGAATGAGCGAAAACGACTGGGACGGCTGGAAGAAGCTGACCGAACGTATCGGCGATCGTTGCCAGCTGGTAGGAGACGACTTGTTTGTAACAAACGTAGAGTTCCTTGCCAAAGGCATTGCTATGGGCTGTGCCAATTCTATCCTCATTAAAGTCAACCAGATCGGCTCGCTCAGCGAAACGCTGGATGCTATCGAAATGGCTCACCGCCACGGCTATACCACGGTTACTTCCCACCGCTCCGGTGAAACGGAAGACGCCACTATTGCCGACATCGCCGTAGCAACCAACAGCGGGCAGATCAAGACCGGTTCGTTAAGCCGTTCCGATCGCATGGCTAAGTACAACCAACTGTTGCGCATCGAAGAAGAACTAAACGGACTTCCAGTATACGGCTACAAAAGAATAAAATAATGCTTTGTAGTGAATAAGTCATAAAAGCAAATGCGGGTGCCTGTGAAGGTACCCGCATTCGCTTTATACAATATGAATAATAAAAAAGGTGCCCATGCGAGCACCTTTTTTATTGCGTATATAACTTATTTCTGAACTTCCCCTTTTTCATTGAAAAGGACCGGATTCTCTGTACCGGCTGCATCCACCAATGTAACCTTGTAAGTCTTAGTTCCATCCTCAGCCACTTCAACGGCTGCTTCTTTGATGGTCGCTTCCGAGTAGTTTTCTTTAATGGCATCCTGAACTGCTTGCGGGAGTTCTTTTACATCAATCGGTTTAAACTCGTTGATCATCGTTGCGATTTCAACGTCTGATACCATGTTGTTAGCAAATGCCACTGAAGTACCCAATCCCATTACCAATGCTACTGCTAAAAATAACTTTTTCATAATTCTAATTGTTTAAGTTAAACATTTCTTGTTAGCTCTTACATAATATAGTGCAAGACGCATGCCAAAGCTATCACCAAAGCAGTATTTAACTGTATATCAACCACTTAAACAAGGAATAGTATAAAAAGTATTTTCCTGTTTTGAGTATTTTTTCCACAATTATGTAGAAACCTGTCTACAATAAACTACAAGTTACTTCATACAACAGCCTTTTATTTGCTCTACAATATAAGCCACATCTTCATCCGCCACCCAAGGACCGGCAGGAATACATAAACCCATATTAAACAAACGTTCAGAAACACCATTCACATAACAAGGATTAGTTGCATAGACAGGCTGAAGATGCATAGGTTTCCACAAGGGACGGGTTTCAATTCCCCGCTCATCTAGTTTACGCCGGACCTCATCATAATTAGTACCGGTCTTCACTGGATCTATCAGAATAGTAGACAGCCAATAATTAGCATTGAAACGACCATCAGGATTAGATTTCAACGTTATACCATCCACACCTTCAAAAGCATTCTCGTAAAGAGCATGTACATGGCGGTGATGCGCAATATGCTCATCCAGCACAGTCATCTGACCACGACCGATACCCGCACAAATATTACTCATACGGTAATTGTAACCGATCTTTTCATGCTGGTAATGAGGGAAAGGTTCACGAGCCTGCGTAGCATAAAACATGGTCTGCTTCTTGGTACTTTCATCAGGAACAATCAAAGCTCCGCCACCCGAAGTAGTGATCATCTTATTACCGTTAAAAGACAACACGCCAAAGGTACCGAAAGTACCGCATTTCCGGCCATTAAACTCAGAACCTAAAGCTTCCGCAGCATCCTCCAGCACAGGGATTTCATATTTAGCGGCTATCGCGCAAATCTCATCAATCCTGGCAGGCATACCGTAAAGATGAACAGGAAGAATAGCTTTCGGCTTCTTACCTGTCTTTGCGATTCTGTCTTTGATGGCTTCTTCCAGCAAAACAGGGTCCATATTCCAGGTATCCTCCTCACTGTCGATAAACACAGGTTTAGCTCCCTGGTAAGCTACAGGATTGGCTGACGCACAGAACGTAAACGACTGGCAGATAACCTCATCACCGGCTCCTACACCAAGTTGGATTAATCCCAGATGGATGGCCGCCGTACCCGCAGACAAAGCAACAACTTCCTTATCCTGTCCTACAAAATGTTTCAGTTCATCTTCGAAAGCATTCACGTTGGGGCCCAAAGGAACAACCCAGTTAGTATCGAAAGCTTCCTTTATAAAAGCCTGCTCCTCGCCGCTCATGTGAGCAAGGCAAAGATAAATTCTCTTGTCCATAAAATTATATGATAAAAAAAACTATGATAAGTTTTTAATGATTTTACACCTGTTCCCTACTGCCAGAACATTGTCAGGAATATCTTTTGTAACAACAGAGCCGGCACCTATCACACTCCATTTACCGACTTTTACACCCGGAATGATAATTGAACCAGCACCAACCCAAGTACCCTCTCCTATTTGTACATTACCACAAAGAGTGCAATGAGGGGAGATGTGCACATAATCCTTTATTACACACTCATGATCCACTGAAGCTCCCGTATTGATGATGCAATGCCTCCCAATATGAACATCCGATTGAATAATAGCGCCTTGCATCACTACTGTACCCTCACCAATCTCGGTTTCATCAGATATAATTGATGAAGGATGAAAAGATCTACCGAAAGTCACATTCAGGCTCTCTGCTATTTTCTGACGGATGTTATTACTAC
Source organism: Bacteroides sp. AF39-11AC (assembly GCF_003474285.1). Lineage (NCBI taxonomy): Bacteria > Pseudomonadati > Bacteroidota > Bacteroidia > Bacteroidales > Bacteroidaceae > Bacteroides > Bacteroides sp. AF39-11AC. Next base: position 204,829 of record NZ_QROH01000006.1, on the reverse strand, counting down.
CGATACTGATTATCAACGGTCCCCGGACTTCCGACGAACGTAATACGGGATAACCAAGAAGGTTATGAATCGCTTCATTATCATCAAACAACGCTTCAACGGTCTCATTATTTGCACGTAATATATCAATGATCACTTTGGCATGACCACTGGCACCATATAAATACATTATCTAAAGTTTCAATTGTTTCCGGTAAAAGGCTCCATTGTTACGGAAGTATCCGAACTGATACCCTCCCGTACAAAGACTTTCTTTATTGTAAGGAATATAATTTTTAAATCCAGTAAAAAAGAACAATGATCAACATACCACACGTCCAGTTCAAACTTCTTTGTCCAACTGATGGCATTGCGTCCATTCACCTGAGCCCATCCCGTAATGCCCGGACGAACTTCGTGTCGGCGAGCTTGTTCCTTTGAATAAAGAGGAAGATATTGGGGAAGTAAGGGACGGGGACCAACTAACGCCATATCGCCTTTTAATACATTGAATAATTGGGGAAGCTCATCTACTGAAGTAGAGCGCACAAAACGTCCCACTTTTGTTAAACGTTCAGCATCCGACAATAACTTACCATTCGCATCCCGCTTATCCGTCATCGTCTTAAACTTGATAACCTTGAAAATCTTTCCATTTTTGCCCGGACGCTCTTGCGTAAAAAATATTCCGGTACCCTTATTGGTAAAGTATAACCAAAGCATTACAAGTAGCAGTATCGGCCAAATAACAGCCAACACACAAAAAACGACTAGAAAATCTATCAATCGTTTTAAAAAAAAAGAATATATATTCATTTGGATAGTAATTGATATTCTGCCAACAATGCTTCCCAAACTTTATGCTGCTCATACCGTTCCACTATCATAGGCCTGGCTCGTTCCGCCATTTTCTGAACTTCGTCATTTCGATGCTCATAAAACCATTTCATTACGTCATAAAGAGCATTTTCATCACGCGGAGGAATAATTCGACCATTCACACCATCTTGAATGATTTCATTACAACCGGTAATATTTGTTGTTATACATGGAATACCCAAAGCGCCTGCTTCCATAAGCACCATTCCAAAACCTTCTCTATATGATGGCAAAATAAAGACATCTGAAGCACACATAAATGGTCTGACATCCTTTTGACTTCCCCAATAATGAATGGAAGGATTCGAGTCTATCTCAGTTTTAGTATTTTCCTCTATCGGATTATCACTATCCTCAAATGGACCAATCAATATCAAAATTATATCATGATATAGACTTATTAATCTTTTAAAAGCGGATACTAATTCGTTTATACCTTTATCTTTTACAATACGCCCCGCGAAACTAAAAACGAACTTATCATCCAAATCCGCAATAGAAGAAATAGCTTCGGTAGAAATCATTTTTCTATCAAATTTAGTAACATCAATGCCATTAGAGCTTCCGTTTCCTACAACTTTTAGCTTAGCTATCTTACAAATTCTATCAGCCACCAATGTTGCTTTCACCCCATTGCTCACACAAAGCACCTCTGTTGAGCAATAGCAAGAAATACGCTCCATCATTTTTAAAACAGACTGCATTAAGCCACTAGATCCTTGGTATCTAAGTCCATGACACATATAAATTCTTACAGGTACGCCAGTTAGTTTAGCAGCTATCATTGACAAAAAACTTCCCTTAGGAGTATTGCCATGAACGATGTCCGGCTTATTTTTTCTGAAGAAGGAAATAATTTTTATGAGACTTTTAAAATCATGCAGAAGAGACATTGATCTCACCATCGGAATATAGTGTGTCTCAACTCCTTCCGTCTCGCCAAATTTTTCAAGGGCATCTCTATCGGATGAAATGGCAACAATTTCAAAATTGTTACTTAAATATGCCAATTGTCCCCTAAAAAAAATCAATGATAAAGGAATGGTAGTTACGATATAAAACAACTTTTTATTTCTCATTTGTATAAAGTTTGTCTACACTGTTATCCTTAATTTGGAGGATTTTTTGCACAAGCACCAAGCATTACCTTATCTCTATTTTACGATGGAGATAAGGTATTGATAAAACGATTCTCTTCTTTGCTGAAGAACAGAGTCATAATAGCTCTTGGCAAATTCATAGTTTCTATTTGCTTGTTTGTTTGTCATGTCTATATGGTTCAGTAAGAGCTCTATTTTATTTGCCAAAGCCAGTGGGTCATCAACCGGAACCAGCATTTGTTTGTCCAACAATTCAGGAATACCACCCACTTGTGTTCCAATACAAGGTAATCCCATTGCCATAGCTTCAATAAGGGCCCGAGGCAGTCCTTCCGTCCTTGAAACTAAAAGAAATATATCTGATTTAGATAGCTGCCTAATCACTTCATTGGATGGGACATTACCCATAAAACAAACCTGATCCTTAATATCCAAATTATCTGCCAACTCTGCCATCAGAGCTTTATAGACTCCATCTCCCAACCAAGTCAGATGACATTTAATCCCTCTATCTTTTAATTTTCTGATTGCGTATAACACTACATCTGGCGCTTTATACATTTGCTCCAAAGAACCAACCGAAACTAAGTGATAGATATCACGTTGACGGAACTCTTTTGCGATGGGGGGTAATCGGTCAACATTAATCTGAACATCGGAAGCTGACACCTGAAACACTCCAGATAGAACCGGATACCTGCGTTGCAATGTATTTTCAGTAACATATAAAGCTGCTGCCGATTTCTTCACAGCTTCTCTCAAATAATAGTAGGAGTAATAACGAAAGAAAAAGCGGAAAGAATGATTCAAGGCACCCTGTGCAAATACATCCCAAGGATCCCCTACTACCTCAACTCCATAAGGTATCTTCTTTTTCTGCAACTTTCCGATAACAAGATTCCCAATCTGTCCGGGAACTCTACAAATATAGACTCTTCCAGGCTCTATATGCTTACTTATTACGCCAATCAAATTAAATCGGACTTTCATATATTGAGAAGGCCCAATATAATATGGTAAATCTATGAAAGACACCCGTTCACTTGATGCCAAATAAGTATCTCTAACTTCCACACAGTCATCAGGAAGCACTCTTGCCATAACATAGATTCTATCAAAAACGTTCAGATAACGAGACCATAAATTATTAGTCAGACTACCATCCAAACTATACACCGAATTATCAGAACGACGTACAAACCGTCCTTCCGTACAGAAAACCAAATCCACTACATTTAATATTTATGAAAAACTGAAAATGATTAGAAACAAATTACATATATTTTCTTAAAAATATAGCAACATTCAAATAGATAGTCAACAACGAATACCAATGCCTCTTAGACAGATAAAACACAAGCCTATCCGGCCATGGTAACTGAGTTGAGATAATATCTACTTCCGTATACCTATTCACAACTTCCTTCAATAAATATCCATTTTTATATACACTTTTCAGAAGATGTAATTTCAGATACAACTTAGATTGCAGCATCACTGTTTTGTAATCTATATCTTTATCTGAAAAAAAAGAAGCAATATGTTCATTGGCCGCACAAACCTGATTCAAAGAGTTTAGATTCAAATTACGTGTATACGAATTCGCATTGTATTGAATATAATAATAAAGAGGTACATCTACTTTAGCTATTTTTTTCGCATTGTAAATTAAGCAGGGCAAAACAGAATAATCTTCTCCAAAGTTCACTCCTTCTACAAATCTGACATCACAAAATAAGTCTTTCTTAAATAGTTTTCCCCACACGCTCAATTCTACTTGCCTTTTTAGCACTGACTCCAAATACTGCTGAGGGGATTCAAATAATGGTACTTTATGCATGATCATTTTCTTCTCGTAGACAAAGTATATATCTGCAAGTACTATATCAGCACCTGTATCTTGCATTCTCTGAACAAGAAGGTTGACTGTATCCTTATCAATATAGTCATCACCATCCACATACATTATATATTCACCCAATGCTTGTTCAACAGCCGTATTTCGAGCAACAGCTACACCACGGTTTCGAGCATGAGACAGTATCCGTACATCCTTAACTCTTGAAGGATATTGTTGCATTACATTTCTCAATATAGAAATACTATTGTCACAACTACAATCATCAACAAATATAAACTCAAGATTCTTATAAGACTGTTTAAACAATGAGTGTACACAATTCTCAATATACTTTTCTACATTGTATATCGGAAGAAGCAAAGAAACTTTAGGACAATTCATTACAACTATACTTAGCCATGAGAAATTTATAAATAATAAAAACAGGAAATACAAGACCTATTAGATTTCCCCATATAATTTGTGGACAAAAACAAATAGCCAATACACACCAAAAAGCCGCATATAAATAAACAAAATTGTTATATATTCGATTATCCGATATTCCCTTAAATTCAAATATAAATCCTAACCAAGTAAACAAGACCGTGAAAACTGGAGAAAAAAGTATATTAAAATAAATAGCACCAACCGCAGTCATTGGAATAATCTGGGAAGTATTGTCAGAATACCAATCTAATAAATACCTGTTGAAATAATAATTAATTCTATCTGTTTGATCTATAGAGCTTGCAACAGAAGGTATTGAGCCTAAAAAATCATTGATAAAAGTCGAAAAAGTAATTCTATGAACAAACATTGGATTATTCTCCATTTCAAGAGCTTGAGCCACCAGATTAGGTCCTGAAAAATAAGATTGCAATTGCCCCATCATAACCTGAAAGAAATCTATATACATATTTTCCGAGTACTGAAATGCCCAACTAAATTTATATAAAGTTATACTTATAATCGTAGTCAAACTAACCAAACTTATTGGAAAAATAATTTTTCTGACTCTTGAACCAAACATTTTCGAACACAAGTATAGGGACAATAAAAGAAAAAATAAAATTGACCAACGGCTTGTTCCTGTTATCAATCCAAGGAAAAATAATATCAACAATACACTCAGATAATAAAATAATCTGTTAGAGCCTTTTTTATACATATAGTATAAAAAAGAAAAGGTAGAAAGAAAAAAAACATACTTCCACCAAATTACGATCACTCCCAAACTGACGGCTGTATCCTGTCCTTCAAAATCTTCTGCCAGGACAAAAAGGTTCTTCGGAATAATATTGAAATTAGGAACAAAAGACAAAATAATCCCTACCAATACCACCCCCCAAAAAATAAGTATCACTCTGCTATTACCATTCTTTATTCCTTCCGAATAAACATATTCTTTTCTTGCCGATATATAATACTTAAGAAATAGAACCCTCAAAAGTACAATACAAATCATCTCATAAATAATCAGCATTACAGCCATATTAAAAGAAGAACTTGCCACTGAAGGACCTATGGTATCAAAACTTTGAGAAAGGCACAACGATAGTGGCATCACAAAATACTTGATCAAACATACCACAAAAAAAAGATGGTAAGCTGGCCCATGAAATTCTTTATACAGATTCTCTATCCTTCCTAAAAAAGAAAAACTAACAAGGTAACTTAAAGCAAGCAATAATAAAACTGCTGTTTTACCTCCATCTGTATTTTGATCACAAACAAAAAAACAACTGACTATCCAAATTATAAACATCAAAAAGAACAGAGATGGTTTACCTGTGCCTATCTTTTTCATTTAATAATAAATTTTCAAATCTTCCTCATTATTTTTTCACTAATGCAAAAGAAAGTTCTCTTGATACTGATACCTGATGAAAGTATCAAGTATTTCATCATTAAGAAATAGTTATTCTTCTTTAGATAATAAAAAGAAAGGCTTACTAATAATGGAACTCTTAACTCCTTTGATGCCGTTTTATATTGTTTTCCAAAAACTAAAGGAACCTGTTTATGATGCTCTAAACTTCTAATAATACGATTCACATTATAGGCAAAGACCATACCTCCTTCATGGCGCCTATACACAGACATCACCTCTTTCATTCCCACTATTTTCCCACAACTGGCTGCAAGCAAAAACAAAACAATATCACCATATATAAAATGAGGATTCAGAAAACAATCAGAACGTCCAGATTCCAATATACTTTTTCTGAATACAACTGAAGCAGTAGGTACTATCCAATTCCTATAAATTTCTAAACCGCTATATTCTCTGTCAACAATATTAAAGAAACAGCAATCCTCTTTTTGCCCATCCGCCCAATGCTCTATTACATTATGAAAACACATTGAATATTCAATATGTCTCTCCAATAAGTCAACCTGCTTTTGCAACTTAAGCGGGTCTGTCCAATAATCATCTCCCTCACATATAGCAATATACTTTCCTGTACATCTTGGCAATTGAATTCCACTAAAAACTTTATTTCCTAACGACCATTGATTTTCCCGTTGATAAATAGGTTTTATTAAAGTTGGGTATTCTTTTTCAAATTGCCGTATAATATCAGCCGTTTTATCTGTGGATGCATCATCGTGTACCAAAATCTCATAGCGATAATTAATCTTTTGAGCGACCAAACTTTGTAAACACTCTGCTATATATTTTTCATGATTATATGTTTGGCATATAACGCTAACCATTACAATATCATTTTCAATCATACTCTGGATATTCTTATTGAACCGAAATTTTTATTTGCTATTTTGATCTCTGTTCCAAAATCCATTGACAAAGTTTTAATCTTTTCTATAATTGCCAAATCCGAAGTCAACACAGGAAGGCCTTTTAATCCTCTCTTTCCTTTGAGCATAATTTCCACCGGATATAATCTTGCTTCCAGGAAGTCTATACCACAATTTACACTTACAATTACACTTTTCCACACATCCGGTTGAGTACACAGTCCAATCATACCGTTTTTGCTCCTGATACTCATAATTTCACCTACACCGGTAACAGTTTCCCGAGTTTTACAATATTTCCGATAAAACTCCTCAGGCAAATACTCTACCTCCTCATGTTGGAAAATAAAGTTTCCCAATCCATGAAAAATAAGACTTGAATGGTAAGCCTCTATTCCACGTACAACATGAGGTCCGTGGCAAACGACGATATTAGCTCCTGCATCAACACATTCATGGGCAAATATTTTTATGAATTCTGGTGGAATCTGCTTATTTCCGTCAGTAAATTGATGAGAATGTATACTCACTATCACAATATCCGATTGATATTTAGCATCAGCTATTTCAGCAATTGTCCGTTGCAAATCTCCTTCATTAGGAAAAGTATACACCCTATTATCTACTCCTTCCTTAAATTCGTATATACCAAATTTAAAATTCTTGTTATCCAGAAGATATCCTTCCTTTATCGCTTGATTATGATAACTATTAATACCGATAGCTTTTGATATATCCAATAATGCCTTATAATTATTCTTATCCAATTCATATACAGCCTGATGTCTCAACGGAGCAACTCCAGGTCGTCCTTGCATATCTTGATTTTGAGGTCCGGCAGCATAAGAATCATGAAAAGAGCTTGTTACTCCAATTAAAGCAATACGCCCCATAGAACATTCAAAATAAGCAGGTTTACTCGCCTCTGCCAGGTTCTCACCAGTACCGGAAAAAGGTATATCGAACTCATTTAAGTATTTAGCTGTTGCCAACAAACCTTTATGACCATAATCCATTGCATGATTATTAGCTGTATTAAATAGATTAAACCCCATTCTCTTCAAATCCAATAAACAGGAAGGAGCAGCCATAGCATACCCTCCTCCTGGAAAAGCTTCCGGATAACCTTCATTCCGATGGATCGTTGTTTCCAAATTAGCAAATCTGCACTCATGCTGCTGCAACAACTGTTGTATTTGCTCAAAACCGGAATAGGATTGAATCGGTAAACGTTTGCTTATAAAAATATCCCCACACAAGGATAAAGTCAGCATTGATTCCTTTTTATCAATCATTATTTTTCATTTAATATCAACAATGGCAATTCTTCCAAAGATTTACTACCGACTTTCTTTTCCCTGAATTCAAAACAGGAATATCATCTACATATTCAATACTAATATCCGAATCATCTCCCAATAGTCTTTTTAGCTGTGTTAGTATTTCATCACTCGATGTTTTTTCCAATCCGCTTTTACAATTAACAGCTAACTTTAGTACATAGTGGGATGAAGTTTTCTGAATAAACTGCCATTGACAGATCATCTCATAATTTTTCAGAATACGGGCTAAAGCCATTGGAAAAATTGGTTCACCCTGAGTGTTGTAAATCATATCCAGTCGACGACCATACAATTTTGAAATATAAGGATTTTGGGTTGTTTCATCCAACTTCATTATGCAATTGTCTCCATTATCATATCGAATAATCGGAAAAGCATAGTTAAACAAATCTGTAATCACTAACCTCCCAAGCTCTCCATATTCAGCAGGTTCATCACTATCAAATTTCAAGACCTCAAAAAAATATCCAGATTCATTCAAAAAGAATCGGCGTTCATTATCACCCACACGTTCCTGTGCTAAAATGCCATTTTCTTCATTAGCATATTGAGATATGATGGGACAACCAAGATTCTTTTCAACCAGTTCACGAGTAGAATCAAATAAAGTTTCACTACCTGCAATAATTATTTTTACAGAAGGTAATTTCAAATGATGCTCACCAACATAACGAGCCAATAAATCGAAAGAAGAAGCATATCCACGCAAACATTTAGCCCGAACGCTCCGTATAGTCTCACATAACATCTCTAAATTTGTTTCATTCAAATTAGAAATATCAAAGGGAACTATGTTTTCCCAGAAGGACTGACCTTTAGATTTGCTTTGCCATTTAGTCCAAATACGAAGTTGCACCAATTTATCATGCGATTTGAAACCAACTATTTCACCAAAATATTTCAACTCAGCTAAGCGACGTTCCCTTTTACGAGTATCAAAAGGCACAGCAAAGGGAGTTCCCGTCGAACCTGATGTTCGCTGAATATGATATTTCCCACTACACTGCCACGGGTTTTCTTCCTCCGGTATAAAAATTTCGTCATAATGCTCCTGTAATACTGATTTATTTACTACAGGAAAATCTTTCAATTCCAAGGAATTTATATTTTTATAGAATCGGGTATTTTTCACTGCATAGCGCAATAAATCAGTCAACATCCGCTGTCTTAAGAATTGAGTTTGCGCACCATGTTCTTGAAGATATCGTACATTCATATAATGAGAACGAATTTTACCTCCCCGAAAGAAATCCCTGATCCAAAAATGATAACGTAAAACACTCGAAAGGATAGTCATATAATCAAATTTCACGAGCCGGATTCCCAGCTACCCGTTTATTAGGTTCTACATTCTTTGTAACTACAGCTCCTGCACCAATCAAGGCACCCTTACCAATATAAGAAACCTTCCCGGAAATAATCGTTGCACCGGAACCTATAAAAGCATAATCTTGCATGGTTACATATGCTCCCAACACAACATTACTAGCTATAAAACAGTGTGCTCCCATTCGACTTCCATGAGTAATCAGATCGTTAGAGGAAACAACACTGTCATCGCCGATAATCACATCCGGTGAAATCACACTATTAGCATGAATAATTACCCCTTGACCTAATTGGGCATAGCGGGATACAATCGCAGAGGGATGAACAAGGGTAGGAATAATACCAGCATTATCCCGGAGTTTATTATAGAGCCGAGAGCGAATTTCATTATCACCAACACTAATAGCAAATTGTTTACCGGATAAATCTGATGTAAACAATTCATCATGCGTCCCTACTATTTTATATCCAAAGTACAATTCACCTGTCCTGCCTTTCTCATAATGGTAGAGCCCTGCTACATGATATCCGCATTTTTCAATCAAGTCGATATACACTACAGTATTATGTCCTACTCCCAATATATAAATATCTTTCATTTGATTATCAAAGACAGAATACGTTCTATTTCATATTTCCGAATGTCATGATACATCGGCAAACAAATCACGCTGTCAGCAATCCTATGCGCCACAGGCAAATTTTCAGGTCTAGCAGACTCTAATCCCCGATATGTAGAGAATTCACTTATTAAAGGATAAAAGTATCGCCGACCTAAAACATCACCTTCCTTCATTTTAAAATAAAGTTCATCCCGAGTCATTCCATATTCTTCAGAATCGACAAAGATGGGAAAGTAAGAATAGTTGTGACGAACTCCAGGCATATCTTCCATAAAACGGATACCTTTTACTTCCTGTAAAGTGTTCCGATACAGCAAAGCTATCTGACGCCGGGAATCAATAGCTGCATCTACTTGCTTCAGATTAATTAAACCATAAGCAGAACGAATCTCATCCATTTTCCCATTAATTCCAGGTGCAATAATAGTTGTTTCCCCAGCAAAGCCGAAGTTCTTTAAGTAGTCAATCCGCCTCTTCATTTTCTCATCATGACAAACCAAAGCACCACCTTCAATAGTATTATAAACTTTCGTCGCATGAAAACTTAACGTAGACATATCACCAGCTTCTAAAATCGAATGACCATTCACCTCTACACCGAAAGCATGAGCTGCATCATAAATGACTTTCAAACCGTATTTATCAGCAATCTCCTGAATACGTCCTATATCACATGGCTTTCCATATACGTGCACAGGCATAATAGCAGTTGTTTTAGGTGTAATGGCTGCCTCAATCTTTGAAGGGTCAATATTACACGTTCCCGGATCAATATCCACAAAGACAGGTTTTATGCCATTCCACCACAAAGAATGACTGGTAGCCACAAAGCTGTAAGGAGTCGTAATGACTTCTCCCGTAATGCGTAAGGCCTGCAATGCGCACATCAAAGGGAGTGTACCATTTGTAAACAAACTTACATAAGGTACTTTTAAATAATCACATAAGGCTTTCTCCAGTTCCTTATGATAATGACCATTATTTGTCAACCATTTACGCTGCCATATATCCTCCAGATAAGGGAGGAAGTCATCCAAAGAAGGAAGTAATGGAGAAGTAACCGTAATTACTTTATTTTCCATATAAAATTGAATAAATTATTTTTTTCGGCTCAATAAAGAGAGAATAATGTGCTTAACCTCCAGATACTCTTCCAGCCGCAACCGTTCATAAATAAATATAGACAGAACCAATCCTAACAAACACTGTAATAATAAAAGAAAAAACATAGGCATATTTACAAAAGTCAGGCTCCACATAGCCAGAGCAGTAATTCCCGAAACGAGTAAAGTAGGAAGTATATCTTTTATTTGTTTCCACGTAGGATAATTTATCAGGTCAGCCGAATAATAGCTATTCAAAAAAAAAGAAATAAAAGATGTCAGGACACTCCCCCAAAGCATACATTCAATGCCCCAAAACATACCAGCCACAATAGGTCCGACCGCTATTATCTTTTTTATTATTTCCAAATTCAGAAATAAATCTGAACGACCTTTTACTTGAAGAATATTCAGATTTATAGCATGAAGAGGATAAAGCATGCCAGCAAAACAAATAATTTGAAGAAAATAAACAGCCTGTAACCATTTCTCTCCTATTAAAACTATTATTAAAGGCTTAGCAATGGCGGCCAAACCTATCATACAGGTAAATGTTATCAGCATAGTAGTTTTAATTATACGGCAATAAGCATCCTTTAAACGTTTAGGATCATTTTGTATAGAACTCAAAACAGGATAACTGACACGTTGAATAACATTAGTCAAATTGCTAGAAAAAATATTTTTAAATTGATCAGCACGAGTGTATTGCCCCAATTGGACAGAACTATAAAAATGACCGATAATTACATAATAAATATTTTTATATATTGTATCAATTAAACCAGAAATCAAAAGCTTGGATCCAAACCCAAACATCTCTCTGAAACTATCTGCTGAAAATTCCCATACAGGACGCCAGCGACAATAAATCCAAAGAAAAAAAGTATTAAATAACTGTCGGGAAAGCTGTTGACCAACCAAACTCCAGACTCCTAACCCATAGAACGCCATTCCTATCCCTACAACACCACTGACAATAGAAGATATTAGAGAAACTTTTGTTTGAGTTTTAAAATCAATATTTACAACAAGAATAGTTCGGGGAATAATCCCTAATGCATTTATAATTAATATCCAGCTTATAACTCTTGTAACTTTTATTAGTATCGGCTCCTTAAAAAAAGAGCTAATAACAGGCGAAACAATATACAAAATAATATATAAAAAGATACTTATTGCCAGATTAAAATAGAAAACAGTGTTATAATCAATCCGTTTTATCTCACTTTTTCGAATCAAAGCATTAGAAAAGCCACTATCTATAATAGAAGTGGATATGGCAATGAAAATGGTTATCATTGCCATTATTCCATATTCCATCGGAGTCAATAAACGAGCAAGAATCAGTCCAACTAAAAAAGTGATACCTGAATTAGCTATATTATCCACAAGGCTCCAGGTCATACCATGTACTGTCTTTCTTTTTAAAGATTCTGCCATCTAAATCCAAAATGTATAATAATTTGATATTCACCTATCGTTTACGGAAGAAATCAAAAGCCATAAATACATAGAAGAGTTTTCTAAATGTAGTCCAACAGTGACCTCCATCTGGTAGAAGAGCAAAAACATTGTCCGAACCATTTTCCCTCAAAGCTCTACTATAAAATTTAGGAGTATCTCCTGCTGAACAATCAGCCGTGCCATTAGCTATAAATGTAAAATCCTCCTCACCTGTTCCCAACACAAAGTCTTCCTCTTTTGGTATCCATGGTTCCGTTATGCCCCTTGAAGGTTGATACAAAAGTATGCTGGTAGGACAAAAAGCACCCACATACCTGAATGTATCTTTAAATAAATAAGCATTATAAAGAGCAGTAGTACCTCCCAAAGACAATCCTGCTATTGCTGTGTTGCCCTTACCCTTCTTCACCTTATAGTGATCCTCCACATACGACATTAGTTCCTTCAACGAAGCCTTAAATCGATAAAAGTCGTACGCTTTTGTCTCCGTACCCGAATACATCATATCGGGCATAACAACAATCATATCCGGAATTAGCCCATTACAAACCATATTTCCAATAATTTGCTTAATACGCCCCTGATCAGAATGAATCCATTCGGAATTTATACCTAAACCATGATATAAATATAATACGGGATACTCTTCTTTACACTCCTCTTCACATCCCTTTCTGCATTTCTCAGAAGGCAACAGTATATTACACGTTACATCCCTTTCCTTACATTTACATGTAAATTGAGTTAGAACCCCATAATTATTGTCAGCATCATATTGCACCGGTATGTCATTTGTCTTTATGACAACCTTGTTATTTTGCTCCACGATAAAATCTCGTATAGTAGTAATATTATCCACTTCCTTTTGAGGTAGATTATGAATCTTTCCCCAATCAAAACCCGCATGATTAAAATCCTCTGCAGAGCGAATGTGACTTTTAGCTTCATTTGAATATAAATATACAGGATCAGTATTATTCCCTTTTATCAAACAAGCATTTTCTGAAAGAGGAATACCAAGAGGTATTGAATCCAGTTGTCTTTTTCCTATAAAGTGTACTAAATGACGACTTACAAACAGAGCATCATAAACTTTCGCATTAGGAATCAGATGACGATGTCCTCTTTGGACTAAATAAATAGAACTGCTATTGTGACAAGCTATCAAACTACCGTTATCTACAATAAACTGACACAGAGGCATATCTTCATTTTCTTCCGGCATATTTGCCGGATTCTTACTTTCAAATTGCTCAACATCTTTCATAATATTAAATTATAAGTAGTTTTTCATTTTTAAGTACAAGGTAATGGGGGGAAGACGATTTTCATTCATCAACGTATTCCCATGGATAGGGATTATCCACTACATTCTGAAATTCTTCAATAGCTTCTTGCTGTTCAACAGTAAGCGATATAGAATCCCAGGAAGCAATGATAGTACGACCTTCGTCAGCCAAAGGCTCATCGAACACCTCGCCATAGCAGGCGGTAAGTAGGCGAAGTTTCAGCAGCGAAGCAGGAAGAGCATCAAGAATATCCCAACAACGATCCAAGACCTCCTGGATATGCTTTTGTTTTTCACCGTGATCGATGAACGAGGCACTATAGCCCATCAGAAGAGCGAGACAAACGTTCGCCTGTTCTTCTACAGTGAAACCTTTGACACCGGAGTTATACAAAGCAGTAGTCAGATGATAAACTTCAGCGTTACGACGGGAAAGGTCGTCGCTATAGACCGGATTCCCGTCCATACCTAAATACATCAGATCGTGCGCTGCACGCTGAAGAGCAAGTGTTTCTTCAGAAAGAGACATAATGATTTATGATTTATAATTTATGATTTATCAGCCGTTCAATAGCAACCGCCGATCGTCAATTATTTGATTACTTCTATAAGATCCGGATGGATGGTGGCAAGCGCAACGGCAATAACACCTTGTATCTCGATAACTACACGACGATCACGTGCGCCTTTTACTTTCAGAAAAATACCTTCCTGACCCTCGAAGTCACCGCCCGTGATACGAACTTTTGTACCTTTGGACAAATTCAGTTCATCAGGTTGGAAATACATGAGATGATCATTGTAAGTACCAGCTACAGCAATAAAGCGCTGCATTTCGCTATCGGAGATAATGATCTTCTGACCGCTACGGGTATCCGTAATGTATTGCAAATAGCTTACCTGTGATTTGATACGCTTTACCTCGGAAGGACGGGCATGAACAAAAAGCAAGTTATATACAACCGGAACCAAAACGCGGACTTTCTTACCTTTCTTGATGCTAATCTTGTATTGCATGGGAACGAAACAACCCATTTTTTCCTTTTCAAGTAGACGCATAGCATCAGGCTCTCTACGGTATGTGGCACGCATTGCGTACCATATTTCGGTCTCTTTGTCCGCTTCCATATCAGGGGGTATTTCAGAAAAGTATGTTCTCCCGGGGCTTTGAAATTCTTGCATAATCCTGAATTTCAATCACTTGCGAACACTTTATGTAAGATACGGCAAGTGTCGTGTTCCTCTTGCCCATTGATTTTTCGTAGTTGTTCATTACCTTATTTATTATGGAAGGTAAAGAGCTATAAACAAATGAATTAAGAGAATAATTTGTCTTTTAATCGTTCGTTTAAAAGACAGGTTGGAAGGCTGTTTTAACACTAAGATTCTTTCAATAAGAAAAGAATCGCAAAATCACAATTCTGCATCAGAGACAATCATCTATGTATTAGTAATATATATAGGCAAAAGGAAAATATTTCATTTTTCTTTATCAGAATATTTTGTTGTTTCATTTCTGGGTATTATCTTTGCGCACATTAAACGAACGATTAAAAAACACCATCATTTACGACAATCATTATTTACACCACATTTATCGTCCTACCCCACTCCCTATTTTCATCATCCTTAAAGTACTATCCCGAAAGCCCCTCAAGGAATACATTTCCATTATAATATTGTACCCGCGCATACACACATACAGGCGCGTATTTCCCTACTTTTTCTTTATAACCTGTTACACACATTCTATTAAGCAATAGGTAGCAGGTCCCCATACCTATTTAGCATTTTGTGTGTAACACATAAGACTGCAAACATTCACTTTTTCAGACGGGAATAGTAGATATTACAGTTAGAACAGTTAATTTTGCTTTCGAATAGCGAATTTAAAACAAATTACCAACTTCTAAAATTGTGATTTTATGACTAAAAAAACACAATCTTGAGCATTGAGCTCAAATGCAGGGATGCCTATGACATCGAAATCGAGAGAAAAGAAGACAGGATCAATATCCTGTTAGTTGAGAATGAAGCGTTTGGAGAACGGATTCTGGTACGGGCAGAAGAAAGGAAAGAATTCCTCACTCCATGGATAAACATGCTTATACACCACAAAAAAGAAACGGGAATCAAAGGAACGATGGATCTGGCAAAGAAACTGGAGCACATCGCGTGCTTTGAAAAGGGAAAGCATGAAAAAGGAGATCTGGCACTGAAAAGCATTAATACTGAAATCATTAACCTGAGAAAAGAATTTCAGGAAAAAGAGGAGGAAACAAGAAAAAAGAAGAAAAAGAAGTAGACATCCAAGATTGTGCAAAAACGCCTTTTCAGTGAAAAAAGGCGTTTTTGTCATTCAGAATATTATCCCTTATTTCGAGCCGCCATAAGGCAGACTAAAACAAACTAAAACCAAATGAAAGATATTCCGGTTACCGCATACAGCGGATTCAGCAACGTCAGGGGAGAAATCACACTCCGAGAAGTGATTGAGCACATCACAAAGGGACTGCATGCAAGACATGTATTCAAAATCAGGATGCTCGTCAACCAGGGAAAGACGGAAGAGGCGAACAATGTGAAGAAACAGTTGCCGTTCTATACCGTCACGGCAGGATACAAGGAGAAAAGGCAGGCCTACAGCATAACAAACTATACACATGTCACCCTGCTGGACATTGACGACCAGCCCGAAGAGAGGCTGGAAGAGCTGAGAAAGAAAATCAATGGAGACCCCAACACGCTGGCTTCTTTCCTCACCCCAAAAGGACACGGATTCAAAATCTTCGTATTCCTGAAAACCGACTGCGCCATACAGCTGCGGAGCGACCTGCCAACAACGGAGAAAATAGAGTTCCACACTTTGGAAAGGCATCACCTGGCCATGTACAACGCCTGCAAGGAATATTACGAAAACCTGCTGGATGTGGAAGTGGATGGCAGCGGAAAGGACATATCAAGGGGATTCTTCACCTCTTACGACGACAAGGCATACCTGAATGAAGGACTGCTGAAAGAGGTGGACGAGACACTGACAAATATCATTCCACCCGAAAAGCCACAGCCGGGGAGAAGGAAAGTGATAAGTGGTAAAGTGGTGAGTGATAAGCCGGAGAATGAAGGGAAGCCCAAGAGCGGGAATAAACCGGAGGGCAAGAAAGCAGAGGCCGGTAAACCGGAAGCCGAGCCGTGGGAAAAGATGGAATTCAACAAGGCGGTGCTCTCAGTAAAGAGAATATCAAAGTTTGAACCGGGAAACCGGGACAGCTTCATGTTCGCACTGGGCAACAAGTGTTATGCAAAAGGACTGGAAGAGGAAACAGTGATACGCCTGGCACAAGAAAAGTTAGGCAGTGAGGAGTTTGATGTGGCGGCACCCATACGAAACGCATATATTTATACCGACAAGACGTATGAGGCGCTCGGGAGAAAGCAAGAAAAACCGGACACCATAAACCAAGTACTCGACTTCCTGAAAACACATTATGACTTCCGAAGGAACGTGATACTGGACCGCCTGGAATACCGCAACTTCAACGAGAAGGAAGAAAGATGGAAAGGCAGGTTCCGCCCCATGAGGACAAGGAGCTACAACGCCATCTTCCTCGACCTACAACTGGCGGGAATCAAGTGCTTCCGAAATTACCTCCAGACGGTCATTGACTCTTCATACCCCAGGGACTTCAATCCCTTCACGGAGTATATCGGAAAACTGAAACCATGGGACGGAGTGACCGATTACATCGGCCAGTTGGCGGATACCGTACAGGCCGAAGACCAGGAGTTCTGGAGGAAAAGTTTCAGGAGGTGGTTCGTGGGAATGCTGGCCTGTGCATTGCAGGACGACACCGTGAACCATCTGGTAATCATACTCTACTCCGAACAGGGAAAGGGAAAGAGCACATGGATAAGAAGGCTGCTGCCGCCCGAATGGAGGGAATATTACCGGAACGGAATGGCCAACCCCGAAAACAAGGACCACCAGCTGCTGCTCAGCACCCACCTCATCATCAACATGGAAGAGTTCGAAGGGGCAAGGGTCGGAGACCTGGCGGGGCTGAAGAGGGTAATCACACAGGAGAGCGTCACGGAACGGAAAGCGTACGACGCGCAGGCGTACACCTTCATACGGCACGCATCTTTCATTGCCAGCACCAACAGCCGCCAATGCCTGCAGGACATAGGGGGAAACAGACGGTTCCTGCCCTCATCCATCATTTCACTGGATTACAGGACGCCCGTCAATTACGAGGGAGTATACGCGCAGGCGCATGCCCTGCTGAAGCAGGGGTACCAATACTGGTACGAAGGAGAAGAGATAGACGAGCTGAACCGCCACAACGAGCTGCACCGAATGAAGGATCCGGTAGAGGAAAACCTGCTCGTATACTTCCGGAAGCCGGAGCCCGGAGAGACCTGCGTGAAATGGATGCCCGCAGCCACCATACTCAGCAAGATAGCCATTTACGGAAAGATACAGGTGAACAGGCAGACGATACAGATACTGGTGATGTCGCTCGAAAAATACGGGTTCAGGACAAGAAGGAACAGTCAGGGAAGCACCGAATATGAAGTGGTGGACCTGCAAAATGATGAAGTGAACAACAGATTCAGGAGTTGAGTTATCATATAATGTAACGGGTGATAAGAATATATGTAATGCAGCATTACATTATATCTTATCACCCGTTACAGATATTGGCATTTTCTTTACAAAAAGTACAAATCTTTCTATTAGTTGGGGGCAAAGCCTTTAAGGCTCACCGAGATACTTGAATATAAGTTTCACTTCAAGGGGCAGATAAGAATGGCGGTTCTTGTTATAACCCGCTTCCTTCAATTCCGCCATCAGTTGCCTGTTAGCATAAATCCACCGGCGGAGAAGCTGTAGGGCGGTGGTAATACATACACCGGGATTGTAAAGCATGGCTAGGTCGGCTTTGGTATAAGCGCGGACAGGGACTTTTTCATCTAAGTTTTCTTCTTTCATAAGTTTGTTTTTTAGTGATTTACATGGTATAAAGGTACTCATTTACAGCGACAACTGAAAGGAATAAAGAAGGTATTACCTCTCATTTACATTCTCTTTTTTTCATACAAATTCAAATAGCTTCAAGCGGAAAGTGGAAGGGAAAAGAACGGGGTATATTTGCAGTGTCCAAAGGGGAAAAGAGCGAAAATCTTCCGGCAAGCCCATGATGGCGGAGTAAATTAAGAAAAGCATGAGAAGAGGATTCGGACAGCTTTCCCCCCGAGGATCATTAAATAACCTTGTTTTTTTAACTTTTAAAAAATTATTAATTATGGGAGTACCATTCAAAAAGATTCCGCGGAAAGATCCGCGAAAGGAGGATGCGGTAGCAAAGTTTTATCCGCAACTGGTGACGTTAGGGGACAATGCCGACCTGGAAGACGTGGCGTACGTGATGAAGGAGAAAAGTTCACTCACCTTGGGAGATATCAAAAGTGTAATTACCAACTTTGTAGAAGCGCTGATTGACAAGCTGTATGGCGGACAATCGGTGAACATCAAGGACTTCGGGGTTTTCAGCCTGTCGGCACGGACCGTCGGAGTGGAGAAAAAGGAGGATTGTACGGCTAAGAACATCAAGGCCGTGAAAATCAATTTCCGACCATCAACCACCATCAGACCCGACGTGACGGCAACACGTGCCGGACAGAAAATTGACTTCTACGATCTGGAGGCATTGGTTAATAAGGACGGAAGTTCGTCTGGTGGTCAGGGAGGCTCCGGTGCCGATGGTGGCATTGAGGAAAATCCGCTGGGGTAAAATATCATTAATCATTTAATCAAAGAATATGAAAAAGTCAATCTGGGATAAAATTCTCAAAATTGTAATTGCGGTAGCTTCGGCTATAGTAGGAGCACTCAGTGCCAACGCTATGAATGTGTAAAGAGGTAAGATAAATACTCTCTAAAAGTAAATAAGGCTGTTTCTTCAAAGAGGCAGCCTTATTTACTGCAAAATAAGGTTTAGCTATCAAAACTCAGAATGGTCCGTATAATTTTGCATGATAAAACTATAATTTACAACAATAACAGAAAAAGTAAACCGTTAATTTTGATTAATATACAGTTCAAAAGTTAAGCTTAAAACACTTTTTCCCCAGCCGCCACGACAACGTTTTTTTTATTTCCGTTGTCGCAGTGGGTAAGTTTGCCTTATTTTGTATTCAAGTCAAGTGGAGCATTTACCCATCTTTTTAATTTTGGAAAAAAATATTTCATATTATCAAGCGCTGCCTGTTGGTCAAAATCAGGGTCGTCTTTAAACAACTCTTTCATGTGTTCCAAACTGCTTTTAATCATTTCATCCATCGTTGTTTCTTGAGTAAAAGCTCCATCCTTGTAACAATAAATACAGTAATCGTTGTTTTTACTGCCATCTTTGTGGGTAGCTATCACTTCTTCTTTTTCAAGCGGCATTCCGCAGCTTTGGCAAAATAGTGTATCCATTTTTTTTATTTATGTCTTTTCAGACGTTTATATTTCATTTAACCTCTCTAAAAATACAATATTCTTATAATGTTTACAATCTGTTATTTCCGCTCCATTCTCCGCAATAAAGCGTTCTTTAGCTTATCGAGAAAAGACGTAGGCGATAGTCGTATTTTAAGTCCTCCGAAAGTTCGGGAAATATTGCTGTCTAACTGAATGTTAAATACATTCCGAATGTAACTGTGAAGTTGCGTAAGCGCCACATCACCGAATATCCCGGCACTATCCCATGCTATGATCTGCTCCTGTAATTCAGCTTTGCTCCCTCTCCATGTTTATTTTACTGCTGGAAAACCATCTTCTCAATCTTCGCATCGACCTCTTTTTTTAAGACTGGAAGTAAATTGAAGCATGTCTGTTTTACAATAATTTTATCATTTCAAACTGTTTCCCTGTCGGCTCTATATCCTTAGCCTTTAGAAAATCGGTAACAGAGTCGCAGGATGTGTCTGTATTGATAATTTTGACTGAAGTTCCTTCATTCGCTTCAAGCATCTTCTGCAACAGTAGCGAACCGATACCCCGGCGACGGTATCGCTTATCAACCGCCAATTGGGTAACGTCGCCAGATGCAGGCTCGAAAACGCCGTATCCCATTAAGTTGCCTTCGACAAAAAAACCAATGTTCAGGAAATCTTCGGGCGAGCGGTTTATACTTTCGATACTATTCTGCCACGAGGGTTTGAAGTCCCAAAATGTGGGAATAACAGGATGATTGTTAATATCAATTTCTTTTATATGGTGGAAATCTGTACGCTTAACCACGTTCTTTATCTGTCCCGTCGTAGCACGGAAATAGTAGAACTCCCGCGTTACCTCAAAACCAATGTTACGATAGAGCGAAACCGCACCTGTATTGTGCTGCAACACTTCCAGCAAGTATTCCTTAATGCCCGCCGCTTTCAGATCGGGTATTGATTCCTCGAATACTTTTGTAGCCAAGCCCTGTCCGCGATAATCTTTCAGTGTTCCGGTTCCGGTGTCATAGGCGGTAAGTGTTCCGTTGAAATTTCCGATACCATTGCAGGTAAAAGAAACTATCCTGTCCGCATCGAAGGCGGCAAAAGAGAGCTTCGGGTCACACCCCCGCCGCTTCATCATCTTCCGGAGTTCGGTTTTATTCAATTGCACTTCATAATCGGCAAAAGCTTGTTCAAATGCCTCGAACAGGTCGTCGTAACTGGTATTTATTAATGATTTAATCTCCATAATATTGCTTTTGGGCGTAAAGATACGCAATCACCGGAGCCATTTCATTGACCTATGTTAAGAGATTTAAGCCTACTCAACGATTCGGGTTTGACACCCAGATAAGCGGCTATCAAGTATTGCGGTACATGTTGTTCAACTGCGGGATAGGTCTGTAAAAGCAGTTTGTATCTTTCATAGGCGTTCTCCATAAGAAATGACGTTTCCCGACGGCATTTACGAATTAACAGGTTGTCGGAAACATATTTGCCGAACTTGTACCACTCACTCGATTCGTTCAACAACTGGTCGTAAGCGGAGCGGGAAAGTATGATAAGTTCGGTATCTTCCAACGCCTGTATATTGCCGATGCAAGGCTCTCCGGTAAGGAAACTACCATATGCGACGACAATGGAGCCAGGGAAATAGAAATCTTTGATAAATTCTTCAGCATCCTTTTCGAGATAGGAACGTAGTACCCCTTTCTCAATTATGCCCAAGCAATTGCAAACTTTGCCTTGCTCAACAAAAAACTCTTTTTTCTTCAGATGTTTCGTCTCTGTCAAGCCGATGAACCTGTCGCACATTTGACCAGACAGATTCAGGTCGTTTTTTAGTATATGTTCTATTGTATTCATTTATCTGATATTTAGCGACAAAGATACGGAATCAGACGGAAAAGAAGTTATCATAAAGCTATTTAAATATCCTAGCATTTTTCTGATAGCCCTGCATAAAACTCTTTCATATCGTTTAATTTTACTCATTCTTCTAATTCAATTATAGTATTTTTATTCCAACCCAATTTACCCATTGCTTTGTGTAATGGGTAATATACCAACGGTACAATAACAAGGTTAAGGATTGTCGAGCTGGTTAATCCACCGGAAGATGTGGGACGTATGCAGCAAGGTACACAAGAACTAAAGTCTGCATTCCTGGCTAATATGAGCCACGAAATACGCACACCGTTGAATGCTATCATAGGCTTCTCCAGCCTGCTGACCACCACTGAGAATGAACATGAAGGGGGCAAGTTTACCTCGAAAGGCATCTCACAAAAGGATTAAAGTAAAATATTCTCATTTTCTTGCCCTAATCTGAATTTTCTTTTTCTGCCGTTCCTTTTCCCCTATACTCACTCGGACTGACCCCGAAGTGTTTCCGGAATACCTCTCTGAAATATTTTGCATCGCAGAACCCGGTCATATCCGCTATTTCCGTAATGGAGTGGCCGCCTTCTTTCAACATTCGGGCAGCACACTGCATACGGATGAGACGAACATAATCTGCCGGAGAACAATCAGTCAATGCTTTCACTTTATTATAGAAACTGCTGCGGCTCATGTGGTGAAGTGAACAAAGCATATCTACCGTAAAATCCGGATCGGCCATGTTCTTCTCCACATTTTCTCTGACAGAAGCAATGAATTTCCAATCAAGTGTATCCCGACACCCTTTCGGCCATTTTTCAGTTTCGAAGTCCGGACTGCCATACTTCTTATGCAATAAGATTCGATTGACAATCAACCGGTTGACACTCGCCTTCAGTATGCTGATGCTGAAGGGTTTCGCCATGTAATCATCCGCACCTATCTTCAGCCCTTCCAGCATGTTTTTCTCATCTCCCAATGCAGTCAGCAGAAGCACCGGGATATGAGATGTTTCAATATTACCCTTGATGGCGGCACATAATTCATCTCCCGACATTTTCGGCATCATAATATCCGACAGCACAAGATCCGGCTTAAACTCGGGCAGGATTTCAAGAGCCTCCTTTCCATTGTGACAGGACTGTACCAGATAATCCTCACCAAGCGTATTCATCAGATAAATACGCAAATCGTCATTATCCTCCACGATGAGGATACGCCGGGAAGAAGCATCAACCTGCTTGGGCACAACGGTCGAGAGTGCCGGCGTAGCAATTTCCGGTATACTGATAGATTGCCCAGTAGTTGCGGATATGATACTGGCTTTACAAAAATGTTTGTTTCCCTTAGGAAAAATGATTTTGACTAGTGTACCTTGCTCCGCCGTACTTTCTATAGCAATTTTTCCACCATGTAAACGCACCAGCCTATGCACCAATGCCAGACCGATTCCACTACCGCTGACCCTCAAGTTGATAGCATTACTGCCCCGGAAATAGGTATGAAAAAGCCCTTTCTGCTCATTGCGGAGAATACCGATTCCGGTATCTTTCACCTCAATGCCCCAACTATCCTCATATTCTGATGCACTGACATATACGTTCCCGTTTTCCGGCGTATATTTCATGGCGTTCGACAGGATATTCTTCATGATAGAATCCATTTTGTCCCTGTCAAACCACACGTTCAGGTATTGAAAATTACTTTCGTAAGTCAATCTGATATGCTTGATGTTTGCATATGCATGAAATGTGTCACAAATACCGGATATATACGCACCCAATTCATACTCCGCAATATACATGTGTGATGAATAGGTGTTGATACGTTCAAAATTAATAAGATTAGTCGTAAGCCGTAAAAGAACATCCACATTTCTCAGAGCCATGCTCACATGTCCCTTACCTTCCTCATTCACCATATCTTTGTTCCATAGTTCTTCCAGCGGAGCCTTTATCAAAGTCAGAGGCGTACGGATGTCGTGAGCCGTATTTATAAAGAAGCGTGTCTTTTCCTCCGAAATTCTCTTCTGTTTTCTCAGTGTAATGATACGGTACAAAATCACACACGCCAGAATAGCCAATATAATATAACCGGCTATAGCCCACGGAGTAGCCCACAACGGAGGAGATATAATAATCAACATACTGCGCTGTTCATAACACTTGTACTTTTCCTCGTTAGACACGGAACGTACATGAAGCATATATTTACCCGAAGGAATATTGGTGAAACGTATCAGACCGTCGGAAGAAGGTGCAGTCCATTCATCATAAAAACCCTCCAACCTCCAAGAGTACAAAATGTTAGAAGGATAGTCGTAATTAATGGAGGAAGCCCTCAATGAGAAAGTATTCTGTTCATATTTCAGCTTCAAGACTTTCGTATCGTTAATATCCGTTTCAAGAGGTGATCCTTCATCACCGGGATATACAGTCTGATAGGATATATTCAGATCACTAAGCAACATCGGAGAAAAAGTTTGGACCGGTATGTGCATATCCGAAGGAAAACCAATGACACCATCATTGCTTCCCAAGATAAAACGGCCGCTACTATGCAGAATACCGGCACCGGGATTAAAACAGACACTCATAAGCCCCTGTTCACGAGTCCAATTATTGAATGACATCCTGCGGGGCGAAAAATGAACAATCCCATTTTCCGTACTAAGCAATAAATCTCCGTCCGGTTTAGGAAGAATTGTATAGATATTGTTGGATATCAGGGCACAATTATCTGTATAATACTGAGCGAAGGCCTCTTCTTTGGGATTGTAAAGCACCAGCCCGGAACCACTGGTACCTATATACAACACACCATCGTCTCCCTGATACAAGGAATGGATATGCATAGATTCCACAGGCATATCGATACTGCGGTATTTTCCGGAAAATTTGTCAAGCAAATATAGTCCCGACGAAGTGCCAATCCACATCGAAGAATCGTCTTTTTCACGAATACAGGTAATAGAATTCAAACCGGGATAAAGGCGAGATTTCCCACTTTCAAGATCAAAACATTTCAGATTGTAAAAACCGCCTGACCAGATGTTACCTTCCGAATCTTTCCTTATATCACGAATATACTGGTCGGGGCGCAGGTCTAAATGAAAGAAAAGAGAAGAAGCAATATAATCAACCGTAAGGGCACGTTTATCTATCTGGTAAAGCCCGGAGGTAAAACCACCTGCCAGGATGATTCCGGGTGAGATTTCACAAAGTGTCAGGAATATATGATTCTTATCTTCCAGTTCATGATCAAAAGTGCTGAAAAAGGAATGCCATTCCCCCGTAGCGGAACTATACAGGCTTATGCCGTTGCTGGTACCGAACCAAAGGTCGCCGTCACTATCTTCAATGACATCATGCACCTGATCATTGACTAGCGACTGACGGTTGCCAACCGAATGACGGGTCCAGCGGTAGCCACTGTAACGATTGTCACGGATGGTTATTCCACTGGGATAATTAGCCATCCAGATGCGGCCATCATGGTCTACATAAACATCGTTTATATTATTACCATTCATTCCGTTATGAATACTGTAATCTGCTACAATATAAGGAATTGCATGACATGTATCAATATTCATACGATAAATACCTTTCCCGTCGGTAGCTATCAGAATTTCTCTTTCCCCAAAGGGGATAATACGTTTGATATTCACGTCACTAAGGGTTTCATCCGACCGGTTTTCCAGAGAAGTATTGAGATCACAAATCCACACTCCCTGTTTAAAAGTACCGACAAACAGTTTCTTCAAATCAACTGAAAAGAACAACTCGCTCACCGGTGCATGAAGATTATATGCCGGTGTGCACGAAAGTAACGTACGAGACTCATCCAATACCGCCCGATACAACCCGGACTCCGTACCTATGAAGAAGTTTTCCCTATCTATCTGGGCAATAGAAGTGACATTGCTGATTATACTGGATGATAATTGCGATATCTTTTCCGTACGGGTATCGAACAACGCTATCTGTTCCTTACTGCAAAGCCAGATACGTCCGGAATTATCCATATAACTATAAGTAATATTCGGAGAAGAGATTCCCTTTTCCGGTAAAGGAGGCATATACACTTGTTCAAACCGATCTCGTCCCTGCTCATAACGGAAAATGCGGCCTTTCCGTCCTGTTCCCCACAACACACCGTCAGCAGCCATATAAAGCCAGTTCAGACTAAACTGCATATTGAGTTTCTGTCCCTTATCCATCAATTCATAGTGTTTGATTTCCTTTCCATTGTAGCGGTCCGGACCTTCCTGAGTAAGGAACCACATATATCCTAAAGAATCTTGTAGGATACGATAAACTTTCTGACTGCCCAGACCATCCTCCATGCTTATGTATTTATATGCCTGGGCTACACATACCTGAGTAAAAAATACGAGTATGGCAAACAGCATGGAGGTTTTTCTCTGTTGATAAAATCTTCTCCTGTTCATCACAGTTCGTGTGTTATCATCCGAGGGTTCCTGACTCCGAATCTTATCAGGAATCCCAACAGTTTAATATTAAAATATGAGATTAATATGCAAAATTAACAAAAAAGGCAGAAAAGTTCATAGTATAAGACAAGTTTTTTTCATAATACACGTCATTTTTTATCGCTATTACCATATTTTTCTGATGACACATAGCATTGCACAAAGCATCATGAGCGCAGCATCCCGTGAAGGTGATTGAAGTTATGAAGATATTGCTGAATGATTTGAAAGTAAAAACGGTCTTCACTTATTAAAAGCGTCACTTCCAAACAAATAACATATCAGGTTCAGCCCCTTATTTTTTTCAAATCAACTCATAGCTGGCACTTTGGATAGGCATATCCAGATTGTGCAGTACTTTTTCCAGTAAAATACCCTCCCGATTGTCATACTCATACCCAAAAGTAGCGCGAATGCCCTGAAGAATGAATTGCGTGGCACGGTCCAAAGCAATAGGAAGACTGTCCCCTTGCAATAAAGCACCGGTTATGACACTTGTAAAAGTATCCCCGGTCCCCGGATAATGGGCCGGCAAATACGGGCAAGTAATTTTCCAGTATCGATCCCCTACCCGATTATAAGCATATACCGAAGTCTTGTGACTTTCTTCGTGAACAGGAACGCTTGTTATAATAACCACCTGAGGACCTGCATCAGATAAAAGACGAAGGTAAGATTTCAATTCTTCATCCGTATTATCTGCTTTATAAGGCTTGTCCATCAGATAAAAAAGTTCAGTGAGATTTGGGGTGATCACATCCGCCTTCGTCGCCAGGTGGCGCATTTCGCGAATCATTGATTCATCAAAGTTTGTGTATAGCCGTCCGTTATCTCCCAATACGGGGTCAACTACCACCAAGCTGTCCGGCTGGCGGAAGTCATCAATGAAATCCGAAACAATCTGTACCTGACGCGGAGCTCCGAGATATCCTGTATAGAAAGCATCAAACTGTACATCCAGCTTTTTCCATTCGGCAATAATTCTGGGCATTTCATCCGTCAGGTCAAGAATAGAAAACTCCGGATATTGCGTATGACTGGAGAGCACAGCCGTAGGTAAAGGACAAACCTGAAAACCCATGGAAGACAAAATCGGGATTACAACCGTAAGGGATACACGCCCAAAACCAGACAGGTCATGAACGGCAGCTATTCTCTTTACTTTGTTTGTATACATTTTGGTTACTACATTTTTCTTTCACATAAAAAAACTCCCCGCAAAGATAATCTTACGAGGAGTAAACAACAAGCTAAAAGAGAAAATGTTTGATTCAATTAATGTTTAGGAATTAAGCAAGTATCAGTATTTGTGCAGTAAGCACACGTAAAAACATGGTAAGCGGATAAACAGTGGCATATCCCACCGCTGGAGCATCACACGAGGTCAGATCATTGGTCAGCAATTTCTCTCAAGCCCGGCAGAAGGAGGCTGCCCGAAGATATTATGCTGAAGTACACTGATTACGACATTGTTTTTCAGGAGATACCGGATGAGGTGACATTGGCAATCAACCTTTCGAACTGTCCGAACAGGTGTAAAGGTTGCCATAGTCCCTATCTGCAACAAAATGTCGGAGAAGCACTGACAGAAGAAAACCTTTCCATACTTTTACAAAAGTATGGAAAGGCTGTTACATGCGTCTGTTTTATGGGTGGAGATGCAGATCCTTATGATATAGCGTATTTCGCAGAGTTCCTCCAGAGACAACAGATTGCTCCGGTGAAAGTAGGCTGGTATTCCGGAAAACCGGAATTACCTGCAGAATTCCCCACACAGAATTTCCAATATATCAAACTCGGACCCTACATGGAAAACCTCGGCGGTCTGAAGTCCGAACATACCAACCAGCGGCTTTACAAGATTACACAGGGAAAAATGAATGATATTACCTACCGATTCCGACAGTGAAAAACATTCTTTTGACAGCAAAGCCCTCAAAATATAAAAGTTATCTCTATATTTGCCCACTGAGATTTTAATAAAAAATAGAAAACAGGAGCAAAAAGATATATGAAAGAGAAGCCAAATATTGACTGTGAGAAATATCGCCAAATTGCGCAAATGGCCAAAATGGGTTGGTGGGAATCAGATCTGAAGAATCGCCAATATATTTGCTCAGACTTTATAATTGACTTACTCGGACTCGAAAGTGGCCGAATCAGTTTCGAAGATTTTCACGGAAGAATACGGGAGGATCATCGTAGGCGACTCAGGAATGAATACTTTTCGCTCACAAACATAGAAACCTATGAGCAGATGTTCCCCATCCGGGCAAAAGACGGGGATATATGGGTGTATTCTAAAATCAGCTTCAAACAACCAGATGAAGAGGGTTACAGAAATATGATAGGATATCTGCAATGTATAGACAAGCAGACCGGAGAGACGAATGAGAATATTGATTTCCTTCAGGTAAATAGCTTGCTTTATCAACAAAACAGTCTTTCTTATTCATTGCTCGCTTTTCTGCAATCGGATGATATTACGCAGATCATCAATAAAATATTGGCAGATCTCCTCAAACAAACCAAAGGAGACCGTACCTATATATTTGAAATAGACAGGGAACATAAAGTACAAAGCTGCATTTATGAAGCAACAGCGGAAGGAATATCTCAGGAACAGGATTTCCTACAAGATGTACCTTGGGATGATTCTCTTTGGTGGGATCGCCAAATCTCAGAAAAGAGATCAATCATTCTGAATACATTGGATGATATGCCTCCCGAAGCAAAAGTTTACCGTGATACCCTGGAGATGCAAGATATTAAATCGGTAATAGTGGTCCCTCTCCTATCGAAAGATAAGGTATGGGGATATATGGGCATCGATATGGTCAGAACGCACCGCAGCTGGAGTAATATAGACCATCAATGGTTTTCATCTTTAGGAAACATCATCAGCATTTGCCTCCAATTACGCAAAGCGGAGCTTCAGGCTAAAGAGGATCGCCGCGCATTGGACCACAGTGAAAAAATCCTTCGCAATATTTATAAAAATCTGCCGGTAGGTATCGAGCTTTACGACAAAGACGGATATCTGGTAGATATGAATGATAAAGAACTTGAGATATTCGGCTTGACGGATATGAAGGAAGCATTGGGGGTATCACTGTTCGAGAATCCTAATATCCCCGAAGATGTGAAAGAAAAGTTGCGTGCCAGAGAGAATGTGGACTTCTCGATTAATTATGATTTCTCTAAGATCGACCGATACGTCACAAGTCGAAGAAAAGATGTTATCAATCTTCAAACCAAAGTGGCTCTGCTTTACGATTCGCAGAATCAATTCAGCAATTACCTGTTTATCAATATAGACACTACAGAGACTACCAGTGCATACACCAAAATACAAGAGTTTGAACATCTGTTCCTCTTAATAGGCGACTATGCCAAAGTGGGGTTTGCTCATTTTAATGTAATGACAAGAGACGGGTATGCTCAAAATACGTGGTATCGGAATTTGGGTGAAAAAGAGAATACTCCCATGCCTCAGGTTATCGGAGTATATTCTCATGTTCACCCGGAAGATTGCGCTGTCCTGAAACAGTTTGTAGGTCAGGTTAAAGAAGGGAAAGCCACAAGTCTAAGTAAGGAAGTACGCGTTGATAGAGGTAACGGAAAATATTCGTGGACCAGTATAAATGTAATGGTCAGAGATTATCGCCCTCAGGATGGAGTTATTGAAATGCTGTGTATCAACTATGATATCACTCCCTTGAAAGAAACAGAACAGAAGCTGATCATTGCCCGTGACAAAGCCGAAGAACTGGACCGTTTGAAATCTGCTTTCCTTGCCAATATGAGCCATGAAATACGTACTCCGCTCAACTCTATCGTTGGTTTTTCCAGTCTGCTGGCAGAAACAGACGACAGGGAAGAACGCCAGGAATATATCAAAATAGTAGAAACAAACAATGAATTGCTTCTGCAACTGGTTTCTGATATTCTCGATCTTTCGAAGATAGAGTCCGGGACATTCGACTTCGTACGCTCCAATCTGGATGTAAACGAAAGCTGCATGAAAATCATCAAATCGATGGAGATGAAAGTACCGGAAGACGTGGAACTGGTCTTCGAGAAATATATGCCCGATTGTCATATTTATACAGACAAGAACCGATTCATGCAGGTCATAACCAATTTCATAAACAATGCATTGAAGTTTACGAAACAAGGCACTATAGCTTTGGGATATGAACAGACGGCACCTCATGAAATCAAATTCTATGTACGTGATACAGGTTTCGGAATTCCCAAAGAAAAACTCGATAGCATATTCGAACGGTTTGTGAAACTTAACACCTTTGTACAGGGTACCGGTCTCGGACTTTCCATCTGCAAAAGTTTAGTATCTCAGATGGGAGGAAAAATCGGAGTGGAATCAACCGAAGGCGAAGGTTCATGCTTTTGGTTTACTCATCCGTATTAATCATTTTATTTTGTACCTTTGCGTCCTATTTACATTAGAGACGCAACCATCATGCAACAGAGTACACAACGCCCGGTAAGCTCGATAGCTTATCCGATATTGATCGCATTAAGTATTTCCCATTGTCTAAACGACTTATTGCAATCCGTCATAACCGCCACGTATCCACTTTTCAAAGAGGACTTGACGTTGAGTTTTGCACAAATCGGATTGATTACCCTGGTTTACCAGATGTCCGCATCGGTGTTCCAACCCGTATTCGGATTATTTTTTGATAAACGCCCGTTTGCCTGGACACTACCGATGGGTATGCTGTTCACTATGACGGGGATGTTGAATCTGGCCTTTTCCACGAATCTTTATTGGGTATTGTTCTCGGTATTCACGATAGGTATAGGTTCTTCCGTACTTCATCCGGAAGCATCGCGCATCACTTCACTTGCCTCCGGAGGCAGAAGAGGATTGGCACAATCCTTGTTTCAGGTAGGTGGAAACCTGGGAGGATCATTGGGTCCGTTACTGGTAGCTTTAATTGTAGCACCTTATGGCAGGCACAACATCGCATTATTCGCAATTTTATCAGTGATAGCAATCATGGTAATGATACCTGTCGGTAAATGGTACAAAGGATACATTACCCGGATGAAACGTGATCATATTGCCTTGCAACCTCATATGCAGATGCCTTTGCCTATGGGGAAAACGGTTCTTTCCATTTCTATCCTACTGGTACTTATCTTCTCCAAATATATTTATATGGCAAGTTTAAGCAGCTATTACACTTTCTATCTGATTGATAAATTCGAAGTAAGTGTGCAGGACTCCCAGCTTTACCTCTTTGTGTTTCTTGTGGCTACAGCCATCGGTACACTGATGGGTGGTCCTATCGGAGATCGTATCGGAAGAAAGTATGTCATCTGGGGTTCCATCCTCGGTGCTGCACCTTTCAGTATGCTGATGCCTCATGTCGGCTTGCTTGCCACAATTATTATGAGTTTCTGTGTCGGCCTGATTCTTTCATCTGCTTTCCCCGCCATCCTGTTATATGCGCAGGAATTATTACCCAGTAAACTGGGACTGATCTCCGGATTATTCTTCGGATTTGCTTTCGGAGTGGCAGGTATTGCCTCGGCTGTATTGGGAAATATGGCGGATAAGTTCGGCATCGAAGCTGTTTATAATGTCTGCGCTTATATGCCGTTACTCGGATTGGTTACCTGGTTTTTGCCTGATCTGAAGAAAAACCGTAAGAATACCTGATTAGTATGAAGAAGCTTATAAAATCATCCAAATGGGCAAGACGGATCAAATGGTCTATCCTGACCGGCACAATCCTCATATTTGCAGTAATAGTTTGCGCTAATTACGCAGTACGCCATACTGCAAAAGCGTTTATCTATCAGAATATCGATTCTATTCCCCAGAATAAAGCTGGTCTTCTGCTTGGAACCTCTAAACTATTACGTTCCGGACTCCCCAACCAATACTTCCAGAATAGAATAAAGGCAACGGTAGACTTATATAAAGCCGGTAAAATAGAAGTGGTTGTAATCAGTGGTGACAACAATCGCGAAGGTTATAATGAACCGGAAGATATGAAATCGGAACTGATGTTACGCGGTATTCCTGAAGATAAGATTTATCTGGATTATGCAGGATTCCGCACTTTAGATTCCGTAGTTCGCATGGAAAAGATTTTCGGACAGAAAAGCTTCACAAGCATATCACAGAAATTTCATAACCAACGTGCCATTTACATTGCGCACGCCAAAGGATTACAGGCCGTAGGATACAATGCCGAAGACGTGAATGCTTACAGTGGTTTCAAAACACAACTCCGGGAGAAGTTTGCCAGAGTTAAGCTCTTTCTGGACTTGTGGACCGGCAAAAATCCGAAGTTTCTGGGAGAACCAGTAATCATTCAGTAACCCCCACTCCATCATACCTATAAGTGGTTAGCTACAAAGAAACATTTCATTATTTGTGGGTATTTCATAACCCCCTCTGATGCCGTTACTTTGCAACCGTACAAATTAAACCATTTTATAGTATGAAGAAAATAGGAATATTTTATGGTTCCTCAACCGGAACTACACAAGGCATTGCCGAAACAATCGCTTCTAAACTTGGTGTTCCCGCATCTGATGTAATCGATGTCAGCAAAATGAATGCCGACATGGTAAAAGAATACGAAGTTCTTCTTTTAGGAACTTCCACCTGGGGTGACGGTGAATTGCAGGATGACTGGTATGATGGCGTTAAAGTGTTGAAAGAATCAGACCTGAAAGAAAAAACAATTGCCCTGTTCGGTTGTGGTGATGCTGAGTCTTATTGCGATACATTCTGCGATGGCATGGGTATCATATACGAAGATATCAAGGATTCCGGTTGTACCATCGTTGGTAAGGTATCTGCAAAAGATTATTCTTTCTCCTCCTCTATCGCCGTCATCGACGGTATGTTTGTCGGACTCGCTCTTGATGACATCAATGAAAGTGATAAGACGGAAAAACGTATCGACGCTTGGGTGAACGACATAAAAAATCACTTGGCATAATTTTCTCTTACTCCATAGCCTTATGACAATATCTGACATTAACCCGGTAGAATTGAAAGAGAAGATTTTATACTCAAGGCAATGTTAGGTTATGATATATGCGCGCAATGCGAACGGTACTGTGAAAGAAAAGTCCAGTGCGCTTGATTAACTTTGCATGTGTTTAGTTAGTTGTTTTTGTAGAAAATGCCTGCGGATTCCGTAGGCATTTTTATTATATCATCCGAAAATAGAAAGATAATCAGGCATAGCTATGCATACCGCCCAGCAGATAATTTACTCCGAAGTAAGTCATCAGCACCGTAAGGAAAGCCAACACCATATAAGTATGAAAGAACCGGGGTTGCCGAAAGACGGCAAGCGATTGTCCGTGGAATGCCGCACCATAGATTAAAAAGGTGATCAAAGCCCAGACTTCTTTCGGGTCCCAGGCCCAATAGCGCCCCCATGAAACGTTCGCCCACACAGCACCAATAAAAATCCCCGTCCCCAGACAAAATACTGCCGGATAGAGCATCAACCGACTGAAAAGCATCAATTGCTCCACACGGACCTTACGCTGTTCCTGAATCTCCGAATCGATTGCCTTTTTTCGCCAGCCTCCTATGCAGAATGCGAGTAATCCATTTAGCATCATAAAGGCAAACATTGCATAAGATACCATAATCAGAGAAACATGGATACTTAGCCAAGGAGAAAGCAACACAGGCATCAGAGGAGTAATTTGAGGATTGTTCTGCCCAAGATAAGCTACCAACAAGGCAAAACCCGAAATAAGTAACCCAAAAGGCAACGTAAAAGAGAAGCGACGCCGGAATATGCATGCAAGCAGAAGTGTACACAGTGCCATAAACTGCATGGTTTCATATCCATTACTCAACGGAATACGTCCGCCAATATACCACCGCAAACAGTAGCCAAAGAGTTGAAAAAGAAATGCCGCATAAAGTGTAACTGTAAAAACGCTCCATGCCTTACCTGCCGAACGATGCATGCTGCAATAAAGTAAATAGAAAAATGCCAGCATCCCTACAGTCAGATTGAACATGAACAACAGTTTGCTGAATGGAATGCGATTGTACAATATTTCAGCCTGCACCTTTACGTCAGACAGTGGTTTTATACTCCCATCTTCCGGTAAAGGACGGATAAGTGTTCCACTCCGTAACATCAGTATCAATCCTACCTTTTCGTCCGTTTCCATGATAGCCTTTTCCAGCGAAGTCATTTTCATGTGTGGCTTTTGTCCTCCTTTCCAAAATTCCTGCAAGCGATAGTTTTGCCCATCAAACAAATCAGTAAGACGAGCATAGGAAGAAGGTAATTGGAGTAAATGACGAAGTTCCGCACTCTTTATATAAATCATCGGTTCATTCTGCCAAACCTCCGGACGGAGTAACCAACCTCCGACAACCTGTTCGGGTGTCATGCCACCATAAGAAGATTTCCCGGTCAGTTTCAATACAAAGTCTCGTGCAAGGGTATTAAAAGGTACTACGCGATCATGATAAATCACTTGTTTGGAAGCCAGACTATCCGCCTGTCTGAGTGCAAGTGCCGGAAGACTTCTGTTTTCTGCTTGCACCACCATTCCCGTAGCCATGAACAACCACATAAACATTCCCCCTTTTCGAAGCAACGGATGCCTGAGCAATCTACGGAATTCCCCACTATGACTGACAAGCATCCACAACATGGAAATACCCAGCAAAATATATCCTGCATACGTAATCCCTATTCCCCACGGATCATAATTCACCGACAACCAGCTCCCCTCCTTATCATCATCAAAAGAAGACTGGTAAAAGCGATATCCCTGACGGGAGAGGATACGATTCATAGAAACTGGTTCCGCATCCCGAATATAACTGACATAATCTGCCGGAGCTTCCGTCCCCGGATAATACTCCACTCGGAAACTGTCCAGACACAATGTGAATGGTAATTCGATTACCCGCTTACTGTCTTGGTCTATGAAAGTTCCCACCTCAGTACCTACAGTGAGATGCATATATCCTTTTTTGCTGCATGAAAATGTAATCATGGCTCCCACCAAGATAACGAGGAAGGAGCCATGCAACAACAATGTCGGGAGATGCCGCCACAACTGCCGCTTAACCAACACGGCAACTGCCAATGCGGCAAGTACTCCCCACAAACAACAAAACCAAACTGTATGATAAACATACTTTTCTACAAACTCTGTTCCGTGTACATGCTCCACAAAGGTCACCACAGCGAGCAAGGCCACCAGACAGATATATAAAAAGATGAGACTTTTCTTCAAATTAAAAAGGCGCATATTCCTTATTCTTCAAAGCCTTAACTCCCATACATTCCATTTCGATCAACCATCCGGGACGACATACAGGCGCATGTACAAAAACTTTAGGAGTATCCGGAAAACGCTTGTCATACATACTCTTCACAACTGCATAGTCTGCAATGTCACGCAGGTAAACAATCATATGTCCCAAATCATCAAATGTACACTCAGCCTCTTTCAGCAAGGCTTCTACATTTTCCCACATCCGTTCCGTCTGCCTGCGGATGTCACCGGGGTATACCACTTCCCCTTTATTGTTGATACTTGCTGTACCTGAAATAAACACTTGACGCCGGTCACCGTAATCGACATACGTTCCGCGTTCAAAGCTGACACCATACTCATAAGTAGGATTCAGATGCGTAGGAGCATAAAGGAAGTGTATCTGTTCCGGCTTTAAGCCTGCCACAGCATAGGTATCCATTTGTACCAATACTTTGGGATCAGCATGACGTCCGCCGATACCTGTACTGGCAATATAGTGTGTCTTTTCCGTCAGATTCTGAGTAACAAAAACCTCATTACGTGCCTTTACCACACCGGCATAATTCACATCTACATTCTGTACGAAGAACCAGGTACGAATACAGTTATCCGCCAATTTACATCCTTGTTCCATAAGTTGCATCACGTAGTCATTCAGCAACAAACGGGTCTGGTATTCAGAATTAGCAGCACGATTGAAAGCACTGCCTCCCCACAGGTGGCGATACGCATTGTGCTTTACTTCAAATAGTCCGTTGTGCAACACTTGTGTCTGCACATTGGTCTGTAAATAAGCCCACAAAGCTATTTTCGTCCCATCCAAAGGGGGTTGCTCTACCACGGAAAGAGCACAGTCGGAACTTTCGGTAGTGATAGCCAGCAGGAGGTCAGCCTGATTGGCGGTATCACTCAGGAAATAACGTTTAAACACAGCCATGGCACCTTTTAGTTCACCCGTAAGCAAATCATCATAGGCATTGACTACTGCATTTAATTGTTCCTCATAAGTATCTTCCGGCCGGATTGAGTGAATCATTACATGAAACTCTGAAACACCTTCTTTTACTTCATATTTAAAAATCTCGGTTAATGTATTCTCTGATTGGTTGGTTTGTTGTTTTTTGTTGTTCATTTCCAATATCGTTTACTCGTTATTCAAAAAAATTCCTTCGTTTATCCAATTATCTATCAGTTTCAATAAGGGTTGCTCATCTTCTGACAGCATATCGGTATGGTTCATACTCGTATCACCAGCCCTGTTCAAGACCAAATGTAGAAAACTCTCTTCCGCACTGCCGGGCTTCACCAATAGTATATCACTATTCTTATGCGCCGGCTGGTTGACCAACGCATTATAGCTCTTACCCTCCGTCAGAAATAAATTACCCGATGCAGAACCGGTCTGCCCATGACACGCCACACATCTTTTATCGAAAACCTGTGACTGGATAGAACTGAACATACCCACGTCCAGTGTTCCCACATCCATTAATATGGTATCTGTGATAGCTGTGAGTTCTTCATCTTCCATCGTCTTAAATTCGACTATGCATTCGCGCAAACGACTGATAACACACAATTTGAGTGATTTCACATCATCACTGATACCTCCCAGTGTCATAACGATATCTGTTCCGTCGGCTACATTGACTGGTAGTGATTTCGTTATAACGGCGTATTCACTTTTATCATTGAAGCCTGCCACAACGACACTATAATCGTCCGTCCAATTGCTGATACCACTGAAACGACCGGTCAACTTCATAGCACGTCCACCACGCTGTATATTGACCTCCTTCTCATAGATTCTTCCATCATCACATGAACAGAAGCAGAGTGTCATCCAGATAGCAGCAAAGAATAATATACATTTCTCCATAACTACTCTCTTTGTTTTTTAGAAAGTATATTGCAGCATTACTGTTGCAGAATGAGTAGCCAGACCTAAATTATCATTATCGCGGTCGAGCTGTGTATCGTGACCCGTACGGGCAATATACTGGTACATAGCCTGGAGTTTCAGGTTACAACCCTTAAAGAAATAATTCATACCCACAGCCGGCATATTCAAAAATCCGTCATCGCCAGTACCGTTACGGTTAAAGAAGTCATAACGCAAGGCAGCCTGCAAACGGGGAGCAATAAAGTAGCCGCCCTGTACATAACCACCCAGGTAATTGTAGCTCTCATTGATCTTCTGGCGATCCGTAAAACCTACATTCATATAATATGCTTCGGCACCCAAATACAGTTTGTTCTTTAACATGGCAAATTCCACTCCCACACGGGTATCATTGGTACTTTCATTCTCACTTTCCACATTGATTGAAGCCGATACACCGAACATGATCTTATCTTCATTCAAACGATTGGGATTACCTTGGGTGGACGGCATCACACCTTTAGGCATATAAGTAAAGCGCCCCGCATACAGTAAAGAAGGAATATGCCAATCATCACTCAGAGTTTTTGTTGCTGTATTTACAGAAGAACCGGTGCCATTAAATAAACCTACTTCATAGCCAAATTTATCAGCTACCAATCCATGAATTTCAACACCGAGATCGAAGCCGGTACCAATGTTAGGCGTTACCGCATTCAAAGAATAAGGCAGAATGACGGCAGAAGTCAATGATACCGGCAACTGCGGCAACAATGTTTCGCCCAACGTCGTCAGATAAGCATGCGAGAAAGGTGTTTTGAATTTACCGACACGCACGGCAAACTGTTTTTTAAGTTGTACATCGAACCATGCTT
The DNA here is from genome assembly GCF_003474285.1 of Bacteroides sp. AF39-11AC. NCBI lineage: Bacteria > Pseudomonadati > Bacteroidota > Bacteroidia > Bacteroidales > Bacteroidaceae > Bacteroides > Bacteroides sp. AF39-11AC. The sequence continues at coordinate 166,199 of NZ_QROH01000006.1, read as the reverse complement.
GTTGAAGCAATGCTCCCCCACTGGCAGCCGCATTGATAGAAAGATTAAAGGCTACTTTACCAAAAGCTTTACCGGTGAAACCCAATACAGCATAGGGAATTGAGAAACCGGAATTAGCTACATTATCCTGATTATATGCCTTATCCAGACCTTCATCATCATACCAATTGAAATTTGCACAAGTCTGTACCAACAGATAGGGTTTGAATACAAAGTCTCCCTTCTTAGTTTCTATCGTAAATCCCTCTCTTCCGGCAAGTGACACTACACCGTTTTCTGTATCTTCTTCATGCTGTGCCATAGCAGCCAATGAAAGGGCAGCCATTACAACCATTAAAATTATTTTTTTCATAATTGCTTGTATAATACTTATTGGTTTTATTGTTCGTTATTTGTTTTATAATGATTTCAGGAATGCGATCAAAGCATCACGATCTTCTTTACTCATCTTTTTGAAAAGGTTCTTCGATGCTTCACCTTCACCACCGTGCCACATGATAGCCTCAACATAGTTGCGGGCGCGTCCATCATGCAGGAAGTAAGTATGACCGTTCACAGTTTCCTGCAATCCGATACCCCAAAGCGGAGTCGTACGCCATTCGTTACCACGGGCCAAACCGCTTACATAGTTATCATTCAGTCCTACGCCCATAATTTCAGAGCCCATATCATGAAGCAGAAAGTCCGAATATGGATGAATTGTCTGACTACCCAGCCAGGGAAGGCGGGTTCCATTCAATAGTACAGAACCACGTGGCTTTGTGTGCAAGGTAGTTACATGACAGAGATGGCACTTCGCCTTATAAAAATTCTGCTCACCCCTGATCACTTGTTCATTATTCACATTACGGCGTGCCGGAACACTAAGGCTCTGCATGTAGAGATCTACATTCTCCATTTCTTCCGTAGATACATCCAACTGGGCATAAGAAAGTCCCATCATACTGCCTTGATTTACTTGTGCCTGTCCTTCGCAGATTTCTTCGGGATAGCGGCTGTTCGTAACTCCCATATCGCTGGAGAAACCAAGTTCCACTGTCAGGTCAGCATGCTGTGCTTTATTGCCGGACAAGCCTAAACTTCTCACTCCTCTCTCGGAGATATAGTTGCAACGGCCACTGATACCGTATTCCGGATAATTGCTTTTAGCAGCCAAAGCTTCAATTTCAGTGGGATCGAGCGCCATCATCTGTCCCATACCTACGTGGCGCAGAGGAATACGCACTGTACAGAACAGGTCCTCGGGTTTGATGCTGTCCGCATACCATTCATAAATGGAGTAATTGGGTTTGCAGAGTTCATACGTCTCACCATCAGGGAACTGGAAAGTCTCATAGGTATATTCCACTTTCAGTTTTCCCTCGGGCTTCACACCATAAATAGCCTGATCATGAAGCACACGTCCATAATCCTGAAAGAAAGCTCCATTCTTACGACTAATATAAACCAACATAGACGAAAAGCCGGAGCTACCGGAACCGCCTTCACTCCACAAAGTAGGTTGCGTACGTCCGGCATTTCGGTGACAGCTACCACAAGAATAACCGGCATAAACCGGTCCCAGTCCTCCACCTATTCCATTACTACTGGTGCGGATATCATCATACAATTTGTCACCACGGGTGAAACGTTTATCGTATGCCCCTGTTATCCAGTCAGCAGACCTGTCATAAGCATAAGAGGAAGTCAGGAAGTTGGTAGCAGTACCGGCAGAGAGGGCAAAGCCGGCAGGTACTTCTATATCATCCACATCAATTCCATCATTTTCGCAGGCAAACAATGCCAGAAGCGAAAAACAGATTGGAAATGAGTATTTTAATAAGCCATTCATTCGTTATTGAATTATTATTGCAAAATACGTAACTAACATTTATCTTTTTAACGCAGATGTTGCGGAAGCAACAGAATATTCATTATCCCGCTGTTTCCGCAAAATCTTATTTCTAACAAGTAAAAATCTTACTGAATGGTACGAGCTTCACCATCTTTGAAGATCAGATATTCCAAAGTGTGGTAACCACGCAAAGCTTGTGCACCGGCAATTTTATCATCTTCTTCATCATAGTCACCATCCCAGTTCAAGTCTGAATAGTTACCGGAAGTCAGAATCTGTACGATACCATCCTGATCGAGTGGCCAGCTATCCATATTGGGGTCAAGACCTTTGTCGGCAACCGGACCAAAAAGGAATGCCTCACTGGTTTCCCACGGTGTACGAGCAGCAAGCCATGCTGTGGCACAAGCCTTGAAGTTAGCATTGCTGGGAGAAGTACGGAATGTTTCAACAGCATCGAAAAGAGCCTGATTTCCCGCTTTCAAATCAGAATAAGTAGGTAATACAACTACATCCACATAATTTCTTACGACTTCGGCCAACACTGTTTTATCAATACTTTCGATACAATTCTTCAAACTTCCCTTGAGTACTCCCTCTAAAGTGGCACAAGCTTCCATAGCACTTACTGCTTCCGGACTATTGATATTGTTACGGAAAGGACTCGGGATAGCCCAAATTGCTGCTGCTGCATCATCAATCGCTTTTTTCACTTCAGTATCAAGATTAGCATTTACTGCAGCTACTGCTTTTGAGAGAGATGACTCGCTAATAGCTCCTGTACGTGTTCCGTAATAAGCATTACGAATAGAATAGATATTGTTACGATAGTCTTCACGAGAATGCCAGCTATACCATGACTCTACAGCATACAAAGCCTTTTCTTCATTGTTATGTATGAAAAGATCGTAAGGGTCACCAATTTTGGCAGTACCTACTTCATTGGCAATGTCTACACAGCCGTCAATCAACTGCTCAACACTTGTCAAAGCATCTTGATTCTTAAAGAAATCTGCATAGCTTCCACCTTCATTGTATTTAACCGCCCAGTCATCATAAAGAGCAGTAGCATCATTCACCAACAATTGTGCAACTACTCGCATGTAATTCCCCCAACTACTTGCATTCTCTGCCGTATAGTCAAGATTTTTAGCGTCTATAGTCGTAGTGTCATCATCACTACAAGCCGTAATGGAACACATCATGCCCAATGAAAGAGCCGACAAATAAAAAAACTTTTTCATATTACTTAAACATTAAATTAATTATAAATACCTATTTGAACTATCTCTTGGTAAACCAACCGACATAAGCTATGCCGATAGCAAATTCATTTTCATTGTTATATTTAGTCGATCCAAATACTTTGTTCGTACCAATATGACGGGTAGTGTAATCGGCCTTCACAACCAGATTCGGCAATGCAAACCAGTTAACTCCTGCCGTCCATTTGCTTACCTGACAGCGTTTCTCCATTGTAGCAGAACCTTCTGCCTCTTCCTGCGGGTTGTAGTATTCATAACGGGCATAAGGATAAATAACCGGACATTTCTTCTGCGAGAAGAAAGCACTCAGGTTAAGACCAGCCTCCAAGCCATAGCACAGGGCATTCTTTGCTACATTACGCATAGCACCGTGATAATAATTGGAGTTATTAGAAAGAGTAACCTTGCTAATCTTGGAAGAATTCTCTAAATCACCATAAATGATATTACCACGAGCGGTAACATATTTATTTTTATACTGTGCATCGGCAGAGTAGATTTTCACTGATGAGCGGCCTACGCTGCTATACTTATAATTCTTATCTGCATTGGCTGTCACGTCATTACAATAGTAAAAAGCAGCACCTACACGCAGTCCCGGTACCCCTTTATAGTCCAGACGTGCTACATAAGCAGGTGAAGTAAAGTTATCTTGTTCAAAGAGTCCCTGCTTACCACCGGCTACCCAGTTATCGCGACCGAATCCATCAGCATTCAAGCCGGCAACAATCATTGCCTGATAATCAAAGCGCGCATATCCTTTACCAAAAGAGCCGAAGAATTCCAATCCTGTCTCATGCCAGGTAGAAGGAATAATTGTGGTTTCACCCTCAGGACGAGATGTTCCGAAGAAGTTGATAGGCTCATGGTGTGCATTGGTCAATCCCATAGGTACAATCAAATGACCGGCACGAACGTTGAAAGCCGAATGTATCAGACGGGTAATGTGAAACTGCTCAAGAGCGACTTCTCCACCCTTTTCCATTTCTGTTTCATACTCACCGTTTTCTGAATTCTCAAGTTCTGTTTCAATACCTACACCTCCTGCTTCAAACTCAATTTCAGCACCCAGTATCCACTTGGAATTAAACTTGTAGTCAAAAGCCAACACAAAACGAGGAATTGCAATGGTATTGCGGTGATCACTGTTATCTACCCCACCATAGAAACGATTCGTTCCGTAGTTCATAAACTTTGCTACCATTTCTCCGTATCCACCGAAACGGAACTTTTCGTAGTCGTCATCTTTTGTTACCTGTTTTATTCTCTCTTTCTTTGCCGTAGTTTCAGATACCTCTTCTGTTGAGGTTACTTTTTCAGGTTCATTAGCCCGTAAAGTATTGTTAAAAAGCAAGAAACCTAAGGCGAATAAGCAAGTTAATTTTCTCATCTTTTATCTTAAATTTTGTTGGCGCAAAGGTAGAGGGAGTTAAAAAGGCGGGCAATACCCAAATATGAGTATTGTGTTATTAAAAATAATAACATGTAGGTACTTAAACGAACACTATTTCTTTTTGTTCTTTTTTACAAAACAGTAATTCACTAAAAAGACAGCCGCAAAGATCACAGCAATCCAGATAAAACTAATAAATATCAAATAACGGTTATAAATGTACTCTCCCTCTTCAGGAACATGATTAAGCATACATAGCAAACAGTTACACTGAGGATTATCAGCATCATGCGAAAAGTAAGAGTACAGTAAAAAAGATAAGCTACCTGCAAAAAGAATAATAATAGATATTATTCCCCATCTCTTACAACTTAAAGGTCTGTCAATTGCCTTTTTGTGGTTAGTTAGTTTCACCATATAGCAGTTTATAGTTAGATTGTACGCGCAAAGTTGCATGCTTTCAGTGACCTTGGCAATACCCAATAATTGTGATTTTTATAAAAATATAACAAAAAACCATCATTAATGGGTATTTCAAAAAACGCGGATTCTCCCCTACTTTGCAGTCGAGAAATAAAACTTATGCAATACCCTAAAGATGACATACAAAAAGAAATTTTGAAAGCTGCCGAAAAGGTATTCCTCGAAAACGGCTTTCCAAAGGCTTCCATGCGTGAAATTGCGCAAGAAGCACAGGTAGGGTTGAGCAATATCTATAACTATTTCAAAAATAAGGATGATATTTTCTGTACGGTGGTACGGCCTGTAATCAGTGCATTCGAAAGGATGCTGCACGAACATCACGGTCGTTATGGAGCAGATATCATGGAGATGTATTCCACAGAATACCTACGATATGTGATAGAAGAGTACATGACATTGATACAAAAACATCGCAAATTGTTGGTATTGCTATTTTTCCATGCACAAGGTTCTTCACTGGAAAACTTCAAGGAGAACTTTACCGAACGCTCCACATCACTCGTGAAAGAGTACTTCAGAGATATGAAAGAGAAACATCCGCAAATGAATATCAATGTAACCGACTTTTCTATCCACCTGCACACGGCATGGATGTTCACCATGTTTGAGGAATTGATCATGCACCGAGTCGGGATAGAAGATTTGGAACAGATAGTCACAGAATACATCACATTCGAAGTAACTGGTTGGAGAGAGCTTATGAAAATATAAGCTCTCTCTTTTTTTGAATAAATCTGAATATTGTTCGTTTTTTAAAAGTATGATAGATTATGAAAGAGAAACTGAAAAAGAAAAGAGGAATCGCCCGCCTGTTTGAAATTGCAGGCGAGCGGAAAGGGCTGCTGATCCTGGCTGGTATCTTGTCGGCAGGAAGCGCTACGTGCATGTTGGTTCCCTACTGGTCGGTATACCGCGTATTGCAGGAATTACTGCTTCACGCCAGTGATTTAGAAAAAACAGATAGCGAGATACTGATATACTGGGGATGGTTTGCCTTCTTCGGACTGATCGGAGGATTATTGCTACTTTATGCGGCACTGATGGCCTCACATGTAGCAGCTTTCCGTATCCTATACGGATTACGTATCAAGTTATCGGAACACATCGGACGCTTATCGTTAGGATACCTGAACGGTACATCTACCGGAAGCATCAAGAAAATTATGGAACAGAATGTAGAAAAGATTGAGAACTTCATTGCCCATACCATCCCCGACCTTGTGAATGTATTGGCTACGGTCACTCTGATGTTTATCATCTTCTTCTCCCTGAATGGCTGGATGGCTGCGGTCTGTCTATTCTGTATTGCATTGAGTATAGGATTACAATTTGCCAACTTCTTCGGGAAAAAAGCACAGGAGTTTACTAAAATCTACTTTGATACACAGGAACGAATGAGCGCCTCAGCCGTACAATATGTACGCGGCATGCCGGTCGTGAAAATCTTCGGTCAAAGCGTCCGGTCATTCCGCCGTTTCAATAGTGAGATTGAGGCGTATAAAGAATATGCACTGAAAGTATGCGATACATACGAACCCGGTATGGTGGTCTTCACCATATTACTGAACTCACTCATTACGTTTATTCTGCCGATAGGTCTACTATTACTGAGTCATGAGCCACAAAATCTGGCATTAGCTGCTGTCTATCTATTCTTTATTATTATGGGCCCCGGAGTAGCCTCCCCTATTTATAAACTGATGTTCCTCGGATCGGGTACACGAGAAATAGACGAGGGCGTAGAACGCATTGACCGTATCTTTGCCGAACCGCCCGTACCGGAAGCACAAACGCCGCAAGTACCTGCCGGTTATGACATTGAATTCCGCAAGGTTAGTTTCGCTTATGAGAATAAAGCGGAGACAACTCGTACCGAAGCGCTGCGCGACATCACCTTCACAGCACGTCAAGGTGAAATTACGGCACTCGTAGGCCCCTCAGGTTCAGGAAAGTCTACAGTAGCCAATCTGATTCCCCGCTTCTGGGATGTAACGGAAGGCGAAATACGGATCGGAGGAGTCAACATCAAAGATATTCCCACTGAAAAGTTGATGAACATTGTTTCCTTTGTTTTTCAGGATAGCTTCCTTTTCTTTGATACCCTCTATGAGAATATCCGGGTAGGAAACTCCAGTGCAGGACGTGAGGAAGTGATAGCAGCCGCAAAAGCCGCACAGTGCCATGAGTTTATAGAAAGCCTTCCGCAAGGTTATGAAACCCGCATCGGAGATGAGGGCGTCTACCTTTCCGGTGGTGAGTCGCAACGAGTCTGTGTGGCAAGGGCCATCCTGAAAAATGCTCCTATCCTGGTGCTGGACGAAGCGACCGCTTTTGCCGATCCCGAAAATGAATATAAGATGCAGCAAGCTTTGCAACATCTGATCCAGAATAAGACGGTTATCATCATTGCACACCGCCTCTCGTCCATCATTTCGGCACAGCAAATCATCGTACTGAACGAAGGAAAGCTCGTACAGCATGGGAAACACGAGATATTAAGTAAAACGGAAGGATTATATAAGAATATGTGGGACGCTTATACGGATGCGTTCCGCTGGGAACTAAACAGTAAGAAGGAGGTAAAAGAATGAATGCAATAGAAAATATTACGATAGGGCACACCGAACGCCTTCGCAAACCTGTGGGCTACACGATGCTTGCCAACCTGGTAAATATTGTCCCATTCTGCCTGTCTATCGAAGCAATCAACGTGATATTCCGTGCTTTCGATGGCAGCGGAACGCCGTTGGACACTCAACGGCTCTGGACTATTTTTATCCTGCTTGTAGTGTATGTATTTGTCATGGCATTGGCAGAAAGGGCTTCCTACCGCGCCAATTTCCGGGGTGCCTATGAAATGAGTGCCGCAGGACGTGTCAGCCTGGCAGAGCATTTGCGGAAACTCTCATTGGGTTTCCTGTCACGCCGCGATCCGGGTGATCTTTCGTCCATGCTGATTACAGACTTTACCATGGCGGAAACAGGTATTTCGCATCACCTACCCCAATTGATGGGTGCACTGGTGATGCCTGTACTTGCCTTCCTCGGCTTGCTATGGATAGATTGGCAAATGGCCGTTGCCATGTTTATAGCCCTGCCACTTGCCGTGGGAATATTGCTGGGCAGTACTTACCTGCAATACAAACTGAGCGGCAAACAGATTACTGCCAAAATCAATGCAGGCAATCGCCTGGAAGAGTACTTGCAGGGAATACGGGTAATGAAAGCATATAATCTGCTGGGCGACAAGTTTGTCCGTCTGAAGAATGCCTTTGCCGAACTGCGCCGTGCCTGTATCCGCCAGGAAGCATTGCTCGGCCCGTTCATACTGCTTTCTGTAACGTTGATACGGGCAGGTCTGACGTTGATGATACTTTGCGGTACGTACTTGTTGATAGGAGGAGATTTGTCTCTGCTCACGTTCGTTATGTTCCTCGTTGTCGGTTCCCGCGTCTTCGATCCGCTGACTTCGGCACTGACCAACTTTGCAGAATTCCGATATTTCTCCATTGCCGGAGGGCGTATACTAACGCTGATGAACGAACCGGAAATGCAAGGGAGTAAAGAGGCCCCGGAAAGTGGCGATATTACTTTCAATCACGTATCATTCGGCTACCAGAAAAAATGGGTACTGCATGATGTATCGGTAACACTGCGTAAGAATACACTCACCGCTCTGGTAGGTCCTTCGGGGAGTGGAAAAAGTACCATGCTGAAACTATGCGCACGTTTTTACGATCCGCAACAGGGACAGGTTTTATTTAATGGAGTAGATATGAAAACCCTGGAACCGGAATCATTGATGAGTCATATCTCAATGGTATTCCAGAATGTGTATCTGTTTCAAGATACCATTCGCAACAATATCCGTTTCGGCAAAACCGACGCTACGGACGAAGAAATAGAAGCAGCGGCCCGCAAAGCATGTTGCCACGATTTCATCATGCGATTGCCCAAAGGGTATGATACGCAGGTCGGTGAAGGCGGTTGTACCTTGTCCGGTGGAGAGAAGCAGCGCATTTCCATCGCACGTGCTATATTGAAAGAAGCTCCCGTAGTACTTCTGGATGAAGCAACGGCTTCACTCGATCCGGAAAATGAAGTGGAAGTACAGCGTGCCATCAATACATTAATTGCAGGACGTACGGTAATCGTGATTGCCCATCGCCTGAAGACGATCAAGAATGCAGATAACATCATAGTATTGGAGGAAGGATGCATTGCCGAACAAGGTAAGCATCAGGAACTACTCGATAATAAGGGGCTATACGCCAAGCTATGGAATATACAGGAAAAGACATTGGGGTGGAAGTTGTAATTTTCAAAGACCACTCAAGAAAATCCTACTAAAATAATAATTCGCCCCTACAAATTAATCACGATATGATTAACTTGTAGGGGCGGGAATTATCCATCCGAATATACTTCAGAATTTATTAATCATTTATGATAATTGGAACATCTTCAAGTCATCTTCCACATCACTGATGGTACCTATCTGAAAAGTATCTACCAAGACTTTTGCCACATTGGGCGACAGGAAGGCAGGCAGCGTAGGCCCTAAATGGATTTTCTTCACACCCAGGCTCAACAAGGCCAGTAGTACGATAACGGCTTTCTGCTCGTACCAAGCAATGTTATACACAATCGGGAGTTCGTTGATATCATTCAGTTCGAACACTTCTTTCAGTTTCATTGCAATGACTGCCAGTGAATAGCTGTCGTTGCACTGTCCTGCATCCAGTACACGTGGAATGCCGTTGATATCTCCCAGAGGCAACTTATTGTAACGATACTTGGCACAACCTGCTGTCAGGATGACTGTATCTTTAGGTAACGCCTTGGCAAATTCGGTATAATAATCACGTCCCTTCATACGTCCGTCGCAACCTGCCATAACTACAAAGCGACGAATAGCACCGCTCTTCACGGCATCCACCACTTTATCTGCCAGTTGCAACACCTGATTATGGGCAAAGCCACCGATGATTTCTCCACGTTCTATTTCCGTAGGCGGTTGGCATTGCTTAGCTATCTCGATAATTTCGGAGAAATCTTTTCTACCTTCGGCATCTGCCTGAATGTACTTGCAACCGGGATATCCGGTGGAATTTGTTGTAAACATACGTTCTTTATATTCAGCATTTGCCAACGGGGGAACAATACAGTTTGTTGTAAACAGGATAGGGCCATTGAAGGTGGTGAACTCCTCACGCTGCTTCCACCAGGCATTTCCATAGTTGCCTACGAAATGGGAATACTTCTTGAAAGCAGGATAATAGTGAGCAGGAAGCATTTCGCTATGTGTGTACACGTCGACTCCCGTACCTTCGGTTTGCTTCAATAGCTCTTCCATATCTTTCAGGTCGTGGCCACTTATCAGAATACCCGGACGCTTCCCTACTCCGATATTTACTTTTGTCATTTCCGGATTACCATAGCGTTCGGTATTCGCTTTATCCAGTAAAGCCATAGTCTTCACACCGTATTCTCCGGTCTGGAGCACCATCTTCACCCATTCGCCTGCCGGAAGTGATTTTGTGGCAGTGGCGGCCAAAGCATGTTGCATAAAAGTATGGATAGAAGCATCGTCATATCCCAGACGCATGGCATGTTCCAGATATGCCGCCATACCTTTCAGACCATAGGTCATCAATTCTTTCAGGGAACGCAGATCTATGTCGGGTTCACGCAGCACACCCACGCTTTCCGCCTTGGAAGCATACTCATCACGTCCGCCCTGCCATTGCAATTCGTCGATTTCAGGCAAGGAAATACCTTTTTCTGTGGCTTCTTCTATTAAACGGTTACGCAATGTCATACCTTTATCCACCCTGTTCAGAATGCTTTCATCATCGAAGTTAGCATTTGTAATGGTACAGAATAAGGCATCCACAACAAAACGGTTCACTTCGGCAGCCACGGGATGTCCGGCGTTGCGGAACTCATCAGTAACGACTGATATTCCACGTACCACGAACATCAGCAAATCCATTGCCTTTGCTGTATGACTTTCTTTTCCACACACACCTTTCAAGATACAACCGGTGCCTTTCATTGTTTCCTGGCACTGATAACAAAACATTTTAGCTTCCATCATCTTATTCTTTTTATTTAGTTATAAAATATATATTCCTTCTCTTTTAAGAAGATAAGCTGCATCTCAGCATAACTTTTTCATGCAAGCATGAAAGTTCTGCATTCGATTTGCATTATCTTTGTGCAAAGATGGAGAGTTTATGGCAGGTAAATTGTCACGTATGTTACACCCAATCACAAAAAACTTAAAAAGAATGGAAGCACATATATTATTACAGATGCCATTATTTCGAGGCATAACAGAAGAAACGCTATTAAAGTTCGTTCTGTTGCACCAACATACTCTTAAATCCTACAAACCAGGAGAGTTTATCGCCATGCAGGGAGATATTTACCGTTCTCTCTATATTCTATGCAATGGAACAGTGCGTACGCAAATGGTCAGTGCAGAAGGAAAACAACTCACTATAGAGACCCTCCGTGCCCCGAAACTTCTTGCACCGGCTTTCATCTTTGCTTCCGAAAACCGTTTCCCGGTGAATATCGAAACCCTGGAAACCTCGGAAGTATTGATTCTGAATAAGGATGCTTTTCTGGAGTTCATGCACCAGTACCCGGTCATCATGCAGAATTTCCTGAAGTTGATTTCCGACCGGAGCTTGTTTCTATCCAAGAAACTAAACGAATTTGCCTTACAAAGTCTGAAATCAAGATTGCTCAATTATGTAAAGATGCATGGAGGCATCGGTTCCCAACAGGAAGTAGCACATATACTTGGGGTAGCCCGTCCGTCATTGGCACGTGCCATATCTGAATTGAGCAATGAGGGTTGTATACAAATAGAAGGAAAAAAAATGTTTATTGACGAGGAGAATTCGAAGAAATACTTTTAATTCTACTTTTTCATCGTATCTTTGTACAACCAACTACCTAATATAATGAGGAAAATAACATTAACCGACAAACATCAGGAATTACTTTTCCAGATTCCGCTGTTCCGTGACCTTCCCCTTAATATCAAGCATTCGTTGCTCGACAGATTGGATATCTCCCTGTACTCGGTCGACAAAAAAGATATCATTGCCACCCAAGGAACACTCTGCAAAAAGTTATATGTATTGTTGGAAGGAAAACTACGGGTAGATATTATTGACGGATTGGGAAATGAAGTCATGATAGAATATATCGTTGCAGCACGTGCATTCGCCACTCCTCATTTATTCAGTTCAGACGGAGTGCTGCCGGCAACCTTTACTGCTATAGAAGACAGTACCCTGCTCACCGCCAGTAAAGAGTCCATGTTTAAGCTTATCAGTGAGGAACCTAAGATATTACACAACTTTCTTTGCATCACGGGCAACTGCAATGCCTGCACAGTATCTCGCCTGAAAACTCTATCACGGAAAACAGTGCGCGAACGTTTCGTTGTCTACTTACTGGAACACAAGAAAAAAAATTCTTCAACAGTCAACATCATCCACAATCAGGCAACCCTTGCCGAATATCTGAATGTAACCCGCCCTGCACTATCGAAGGAAATTAATAAAATGATAAAGGAAGGAATTATAGAGATGGATGGAAAGACAGTCCGTGTTCTGGACGAACCATCATTAGAAAAATACGTATGAGGAAGCTCCCCATACGTATTCTCTTTTATCTATCTTTACCACTTCACAAACAATACTCTCGGATTGATATTTACTGAAACCCATCCCCAGTCTTGCCAGCTTTTGTGATTACCGCCTTTCACGACATCCATGGTTTCCGTTCCGCGCATGAAGGAATATCCGGCAGAGAGTTTCACATCTTTCATCACCGACCAGTTAATCTGGTAATCTACTTCCGAACCTAATGCTTTCTTCAGATTCGGCAATTTCGCCGCAGTTGAAAAATGGTGGTAGTTCAAATCCATATCCACCTTATTGGAAGCACGGAAACGTACACCCAGACGTTTATCAAACAGCCCGGGAGCATATCCGTTTTTAAAGTCGGATGCGTAGAAATAATCCATAGCTCCGTAAAACTTGTGGTGTGTGCCATACAGAGCATTGAATGCCTTGTACTTGTCACCGTCACCGCTGTCTCCGCTTAGATAATCCACGCTTGCCACTACGGTCCAGGTCTTGTCAATGGCATAAGCGGCCTGCAGGCTTGCCATAAAGGCAGATACCTTTTCTACATTCAGGTTCTTACCCATCTGGTAGTAGAAAGCACCGTCCACATTCCAGCCGTTATCCTTATAAGTAATATAAGTACCCATCGTTTGCAGATAGCGGGTATGGGATTCTTTAGTTGCTGCATCTCCGGTCTCCAATCCCAGATTCATGAGCAATAAGGATGCATCAAAGGGAGTATAATCGGATTTATAGTGATACCAGAGTGTCTGCATATTCTTGTAAGGCTGTGCTCCGGCCTGCACATAATAGGTACCGCCTATCTTAGTCTCGTCATTCTGGTTGAAAGCGAGGATAAGATGCAATTGGTTGTTGGGGTCGGCATAACCCAGTTTCAATGCATCATGATAGCGTCCGGCTATGTTCCAATCCAGTCCGCCCAAAATGCGTTCGTCATCGTACGAAAGGGTCTGACGACCTAATTGTGCAAAGAAGTTTTTACCGAAATTCAGTTTAGCCCATGCCTCGTTCATGATGAAACGCCCATTCTTGTCAATCTGCGGATCTTGTCCCCATACCCCCACATGCTGAGCCGAGATTTTCATTTGCAAATCAGAACGCTTGTATTCCATAGACAATCGTGCACGGTTATTGATGAATCCCGCAGGTTCCGCTCCTTCCTCACGGGGCATCAGAGCACCATTACGATATTCCGCACGAGGCCTGATCTGGATGGACATTGTAAACTCATTCTCTTTTTCTGTCGTTTGCGTATACGCCATGCTTGGCAAAAGCATGAAAAGCATTGCCCAATAAGTAGTTTTCATAATGATTATCAGTTTAAATTATACGTATGAATGCTGACTCCCTGTGCAGAGGGCAGATAGTTTATGCCGTACCAGCACATTTGCAGCAAAACAAATGATATCAGAAGTAAAATTAAGGCCTTACGATGTAACAAAGGTTTTCCAAGGCGGAAATGTATATAAATAAGATAGGAGAACCAGGTAGCAGCAGCCCATGTCTCTTTCGGGTCCCACGACCAATAATGTCCCCACGCCTCTTTTGCCCATACAGCCCCCGACAGCATGCCTAATGTCATAAATGCCAGTCCTACATAAGTCAGATTATCGCATAGATCCATCTCCCGGCTGTCAATCGGCTTCTTCTTGAGCCAAAGCAGGTAAATAGCCATCACGGTAGCCGCACCCAGCATAGCATAGGCAAACATATATACGATGACATGCGGCGTAAACCACGGACTTTGTAAAGCCGGCATCAAAGTTTTGTTATGTATTTCCGGTTTAAAGATATTGATGCAGATAAATACCAATGACAGGATAAAACTGAAACTGAGTATCCACTTATACCTCCAACGGCTGTATGTGATGAGTCCTGCCAGTGGAAGAAAGAAAGAGTACCACAGGCGCGTCTCTCCCATGGTCCGCATAGGCGGACGTTCCAGGGAAATCCACATTCCCACAATGAAGCAGAAAAAGATAGCAAGTCCTATCAAGGTAAGCCCGCCAACAACATACGGTTTTCTTCCGCGCCAAGCGGCAAAGGCACCGAATCCCCAGAAGTGCAGGGCGGCAATTGAAAATGGTACAAAATAATCCCACGTCATTCAGCATCCTCCTCTTTTCTTTTTTGTGCGTTAACAAACAGACAGATAGCTCCCAACACCATCATGATAATGCCCGTATAGACAGCAGGCAGCCACGGATCACGTACCAATTCAAACACACTAATATCGCTCCAACGCCCTTTCGTATCATCATAACTCAATTGATAAATATTCCATCCGGCCACATTCAGAGGATGGTTCACTGCAATCGTATCTTCCACCTGTTTGCCGTCTTCCGTGTAAACTTTCACTGTAGATGCAAAACGCTGCGGCTCGCGTTCAGGCATGATAAGGCTTGTCAACGAATCCAGACGCAATGCTTTATATGGGAAAATAAAACTACCGCAACTTACCCACCCCTCCTTTGCAGCTTTTGTCTTTTGATTGATAGCCTGCAAATAAACGGCATACGTGGCTCCCATCGAATGGAATTCGGTAAACTTCACCGTATCTTCTGTAACCACGGAAGCCGCCCAGGGAATCGTTTGCCGGATAGTCACCAGCCAATCGGCCAGCTGCCCATCCGTTACACCTTCTTCCAGTAACAAATGTTCCGGTGCTCTCTCAGGCAGTGTACGACCCGTTTCATTATCAATCAACATCAGTTTCGGAGGATACTCGTCAATCGTGAAGTCTTTCAGTTCAATGGCCAGCGGAAGTTCTATCAATTTACCGTGCTCACCCATTGCACGCCATTCAGCATTATCTATCCGGGTGGTCATTTTCAGCCGCTGCATATCGGCATTTCCCAAGGTTGCCGTAATCAGGGCAATGAACAGCCCGGCATGATTCAAAAGGAAAGCAAACTTCTTCCATCTGAATGGAAATCCGGCACGAAGCGTAGTCAACCCCAGTACAGTCACCATCCAGATATAAAGTAATACAAAAGGCCATGCTGAAAGCATTCGTGAAAAGCCAAGCACATCCGCCGGATGACCGGAAGGGAGCTGACGAATAAGTCCCATCACCACCGTAATGCCCGCCACCCATAAAAGAGAAGAGACAGCCGATGTATAATGGCTCATCCAACCGAAGAAATAAACACGTTTGCGCAGGCAATGCATGGCAACTATTCCGGCTATATATAAAACCAGAACAATGATGTTCACCGGATAGGCAAACAGACTCCAATCTATTTCACCGATTGTAATCTGTAGCAGCCATCCTGTCACCAACAGTCCTGCGCCTATCAGGCATCCTTCTTTAAATCCCCACGGTCTGATCCACATATCTCTGTTTTATTTCTGAGCCAGGCGACCGTTAGCTTTCGCTTTTTCCAGCCACGCAGGTACAGTAGTTTTCAAGAATTTCTCTTTAGCAGCTCTTTCCGCATCCATGTCGAGGCCAATGTATTGTTGTGCTTTCTCTTTGGTTGAAATGTCCGGCATCGGCACATCATCCGTAAAGCCATGCTTAGCCAATACTCTTGATACAGCCAGACGAGCCTGCATAGCCTTGTCCAATCCGTGTGAAAGGATACGCTGGATTTCCTGCGGAGCGTGGAAAGAACCACCGTGAGAAGCCACACCGAAATCCCAACGCCACTGCGCCTGACGGATAAGGGCAAGTACATCTTTCATCTGATCTTCCGTAGCACCCTTGTCCCATGCAAACTTAGCCTCGATATGAGCCTTGGCAAGTTCCTGTTCCAAACGGTTACGTATTTCGTTAGCCTTACGTTGGCGTTCGTACACATTGTTACGCAGTGTTGCTTCACTTTCACGATGGCAAGTCTGACAAGTGCGGTCTATCATCGCCAGCGGGCTTTGAATATGGTGATCGCTGAATTTCACACCACCTTCGCTCTTATAAGGCATGTGGCAATCTGCACATGACACACCTCTCTGGCCGTGAATCCCCATCTGACAGATTTCATAATCAGGATGCTGCGCTTTCAATATCGGAGCACGGCTCAGTTTATGAATATAATCATAGAAACCTTCATTATCATAATAAGCCTCCATATCTTCCACAGTAAAGCCTTTATCCCAGGGGAAAGTCAGGTACTTACCATCACCCTTGAAGTAATATTCCACGTGGCACTGCGCACAAACCAGCGAGCGCATTTCCTGCGGAGTAGCTTTCGTAATATCTCTGCCTTGACGTGCAAAAGCCTCGATCAAAGCAGGACGGCTGATGTGCAGGTTCATATTTTCCGGTTCGTGGCAATCGGCACAACCGATAGGATTTACAATCTCATCGCCCATTGCTCCCCACTTATTATTATAGAATGCATCCACACCGATAGCCTCCATCATACGGGGAACATCCGGGCTCTTACAAGTCCAGCAGGTAGACGGTTGCGGACCATCTTCGGGAGTAGCAGGTGCACCCGTACGAAGACTTGCTGTAATATCCTCTATCGCATGCATATGGCCACGCGGAGTCGAATAATCCTTTGAGAAAGCATATCCTGCCCACAAAACCACCATTTCAGGACGTTGTTCCAATACATCGACTGCAATGTTTCCGTTGAATTCACTCTGGAAATCCGTCTTCGCTGTTTCCGTCCAGGTCTGATATTCGCGGGGGAAATCACTTTTGAACACTTCATTACGGGCTTCAATGCCTGTAATAACAGTCCTGCGGTTATTGAACACGCTTTCTAATTCCGCCCGCCTCTCCGTCAGTGCGGAAACACATAATCCTAATACAAACACGACTACCATCGAACCACCGAACAGCAGCCAGCCTTGCCATGATTTCAATTTCTTTTCCATAAGTATATTGATTTTATTTCATTATTTCTTAAGCATCTTTTGCAGCCAGTCCGGAACGGGCGATTCGGGATAAGGTACCAGTGCATTGGGAGTAGATGACAACGAATTGCTTCCGCCATGAGGCACATCCCGGTGACAATCCCAGCATGCCTTACCCTCGCCTACCTGAGACATCATATAATCTATTTTTCCGGTTTTCACAAACTCCGTATTCAACTGCGTATGGCAACGAATACAGTTGTTCATAATCACCTCTGAACTGGCTTCATGCGCCCTGATAACCTGCGGCTCGCTCTTTGTCAAAAAAGCAGCCACATGCTTCATACCGTCCATTCCTTTGAATGTCCATTTCTTAACGGCATTCTCATGAGGAACATGACAATCATTACAAGTGGCATCCCGACTATGTGAACTGTGGAACCATGTAGCGTAGTAAGGTGCCATAATATGACAGTTCACGCACGCCGACGGCTCATCCCCTAAGTAGGTATGCGCCCGCAGCAGATACATGAACAAGCTTCCCCCGCCTACCACAACACCGCAGATAATTATCGCAGCCACTTTCCATTTGTATGAAGGTAAAAACCTGTTTATAAATGACAATTTCTTCATAGGAAATAGTATTTTTCACAAAAGTAGGGGCTTTATTTTTAAAAAAGTGTAATAATGATTACATATTTTACATAGTCTTGCGCTATCTTTGAAGAATTCAGTTGAGTGATTATCCACCCTCATCCGTATATTCTTTAAACACCTAATGTTATTGATAAAATATGAAAGCACTTAGTTTATTGATATGCCTTCTCTTTTCAGGGATATTACAAGCTCAGGAGGCGGCAATCGCCTTCCAGCAGCAATTGCCGAACAGCCATCCACGTTACCTGACAGACAGCAATGGTAAAAGTGAAACCCTAAATCTGATAGAAAAAGAAGATTGGGCAAAAGACGTATTTGAGAAATTGAAAAGGCGCACCGATCTTTATGCTAACCTGACAGACGCACAGCCGGACTGGTTACTTTCACGTCTTGCCATGTATTGGAAGTCTCATGCTACGGATGTATATATAAAAGGTGAAACCTTCGACCATGCCGGAGGTGAAAAAGCGCCGGCACCCACCGTTCGCTATACCGGCACGCGCGGCACATTTGCCACCCACGGACGTCCCCGTCTGGAAGATGTAGTGCCATACGATGATGATGCGGAAGGAAATGTTACATTCTGTAACAATGCCCTGCCCGGCCGCCCAATGGAGAGTGTACATCCTTCTAAAACCGGTCGTAACATTGAGAGTCTGAACCGAGAAATCATGGGTATCGCCCGTGATGCCGCCTTCCTTTACTGGCTTACCGGAGAAGAAAGATATGCAAAACTTGCCGCCGGAGTATTCGATACCTATATGACCGGTATCTATTACCGGAATATCCCCATCGACCTCAACCACGGACATCAGCAAACCCTGGTAGGCATGAGTTCTTTCGAGGTTATTCACGAAGACATTCTTTATGATATCGTTCCCCTTTACGATTTCCTGTATGACTACCTGAATGCCCGGCATACCGACAAGATGGATATATACGCAGGAGCTTTCAAGAAATGGGCAGACAATATCATTGCAAATGGTGTTCCTCACAACAACTGGAACCTGATGCAGGCTCGCTATGTCATGAATATCGGTATGATACTGGAAAACAATAAGCAATATGCCGATGGTAAAGGACGCGAATATTACATTGATTATGTACTCAACCGTTCCAGTATCCGCCAATGGAGTCTGAATAAATTAGCCGATTATGGCTTCGATCCGAAGACAGGTATCTGGGCCGAATGTCCCGGATACAGCAATGTAGTACTGAATGACTACACCAGCTTTGCTACCCTCTTCGACCGGAATCTGAATTATGACCTGGTAAAAGCAATGCCGGTTCTTTCTAAAGCGGTAGTCGCTACTCCGCAATATTTATTCCCCAACCGGATGATCTGTGGTTTCGGCGATACCCACCCGGGGTATCTGAACACCAATCCTATATCCCGCATGATACGAAATGCACAGCACAACGGTAAAAAAGAACAGGAAGAATATTTCACTGCCATGCTAAAATGCTTCCATCCCGATGCGGGAAAAAACAAAGACAATAAAAAAAGTGTCCCCGTTTCTATCAGTTCTTTCTTTGATGAAAAGCCATTGGAACTGAATCCCAATATCGAAGCCGGAAAAATAGAACAATATGTCTCTCCCCTCTTCTATGCACCGAACGTTTCCTGGTTGGTACAACGAAACGGAATGAATCCCCGTAACAGCCTTATGATATCTCTGAATGCCAGTGAAGGAAACCACATGCACGCCAATGGCATATCCATGGAACTTTATGGTAAGGGATATGTTCTGGCTCCCGATGCCGGAATCGGCCTTTACTTATACAGCGGACTGGATTATCTGGAATATTATTCTCAATTTCCCAGTCATAACACGGTTTGCGTGGATGGCATTTCCAGTTACCCGGTTATGAAAAGTAATCACTCCTTTGATCTTAAATCCAGTTTCCCTGTTTCTTCCGAACCGGGAAAAGCTTTCACTTCCGTAACCTATAGCGATGTTTCTTTCCGTGAACCGGAAAGCCGTGCCGACCAGACCCGTATGATGAGTATCGTCACTACCGGTCCGGAAACCGGTTACTATGTAGATATCTTCCGCAGCCGGAAAGAACGTGGTGGTGATAAAATGCATGATTATTTCTATCATAATCTGGGGCAAACCCTAACACTGACAGGCACAGACGGTGCAGACTTGAATTTGCACCCCACCGAAGAACTGGCCTTTGCCGGTGCTCACCTTTATGCTTATTCTTATATCTATGATAAGAAGTCGGCTACTACCGACAAAGACATAAAAGCTACATTTACCATTGCCATGCCCGACAAGGATGACATTTCAATGAACTTGTGGATGAAAGGAGAAACAGACCGGGAAGTTTTCACCGCCTTGTCTCCCATGACGGAAGGTTTGAGCCGTACCCCGGGGATGCCATATAATATAAAAGAACAGCCTACCCTGACATTTGTAGCCCGCCAGAAAGGAGAAGCCTGGAACCGACCATTCGTCGCTGTCTATGAGCCTTCATCTGTAAAAGAACCCGGCTGCATTACCGAAGTAAGTTTCCCCGAAGTAAAAAGTAAAACGGAAAACAGTGCCACCAGCATATGTGTTGTACAGAAAGATGGACGTATAGATTATATCCTATCATCAGATAACCCCACGGATATCTGCACCAGTGGAAAAATGAGTGCACAAGCCACCTATGCTTTATGGGGAAATAAAAAGGGCGATGATTGCACCTTCTTTTTAGGACATGGAACTTTGCTAAGTACCCCGAATGTAGTTATCAAGGCGGAAACTCCCGCAGATGTATTACTGGAATTCAAGAAAGGGGCATGGTACTACACTGCATCGACTGATTGCACCGTCAGTATTCAAAAGAAAACGTACAAGCTAAAAGCCAATACAGAGGAAAAGATATTGAAGTAGAATTTTATTTAATGATTAATTGATTGTATTATATAATTAGAAAAAGAAATAGCAAAAGCATCAAGGTTATATCAACTTCCTATCGAAACCTTGTCAAGTCCGTATCATCTCCATGTCTATAGCCAAGGAGAAGGTACGGACTTGACAGGGACTTGGTACGGGCTTGGCATGGACTTGGTCATAAAACAACAGATCGGCAGAGGATTTCCGCCCTCTGAATTATCATTCTAAACCTAAACGTTTTCGTTCTTTTTCCTTATATTTGCTTGCAGAAACATAATACATAGAAACGAAATATAATATATAGTGAAAAACATATCAAAATATACCATCCTATTATTCCTACTGTTTAGCTTCCTGCCGGGCTATTCCCTCCCCTCTGTATTCCGGGGACTGTCCGTCACCGAAGGACTGTCCGACTTAGTAGTGAATGCACTTTATAAAGATTCCATTGGTTATGTTTGGATAGGTACCGGCAATTCTCTGGAACGTTTTGACGGCACACGCCTGAAACATTTCCTGATTTCGGGAGCAAATGAAAAGATCAAGCGAGTCAATGCCATTGCCGAAATGGAAGGCAACCAGATATGGATGGGAAACGGCATGGGACTTTGGCGGGTGAATACCGAAAAAGATATTCTCGAACCGATTGCTGCCGAAACATTACACTACGGTGTCCGCACACTTCTACCCGATGGAAAAGGTACTTTATATATAGGTAGCGAAGCCGGTCTGTTTATCTATAAAAACGGGAATCTGGACCAGGTACTTATAGACCCCAATGTCCTTTCGGCCTCTAATGTCATCACCGGACTCACTCTGGGTGAAGAAGGTCTTCTCTGGATATCCACCAACGACGGACTTTATTCCCTAACATTGGCTGACAAGAAAATTACCCCGTATCATAATATAGTAGAGGACAAACATTTTTGCTCTTACAATAACATCACCCGTATTGGCAACGTAATTTACCTGGGTACAATGGGGCAAGGCATCATCTGTTTCGACATACAGACGCATAAGTTTAAGCATTTTGTCGACGTAGGCTGTAATGTGATATCTTCCTTATCCAGTGATGGTAAAGATATGTTGTATGTGGGTACCGATGGAAACGGGGTTCATTTCATTTCGACCCAACAAATGAAACTTCTACGCTCTTTCCGCCATGAACCGGGAAAAGAAGAAAGTATCCGGTCCAACTCCGTATACTCACTTTTGGTAGATCGTGACGGCCTCATCTGGATAGGCTTCTATCAGCTGGGACTGGATTACAGCCTATACCAAAGCGGACTTTTCTCTACTTACAGTTATCTCCCGTATTTTGACTCCAAAGATATGCCCGTCCGCAGTATCGCAATCACTGAACATGAAAAGTTAGTCGGCTCCCGCGACGGTTTATTCTACATAAACGAAGAGCAACGGCGTTTCAAAAACTTTAAATCTCCCGAATTGCGTTCCAGTATGATCTTCTGTATCTACAAGTTTCAGGATAAATACTATATCGGAACTTATGGCGGCGGCATGTACATATTCAATCCTGCTGATCTTACTATCCACGACTTCGAACCTGGTGAACCGCAACCTTTCATGCGGGGACAGATTTTCTGTATAAAGGCTGATGCAAAAGACCAATTGTGGATAGGTACCTCAATGGGGCTCTATTGCTATAAGGATGGAAAAAGAATCAAACACTACACCAGTGCCAACTCCAAACTACCTGAAGGGAATGTTTACGAAATCTATTTCGACTCCACCCATAAAGGATGGATTTGTACGGAAAATGGCATGTGTATCTGGGACCCCTCTTCCGAAAGTCTGAAAACCGACATCTTCCCGGAAAACTTTATTCATAAAGAAAAGATCAGAGTTGTATATGAAGACTCCGACCATAATCTTTATTTCCTGCCGGACAAAGGCAGTATGTGTATATCCGATCTCTCCATGAGCCGTTTCAGAAGGTTGCAACCTGATACACAACTGGAAGGAAAAGATGGTATGTTCATATTGGAAGATGACGAAAAATGGCTCTGGATAGGAACCAATAACGGACTCTACCGCTACGACAAGAAAGAAACTTTTATTCCTTACAATTTCATAGACGGTATTCCCAGTTCTATTTTCACATTGTGCCCTCCCGTACAGGACCAGCAGGGCAATATATGGATGGGAAATTCCAAAGGTCTGATTTATATGAATTTCAAGGAAAATAATCAGATGAAAAGATACACTTATCCACTGACTATTACAGATATTTACGTCAACGGAAAGAAGTCGCTTCATCCTGTTATTGAAAGTGGAAAAGTTCCTGAAATACAACTTGAATCTTCCCAAAACAACCTGACTTTTCATTTCTCCGGTTTTACCTATACCGAACCGGCTTATATGACTTATGAATATAAATTGGAAGGTGAAGATGAAGACTGGCAGATACTGACCGGAAAGTCGGAAATTACTTATTATGATTTGTCATCCGGAAACTATCTTTTTAAGTTACGTTATATCGGAAACCCTGATTCTGAAGTATGTACAGCTGTCCACATTACCTACCCTGTAGAAACATGGAGTATTATTGCTATCTCTATAGCTTTAATCTTTATCGGATATATCTACTATCACCGAAAAAGGAAAGCTCAACAAATCAAAGTCATTCAACCTCAATTGCCGAAGGAAATACAGGAAGTTGAGAAGCAAGAAAAGATAGCTGAAGTAAAATACAAAACCAACAAGATAAGTGTAGAGGAATGTCAGCACCTGACCGAGAAACTGGAAGCCCTGATGCACCGTGATAAGCCTTACACCAACCCCGATTTGAAAATAGCTGACCTGGCAACTATGCTCGGCAGATCGGCCCATACCCTATCCTATCTATTCAATCAACATTTGAATCGTAATTATTACGATTACATCAATGACTACCGTATTGAGGAATTCAAACGTCTTATCAATGAAGACGAGTATTCCAAATATACGCTGGGGGCACTTTCCGAACTCTGTGGTTTCAGTTCACGCGCCTCTTTTTTCCGCTACTTCAAGAAAGCTACCGGCATCACTCCCAATGAATATATCCGGAGTATCGGAAAGAATAACAACGAATAATCCATAATATTAAGATATACTTCATTATTTTCCGCAATTATCTTTCAGTATATTGAAAGATAATTGCTATTTTTGTTGCAATAAACAGAAAGAACATGGAAAAAAGAGTTATTAAAAACTTGATAATAGAAAAGCAACGTGAAATTCCTCAGATGGAACTCATGCCCAGAACGCTCGAACTGGAAGACACATGCAACTATGTATTTGTCGGATTACGACGTGCCGGAAAATCCTATCTCATGTTTCAGCATATACAAAGTTTGTTAGCCACAGGAAAGGCTACAATAGAAGATGTGCTTTATATCAATTTTGAAGACGAACGAATAGCACCTATACAGGCAGAAGAACTCAACTTACTGTTGGAAGCCTATCATGAAATGTACAATAACAAACCACTGATCTATCTGGACGAAATTCAGAATGTAGCAGGTTGGGAAAAATTTGCCCGCCGACTGGCAGACTCTAAATATAAAGTGTTTATCACTGGAAGCAATGCGCAAATGCTGAGCAGGGAAATGTATACCACACTCGGCGGAAGATACATCCCAATAGAAGTCTTTCCCTTTTCTTTCTCCGAATATCTGCAATACCACCAATTCTCCTTATCACACAATTGGGAGTATGATATTTCAGTAAAAACAGATTTGGTGAAATTGTTTCAACCCTATTTCTACTATGGTGGTTTTGCTGAAACATTTCCACTCAAAGATAAACGTTCCTGGCTGAACTCCCTATTCCAAAAAATACTTTTGGGAGACGTTATATCAAGAAATGACATACGAAATGAAAGTGCTATCCGCCTGATCGTAAGAAAGCTGGCAGAAAGCGTCATGCAGCCCCTGGCATTAGCACGTATTCTGGGAGTTATCAAATCTGCAGGTTGCTCACTGTCGCACAATACACTTGTAGACTATCTGCAATATCTGAGCGACGCTTATCTCATTTTCGGAATTTCCAACTATTCTGATAAACTAAGTGAAAAGGAAAGCATCAAAAAAAGATACTTCTTCGATAATGGCTTATTGAATACTTTCATCATCGAACCGGAAAGCAAATTACTGGAAAATCAAGTGGCCATTGTCTTAAAAAAGAAGTACAGTAATGGTTTATACTACTATAACAAGAACGTAGAAGTAGATTTCTATATTCCGGAAGCAAGAACAGCCATACAAGTATCCTATACTTTATCGCAAAGCGATACCCGCGAACGCGAAATCAAAGCACTTCTTAAACTTTCTCAGGTATACCCAGTCGACAAATTGCAAATCATCACATGGGAAGAGGACTCTGTTATTGAAGAAGAAGGGCTTCACATCGAAATACTCCCCTTGTGGAAGTGGCTTCTCGAATAAAGATACATCCAAATTCCTTCACAGAGTCTCAAATTATTAGTTGACACTATGAGTCTCAAATTATTAAGTCGCTATTTATTAGTGACTTAATTTATTTTTAGTCCAACTTAATGAAGTGAGATTTGTTAAGCCCTCTAAAGAAATGTTTTCTATTTTTTAGCTTTTATATTTGCAATCGTAACGCTAATGTAAAACGTAACCAAAGTCTGAAACATGGAAAACCCAACGATGACATCCACTCAATTAGTAGCCGACTCTTACGCGAATTATCATCGCTCTGTTTATCTCTATATCTATTATAGAATAAATAGTAAAGAGGAAGCCGAAGATTTATCTCAAGACGTATTTCTGCGTCTGATGGACTACAAGAAAATGCTTCGTCCGGACACCGTGAAATATTTCATTCACACCATAGCCCGCAACCTGGTGAACGACTACTTACGCCGCCACTATAAGAAACAGGAAATAACCTCTTATATGTATGAGCATGCAGTAACCTACACGAATGAAACCGAAAGTCAGATTATTGCAAAGGATTTACTATCCTTAGAAAAGCGTAAACTACAAATGCTTTCCGATCAACGCAGGAAAGTCTATGTACTGAATCGCTTTCAAGATAAATCTGTCTCAGAAATTTCCATGAGTCTGAATATCTCCCATCGTACGGTTGAGAACCATTTGTTCGCCAGCCGTAAGGAGATACGAGAATTCATCAAACAATGCATCTAATTAGATTAATTATAAGACTCTATTTTAATTTTAAATTTAAGAATTATGAAGAATGATTTTCTAAAGTTCTCATCGAAAAGAAATCTGCTCTCTGCGATGATTATTTGTTGCCTATCTTTCGCGTTTAGTTCTTGTGATGACGAAGAAGGGCGAATCAAAATTGATGATTCGGCACCAGCCAAAGTCACCAACATTACTGCGACTCCCGGTCCGGGAGAGGTCATGCTGTCCTGGACTAATCCAAGTTCCTCCAGCTTTATGTATACAAAAATAGAATATACAAATGCAAGAGGAGAAAAGAAATACACAATGGTATCTAAAGAAAAAGCCAATGAAAACAATGTTTCCACAGCCACAATCAAAGGCTTTGCAAATACCAATGAACAAAAGTTCGAAATATTTGCCTGCTCTGTAAGAGGGAACAATGCTGGAGCTGTTGAAGTATCTCAATCACCAGGTAGCCCTGCTTTCCTAGAAGTAGTCAAAACTGTCAGTCTCGAACCAGTACTCGGTGGTGTACTTGTAAATTATGAAAACAAGTATAACAGTACTATTCTGATAGCATTGAACTTCTATGAAGCAGATAATGAAAGCAAGGCAGGCTCCATCAAGTTTGAAGCTCCAGCCAATTCGAAAGGTCCACAACTCGTAATGCTTACCAACGACAGCAGCAAAGAGTTTTTGAATGGCGAATGTATTGTCAAAGTCAGTGCTGAAGATGAATACGATAATGCATCAGAAGCCAAAGAATTAAGAGCAACACCTATACCTGCCGTAAAGTTCGACCGTAGCAACTGGAGTTTCCCCGGATACAATGAAAATTCCAGTGATGGCACTATAGGTTACAGTTCACAAGAAGCTATAGGTGAAGGCGACAAAGACGGTTTAAAGAACGGACGTGTAGCTTCTATGATAGATGGTAGCCTGAACACTTACTGGCATGCTTCATGGAAAACTCCTTCAACCAGTTATCCGCATTGGTTCATCCTTGATATGGGTAAAGAAGTCACGATAGCAAGTGTGGAACTAACACGCCGCCAAGGTGATGCCAGAGGACAAAAAGGGCAGATAATTTATACTTGTACCGAAGCCGGCGCAACTGATGCAAACAATCCGGACAGTTGGAGATGGGTTGATCATGGTTCATTTGTCTTTAACCCGAATATTGATGTTCCGCAATCCTGTGGTTTAACGACAACGCCCAAAGCCAGATATATCAAAGTTTATTTCGGAACAGAACATAAAGGCAGTGGCGCTCAGGCAATGCTTGCCGACCTGAACGTATATGGTGCCGAAGAATAAATCTAATACTAATAAGTAAACATATTTATATCATGAGAAAAAGAATCATATTTGCGACAGCTTTATGCCTGACAATAGCATCCCCTGCATATAATGTTCAGGCAGCAACAAATGTGGCACAAGAAATGAAGCAAGAAGGTACCATACGTGGTAAGGTCATTGATAATACCGGAGAACCCGTCATCGGTGCCAATGTCACGGTAAAGGGCACGACTAACGGAACCATTACCGATATAGACGGAAATTTCACTTTAACCAATGCCAAAGGAACTTTAGTGATTTCCTTTATTGGCTATAAAACCGTGGAAGTTCCCATCTCAGGAAAAAACACCATCAATGTCAAGTTACAAGAAGATTCCGAACTATTGGATGAAGTAGTTATCACCGGTTATGGTAGTGCCCCGAAAGCATCTTTAACCAGTGCCATCACACAAGTGAAAGGTGAAGATGTATTCAAAAACAGAGGTATCGCCAATACGACTGTAGCTCTTCAAGGCGAAGTTCCGGGATTGGTTGTAACACGCAGCTCTACCCGTCCGGGTAGCGAAGGAGCTGCAATAAAGATTCGTGGTGATGTTTCTTTAAATGGTAATGATCCGCTGGTCATCATAGATGGCGTTGCCGGTTCATTAAGTGAATTGAACTCTATGGATGGCAATGATATTGAAAACATTTCTGTACTGAAGGATGCTTCGGCTGCTATCTACGGTGCACGTTCCGCGTCCGGTGTAATATTGGTGACTACCAAACGTGGTAAAAAAGGTAAAGCACAGGTATCTTACAGCGGTACTGTCAGTCGGACTATTAACGGTATTCAGGCACCTCTTACTAATAATCAAGAGTGGTTGGACATGTTCTTTGAGGCACAATATTATGATACGGCTGCCAGTAATCCGAATCTGACAGATCCTCGAGAAATTTATCAAAATATAAACTGGTGGATATTTAATAGTTTTGGAGGAGGATCAGTAGCAAAAAATAGCAAAGGTGAATGGAAACCAAACTACAAAGATATTGATCCAGATACCAATGCTCCTATGATGTATAAAGGTGACAAACTCTTCAATGCTTTACGAACAGGAAGATCTCTTTTTGCACAAAACGGGAGTAAGATTGAAAGTTGGATGCCTAACAACTATATGTTGGATGCATTCTATGGACAAGCAACGTCACATAAACATTCAGTCAGTATTTCCGGAGCAGATGAGAAATTTGCATATAGAGCCTCTTTAAGTTATAGTGATGCTCAATCACAGTTAAAAGTAGCCGAAGACGGTGAAAAGAAATATGGAGCGCGTTTGAATACGGATTACCAGCCGACTGACTTTTTAAAGTTTGAAACAGGTATGTCCTACGAAAAAAGAGATGTCACAACTCCAAGTACAGACGTAGGCGGTGGATATTTTGATCCCTGGTTCTGGGCTCTATTAAATGAAAACGGAGATGCTTATGATACTTTCAGCGGAAATCGTAATCCCTATGGTGGGTTGCTACAAGGTGGTCGGAACAACACTTCACTCGCTACTTTTCGCGCTACGGGAAAGGTAACATTCGATTTTGACAAATGGGTAAAAGGATTCGATATTTCAGCCACCGGTGCTTATAAACTGGTTCGTGAAGATTATACGGAACAGAAAAACGCAGTACAATATTATGACTGGGTAGGAAATCCAACTGGCAATAAGCAAGGTCCCGGTTCACTGAAAGAGCAAAACAAAAAATGGGAAAATGTTACTTTGGGAGCATTTGCCAATTATGACCGTACATTTATGAATGTTCATCATGTAAAAGCTATGTTAGGTATGTCTGCTGAACAGGAAACTTACAAACAAATTGGTGCAGTACGTAAGATGGGTCCCCTTTATCCCGGTTCCGATTTGGTCGACTTGGATGTATGGGTTAACGGTACCAACAATGAAGCCTACGGTGGACAAAGTTCATGGGGATTCGTTTCTTATCTTACCCGCTTGAACTATGACTATGCCGGTAAATACTTGTTTGAGTTCTTGGGACGTCGTGATGGTTCTTCCAAATTAGTGAAAGAACAGCGTTGGAAAAATTTCTATTCGGTTTCCGGTGGCTGGATTATCTCAAATGAAGACTTTATGAAAGATTTTACTTGGTTGAGTAACTTGAAGCTACGTTACAACTATGGCAAAATGGGTAGTGTGAACGGCATCGGCAACTACGAATCTTATGCACTTATCAAAACTGAAGGTACTTTACTGGGTGTCAGTCCTTCCTCCCATACCTCATTAAAACTGGATGGTATGCGTTCAAACGAACGCAGTTGGGAAACGATTGAAAGTCATAATGCCGGTATAGATATTGCTTTTCTGGATAATCGGTTGAGCGGGTCATTCGATTACTTCGTAAAGACCAATACAGGCATGTTTATCAGTGTTACTTATCCTTCTATCCTCGGAGCCGGTGCACCCAAAAGTAACGATGGCAAGTTCCGTACAAAAGGTTGGGAAGCAATGGTAAACTGGAGAGATCAAATCGGCAGCGTGAAGTACAATTTAGGTTTTTCTTTGGCAGATTATAAATCAAAGGTATTGCAATTTACAGATATGACCAACGTTCCATTTCCGGGAAGTTTAGGTAGTGGTGACCGTATTGAAAACTGGAATGGCAATGCAAAGAATTACTATCTGGTAGGCAGATCCCTAACACCGGTTTACGTATTCCAGACAGACGGTATTTTCCAGACTCAAGAAGAAGTCGATGCATATTATGAAATGTATTATTGGAATGCCGATCACACCGCACCGAAAGCAGGTAACATCATTCCTGCACCAGCTGATTCGGGTACCGGCCGTCTCCGCCCGGGTGCTCGCAAGGTGGTCGACCTGGATGGTGACGGTGTCATTACAAAGGATGACATTTATTATGCAGGTGACAGAGACCCACATCTTACTTTCACTATCAAAGCCGGATTGGAATGGAAAGGAATTGATGTTAATGCCTTCTTCCAGGGAGTGGGAAATCAAGTGATTTTACGTCAAGGTCAGATACCATACCTTTGGAGGACTAACTACGTAATGCAAAACAAAACCTATATGGGTAAGACATGGACTCCAGACAATCCCAATGCTGAATACACTATTGCCTCACGTGATCAAAATTTCAACTCATGGAATTACCAATATAAAGATATCAGTTTACAGAAAAACAGATACATCCGTCTGAAATCACTGGTAGTAGGCTATACCCTCCCCCAACAGTGGAC
Source organism: Bacteroides sp. AF39-11AC (assembly GCF_003474285.1). NCBI lineage: Bacteria > Pseudomonadati > Bacteroidota > Bacteroidia > Bacteroidales > Bacteroidaceae > Bacteroides > Bacteroides sp. AF39-11AC. The sequence goes on along the minus strand of NZ_QROH01000006.1, from coordinate 135,489 downwards.
AGCTAAAGCCGGACTAAGCAGGGTACGACTCTATTTCTCGGGTGACGATTTGTGGGAATGGACCAAAGTTAAGGACGGCTACGATCCTGAATACGGTGCAGAAACCAATAACTCTTTCCCGTTCAGCCGTTTACTGTCATTTGGCGTAGATGTAACTTTCTAAATGAACCCTTAAATACGAAAGATATGAAAAGTATAATAAACAAAATATTTATAGCTTCGGCATTGACTCTTTTTTTGTCAGCTTGCAGTGATTTCCTAAACAAAGAGCCTTTATCGCAGGGCACGGAAGCAATTGTCTTCAAGACTCCTGAGCATTTCGAACAGGCAGCTTATAATTTATACGACCTGTATGGGTGGGATTATAATGCTATGGATCGCAACCTTGATATTTCAGGTTTGGGAAGTAACGGTGGTGGTACTGCTCCCGAAAGTAGTGGCAGTTGGGGAGGCCCTTATGGGCAAATCCGTAATTGTAACATCTTGCTCGAAAAAGCGCAGACTTATGCAGGAGATCAGAGTGCAATAGCTCATGCTGTAGGAACTGCTTACTTTTTTCGTGCTTGGCAATACTTTAAACTTTTGAAAACATACGGAGGGGTTCCTATTGCAGACCATTCTCTGGATTTATCGGATCCCACACTGCACGCTCCTCGTAATAGCCGTTATGAAGTAGCCAATTTTATTATCAATGATTTGAAAACAGCTATTTCATTACTTACGAAAGAATCAAAGATTCCCGATGCAGACAAAGGAAAAATAAGCAAAGAAGCCGCCCAAGCTTTCCTGGCAAGAGTAGCTCTGTATGAAGGAACGTGGGAAAAGTATGTACCAAACATAGGATACGACCTCGATGGTGACGGTAACAATACAGGAGCGGGTACTGTAAAGCCAGAAGGCTATCCTTCTGTAACGGATTTGCTGACTCTGGCAAAGGATATGTCAAAAGAAGTTATTAAAGAAGCTGAAACCGGAACTTACAAGCTCTGGAATGAATGCGACTCATTGAGTTATTTCTATCTCTTTAACATTGATGACACGGATGGTAATATTCCTAACTTCAAAAGCAAAGGAAAAGCTACTAACAAAGAATTTATCATTTATAAGAAATACGATTACAACTTGGGAAGACCGAATAAAAACATATCGCATACTGTCATTGTAGGTTTAGCCACGTCTATCAGCCAACAGTTCGGCGAATCCTTCTTGTGCCGCAACGGTCTTCCTATCCGTATCAGTTATACCGGTGACATGGCAAATGCGCAGAATAACCCGCAGTTTGGAGGATATAAAACATTCGTCAGCGAATTCCGCAACCGTGACTATCGCTTTGTAGGGTGTACCACTTCTATCCCTGACCGTACATTCTGGAGCAGTCGTACAGAAGACGGACGTCAATTAACAGCTGCCGGAAAGCCTTATCCTGATCCGGTTTTCCCTCAAAGCAATGACGTTTATAATCCCAGTGACCCTGCCTACAGTAGTTCTTGCGCCGTATTTAAACCCACTCTGCGCAACAATAGTACCGCTACCGGCTATAGTAGTCGTAAATACCTGATCGAAGGAGCCAATCGCCCAACTAATACGGAATCGGCAGACTATCCCAACCTTCGCTTAGCCGAAGTGCATTGCATCTATGCAGAAGCTACTTGCGAGTTGGGTAATGGAAGCATTTCTGATGAGGAGTTGAATTTCTCAATCAACAAGAATCGCGCCCGTGCTGGTGTAGCACCCTTAACTAATGCTTTGATTGCCAACATTTGGGATGCAGGGTATTGGGATTACGAACAGAATAAAACAGTTTGCAAAAAAATGACTATGCTAGATGAAATCCGCCGTGAACGTACTTGCGAACTCTTTGGAGAAGGTCACCGTTTGGATGACTTGAAGCGCTGGGGTATTGCACATATCAATTTGGTAGGTCAAAAACTGGGGCATTACGTACTTGGAACAGCTTATGAAACTGAAAAAGCGAATGATGCCACTTATTTCGGAGAACCTTGTTACTATCCCGAAAAATATCCTCTTAGATATGGCATTTACGAAGGAACAGGTAAAAATGATCCTGATTATGGACGTTCCATAGCCAATGACCCAACTACCCTAACCTTTGGACAACGCGATTATCTGACTCCCCTACCTTTGGACCAGATGCGACTGAATACAACTCTGAAACAGAATCCAGGGTGGTGATGGTTAAAATAGAATGATTATTATATAGATTAAAAATAATAGCTTTATGAAAAATTTAAAATATATTCTGGCATTCGTGCTTCTATTGCCGTTTTTAGCGTCATGCGAAGACGATGAAGTGGGTAATCCTAATGTTAGTTCTCAAGACTTTGTAACAGTCAGCAACCGTACGGCCCGTCTTTCTCTGGACAATACATCCGGCATGTATGTATTAGATGAATATGTGAAAGCCGATACACTTAATTATGAGACTTGCATTTTCATGGTTGACCGTAAGGTAGATCAAGAAAAAGTAAAAGCCTTGGGTAATGTGACGGATGTAGTCTTTAGCGGTACAGGCATGAAAACGGATTATCGACCAGCCGAAGCACAAAATGGTAAGAAATGCTATTTGATACTACTGAACAATATTGCTGCAAAGAAAAATCAATAACGTATAATTTAACGCCTGCAATTATTCTTGAATGATTAATTGCAGGCTATATTTCTTAATTTTAATCTTTTTAGTATGAAATATTATAAATTCAAGGGGGGCATTTTGCTATTATTAGCAGCAATGATTAGCGCATGTAACAATGAAAGTAATTTCTTTTTAGAAGAAGGCCAACCAGTAACAAGATCAGCTATATATAGTAATGAGAATGACTCCACGGAGTATGAAACAAGGGTTATCTATGATAGTAATTTGCGGTATATACTTAATGATTATCGTTGGAATAAGAAATCATTTAAGTATTATTTTCTCAATAATTCCTCGCAAATAGATGGCTTGGCTGCTCGTGCAGCCGTACAGGCTGCCTTTTGGGAGTGGAGTAAAGATTTAAATGTGTCATTTTACGAAGTTAATTCAAAGAATGATGCAGATATTGAAATTGGTTGGTTCAGTAATTCTCCTCATGAAGATAATTGTTCTTTTGATGCTAGCGCATTGGCACATACTGTTACAACTTATAATAGAAATACTCATATTGTTGTAAAACAACAACTTCATTTTAATGAGAATTATTCGTTTGACACTACTGGAAATACGCATGACTTGATGAGCGTGGCACTTCATGAGATTGGTCATGTTCTTTGTATTGGTCATTCAAACGATTATTCTGCTGTAATGTATCCTTCTTATAAAGGTGTACAAAGAACTTTATCTAAAGACGATTGGTTAGCAGGCTGGAGTATGTATCCATATCAAACAAATTTTAGAATAGAAGGTAATACAACTTTTGAAGACAATGCTGTCTATACAGTGACAGGTTTGCTTCCGGAGTATTCAATCGACCATTGGAGTGTCAATTGCGAATATTCAAATACTTTTTATGCAATGGACACCAAAACAGAAACAAGAGAGTTTATAGATCAAGATTTAACTTTAACGAATTGGTATCCTAATTACCGACTGCAGCAATATACATTGACTGCAACAATTAGAAATAATAAGTATAATGTTATTCTTTCTAATATGCCAGTTTCTTATATCACATATAATTGTTATCCTTCATCTTCTTATGGAGAATTATGTTGTAATACTCAAACTCAATATATCATTATACAGTCGAGTGGAAGTAGTAGTGAAAAATTAGATTTTGGAACAAATGATAATTTAGATGCCCAATTAGTTTATTTAGAAGACAATGGTCCATTGTGCTATTCTTCAGTGAATCCTAATTTTGGATTTTGGATAAATAGTCGAAAATATGATTATAGTGGAAACATCAAATTATATAAAACAGATATAGACCAATATGGCTATATTGATGTAGATGTATATTTTGGAACAAGAAGTGAAAGATTTAGTATAGCTGTCCAGCAATAATATCTATATTATTTTATAAATATACTTACTAATATTTCACAAAATTCATTTGAAAGGGCGTCATTAATAGACACCCTTTTTCTAGAAAAACTTATTTTCCATCATATTATTTGAATATACTTTCCCCAGCATTCGTATATTTGCATATCTCAACTTCAAGCATAAAACAGTTATCTGGAATATTGAATAGGTGAATTTCTTTTCTCGTTCGTATCATAAATGAAAGAACTATTATATAACTATAAAAATGAGACTAAATAAATTTATTGCTATAACAAGCATCCTGTTGGGTACCACCCACAATGCAAATTCTCAGAACCAATTAGTTACCTATCCGGCACCGGAAGGAGCCGAACTCATGAACGACTTCACCATCCAGGTAAGAGAAACAGGAAAAGACTGGAAACCGGTAGATACCTATATGGTTAAAGTAGATGAAGTGCGCGGTACTAAACATCAGGTAGAAAAAGCCTCCATGAGCTATTTCGACTTCTCCGGCGAAGTGGAAGTATCGGTAACCTTCAACCATGGCACTATTCAGACAGGGTGCGTTCGTCCACTCTCTTACCAAATCACTCCTTCCATATCCGGCAGCACCATGACCTTCAAACTGGATCGTCCGCGTAACTTGTCGGTAGAAGTGAATGGAGATATATTTCATAATCTCCATCTGTTTGCCAATCCGATAGATAAGAATAAACCTAAGAAAATAAAAGATAAAAATCTGATCTATTTCGGCCCGGGCATACATACTTTCCCGGGTGACACGCTAAATGTACCATCCGGAAAGACTGTCTATGTAGCAGGAGGGGCAGTAGTGAAAGGCCTTATCCAGATAGTCAATGCACAGGATGTGAAAATATTGGGAAGAGGAATCGTGATTCCTGACCGCTGGGCCGGACTGCGCATTGTCAATTCCAAGAATGTAACGATAGAAGGCGTAATCAGTACCCAGTGTCCCACCGGAGGCTCAGACAGCGTAACGATACGGAATGTAAAAGTCATCAGTTCCTACGGTTGGGGAGACGGACTGAATGTCTTCGCCAGCAACAATGTACTGTACGATGGTGTATTCTGCCGTAATTCCGACGATTGCACCACAGTTTACGGCACACGTATGGGTTTCACCGGTGGCTGCAAGAATATTACTATGCAGAACTCTACCCTTTGGGCGGACGTGGCACATCCCATATTCATCGGTATCCATGGAAACACAAAGAATCCTGAAGTTCTGGAAAACCTGAATTATATCAATATAGATATTCTGGATCACAAAGAGAAACAACTGGATTATCAAGGCTGCCTCGCCATCAATGCGGGAGACAACAACCTGATCCGTAACGTTCGTTTTGAGAATATCCGGATTGAGGATTTCAGACAAGGGCAACTGGTTAATCTACGCATTTTCTTTAACGAGAAGTACTGTACAGCCCCTGGTAGAGGCATTGAAGACATTTTGTTTAAGGACATCTCCTACACGGGAGAGAATGCGGAAGTTTCCATGATTATCGGCTATGATAAAGAACGGAAAGTGAAAAACATTCGTTTTGAGAACTTGCAAATAAACGGTGAAGTGATTTATGATGACATGCCTAATAAGCCTAAATGGTATAAGACCGGAGATATGGCACGCATCTTTGTGGGCGAGCATACGGAAGGGGTGACATTCAGTAAATAACCGCTTGAGAGATATGCAATAAAGATTATATACTTATATTTTTCATCCGCAGATGACACAGATTTCACGGATCTGTTTTTTAATTAAAATCCGTGTTTCTGCGTCATCTACGGATGAAAAATAGCTTATAGAAGATTATTTTCCTCTTCTCTGTCCTCTCTGAGGTCTCATGCTCTGATACTTCTTATACTGTTCATCGGTCAGAATCTTTTTTAGTTTTGCATCCGCCTCATTACGCTTCTTCTCCATTTCCTCGCGTGAAGGTCTTTCGCCCGAAGCATCTCTGTTTGGTCTCATTTCCTCCATTACTGCCTTGAATTCTTTAGCCTGAGTTTCATTCAGTCCCAGGTCAGTTACCATCTGTTCGATGCGTTTTGACGGATCAGGACGTTCGCCTCTGTTTTCCTGTGCCATACCTACAGCCGTCCCCAAAAACAGGGCAAGGGCCAAAGTTAAAATTTGCTTCTTCATAATTCTATTCATTTAAAAGTGAGTTAATTCCATTCTATTTATGAAACACGTATCTATGACAATATTTCCGGAATATAGTTTAATCCATAAATAGAAAAATCGACTAACAGAAGTTTTTTATCGATGAAAAAGAAAGTATTTATAACCAAAGCTTTACCTTTACATAAAAAGGAATTACTTTTGCATATATCACTTACCTTCAATTACAAACTATGGCCCGAAAATTATTACTTTTCCATCTGCTATCCTTCTGCTGTCTGCTTTCGGCAAATGCAACCGGACAGATTCCCGATTTAATCATCATCGGAAAAGACACCCTGATGCTACTGGAATGTCCCATAGAACATGACTCAATCCTCCGCCGACAAGTGGGTGAACGTTTATCTAACGAAAACTCCAGTACAGATTGCTGGAGAGGTTATCAAGCTCTGTGGCAGATTGAAAATGGCGAGTTAAGCCTTATACAAATAGAAGACGGCAAAAGCCTCTATACCCACATTCCTAAAATAACGGTAAATATGAACGGCATTTTCGACAAATACCGAAACAAAGAAGGGAAAGTGATAGCTACCTGGTTCAGCGGAAAACTAAAAGTAGTTTCCGGCAAAATGATTCATTATGTTCACTTCGGATTTATGCGGGAACACGAACATGAGACGGACTATCAGGTAGAACAAGGAAAGATTATTTCGCAGACCAGCTATCAAAACTCACTAAAGAAAGGAACGTCTATAGAAGAAGTGATGTCCTTTCTCACGACACAATTCAATGGAGACCGTTTTCCCGAATTAGCTAACCGCAGAGTATTCGTTTATATTAATGTTTTACCCAAAATGGATGGCAGTATCGACCATGTAAAAATCCATATACACCCGGATAGCATTACAGAAGAACGTAAGAAACTCTATGCGGAACAGATAGCTACGGCACTGCATAAAGTCCCCCGATGGGATGTGCTTACCGTACGAAATGAAATATGGGAAGTGGCAAATACGGAAGCATTGTATTTATGGAAAGGAAAAGGCTGCAAAGCCCTCTATCAGAAAGAACAGGTAATGGATACTTTACTATACAACGATACCGTTTATGCCTTGCGGGGATTTCCGCTTCAATATGATATGAACCTTTATGAAAAAGTAAAACCCTATTTAAAAGAAGAATGGAGAAACGATTGCTTCCGGGGCTATACCGGACAGTGGAAAATAGAGAACGGCAAGCTCTACCTTACTAACTTATTTTACGGAATAAGCACCTCCCCTCTCCCGCTCGACTCCATCTTCGGTACAGCGGACAAGCAACCGATAGAGGCTTCCTGGTTTTCCGGAGAACTCTATTTGATATGCGGAGGCAGGCTCATAGACAGTTACGGATTTAGGGATGTATTTAAAAAGGAAATATTCTGCGAAATAAAAGAGGGAAAAGTCATCCGGCAGAAAACTTACAATAATTCGTTCACCTTGGGAAATAGAGAAGCTTTGAAACAATGCGAGGAGAAACTACAGGCAACAGAGATATGGAGTAAATTCCCGGAACTGAAAGGAAAATCGGTGCATTGCCGCTATCAGATAAGCCTGCGACCGGATGGAACAACCGATTCAACTACCTGTACCGCATATGTGAATGGATGTGATTGGAGTCAAGGTCCCCAAAGATACCATGAAGAAATTACCAACCAGGAACATCCGTATATCCGGATTTTCAAGAAAGCATTGCAAACTGTTCCTCGATGGGACGTTCTGTATATCCGTGATAAAATCAGGGAATATGAAAATTGGATAGATGGTAAAAGATGTGACGATTAAATAAAAACAAGATTCAAGAGCTACAACTCATCATCAGGTATTAATTTGTTTTGCATTAGGGACTATTCTGTTTCCTCCTAAGGAACATCCCGTTCACCCTTAGGAATGATTGGGTCTTAACCTTGGTCAACCGCCCTGTTAACCTTGGTTGCTCGGCCTGTCGACCTTCATTAACGAGCCTGTTGACCAAGGTTAACACCCAATAAGACTTACTATAAAGACACAAAAGAAGCAGGGCAAAGTCAAGTGACTCCCTGTGTATTCCTCAATTACTATTGAAGCTTTTACTCTGATATGAAGGGGATTTCAACTCCTACTCCACTTTATCATTCAGGAAACTTTCAAGCTGCCTTGCATAATTAAATAGAAGGTTATACAACTAAGAGCTAATCGTTGAAATATAGACAAATATTCAATATTAAAAGACTGAATAAAGTCTAAAACCAAAGGAAAAATAGAGTTATTTTAGGTCAAAACCAAAGCTAAAATAAAAACATTTAGGACTAAAACCAAAGCTAAACTCAAGAAGAAAGAGCTCCACATTTTTTTTTGGCAACAAAACATAGAAAAACACTGAGCGTTTCCTTTCATTTAGGAAAGAATTTCATATTTTTGTCCTAAATAAAAGGAAACCCCATGAGAAAAGATGTTATTAAGTCGCTTTTTGCTATCAAGCAGAGTGAAATTCCTTTCGATGTAATTGAACGCGATACAAAGTTACCGATAGATCGCAAAAAAATTATCACTATCCCCGGTGTACGGCGCTGTGGTAAATCTACTTTGATGGAGATTGCCATAAATACGCTTGTCGAAAAAGGTGTGCCAAAAGAATATATTCTATGGTTGGGATTCGATGATGAACGTCTGAGAAGTATGACATCCGAAGAATTGGATGATGTCATTGCTTCATATATGGAAATGTATCCCAATATACCTATTAAAGATGTATATATGTTCTTTGATGAAATCCAACTCATCAAGGATTGGGAATATTTTATATTGCGAGTTTACAAAACTTACTGCAAAAATATCTATGTATGCGGTAGCAATGCAACAATGCTCTCAACGGAACTGAGTTCGGCATTGAGAGGATATCCACTTGAATATGAAACATATCCACTTTCATTCAATGAGTATTGCCGTTTCAGAGGAATCAGTACAAACAGCTACCTCGAACAGGACAGGGCAAAATTGAGAATCGCTTTCGAAGAATATAACCAGGAAAGTGCATTCCCAGAAATTGTACTGACCACCTCCCAATCAGAACGATTGAAACTATTGCATGGCTATTTTGATACAATGTTATTGAAAGATTTGGTTGAACACTACAAAATATCAAATGTAAGTGTAGTAAGATATTTTGTAAAGCGTATTATGGCGAATCTCACAAAACCGACATCAATAAATGCAATATATAAAGATATCAAGTCACAGGGGTTGAAAGTTGGCAAAGATGATCTATATCTATGGGCAAACTACATTTGTGACATATTTATGTTTGTTCGTATTTCCAAATATGATCGATCTTTGATTAAGGAACAAAAATCACTCGATAAGTATTACTGTATAGACAACGGCATACGGGGTGCAGTACTCCTGCCGCAAAGTAATGATAACGGAAAAAATTTAGAGAATACTGTTTTCATGCAACTGAATCGGACAAAATTACCCTCAGATAAGATTTCTTATTACCAGAGTAATGGTGAATGTGATTTTGTACTCCAACGCAATGATGCCGTAGTGCAACTGATACAAGTAACCTGGGATATGTCAGATGAAAATACTCGCGAAAGAGAGATTGGCGGAATTCTGGAAGCTTCAACTGCAACCGGATGTACCAATCTGCTTATCATCACCAAGGATGAAGAGACAGTTATCGTACGAGAAAGTAAGCAAATCAGTGTTGTGCCAGCCTGGAAATGGCTATTGCAGAACAAGTCTATTTAAAACTAAAACCCAAACAGAATTCTATTTGCCAAATAAAAATAATTAGCAGAATAGTGAAACAAATCTATGTTTTCATTGTTGGATTGTGAAAAAAACGTATCTTTGCAACAGAACACGCGACATGTGGTATATTATATATCTTGCATGTCCTCTTCCGGTACCAGTAAAATGTGGAAATTTAACTAAAAAACCGGATGAGCGTAGCCTGTATCAATTATTGGTACGGGCTTACTCTTCCTATTTTTAGAGGTATCCACATACCTACTGGTAGGGAAGGTGTAACGCCCCGTACCTTTATAATATAAAACCATTATAGCCGTATAGGGATTGATTTAAAACTTATAATCAAACACTATATGGCTAATTGGGTATCTATAAAATCAGTAGCCGAAAAATACGGCATACCGGAAGAGCAAATCCACGAATGGATCAGGCTCCGTTATTTGACATGTTCTTCTATAGACACAGAACCTTACGAAGACGAGAATCCGTTAGTAGATACTGACGAACTTGACAAGGCTCTTGAATTTAACTCACTAAAATCTTGTCCAGATGATGCTATTATGGTGAGAGTGCGAAAAGAGCACTTGAGTTGGCTCTATCAGGAGAGAGCACGCTTAGAAAAAATCAACAACTGTTTATTTGAGATCAATGATTATCACACCCAACGGGAAGCTGAGTTGGAAGAGAATTTTAAAAAGTTGATGAATTATACCAATGAAATCCTCGCGTTACATAAGAAAATGATAGAAGATTATGAGAACATGATGGAAAATCACGAGAACATAATGAAAGATTGCAAGAACATGAAGCTTGAGAAAGGGAGATTTTGGTCTTCCCTCTGCCACTTGTTTGTCACGAAAAAGAACAAAGCCCTCATCTAACCAATATATACCCCGTTTTTACAATCCTTTTCATCTTATGAATACGGAGCTCGTGATGAACTCCGTATTCTTTTTTTAATCACATACTGTATGTTCTTCACGCAGCAGCACACCTTCTTTCCATTCTTCCATCTTTACGGTAGGTGCACCTCCCTCCTCTTCCATTCCTGCAAAATAGAACCGTTGTTCCCTGCCATCCTTCAGTATTACAATCAGTTCATCTGCCGAAGGAGCAAATACAGACTGTACGCTATTCTCTTTTTCAAAAGGCTCTATGACAGTCAGGTAACGAACCTGAGCAGCGTCCATGCGCACTCCGAAAGTAATGCGCCTTTCAGCCTCATCACCCAGAGGATAATCTCCACCGATAACTGTTTTCAGACGGACGGCCTGAAGCCCATCCAAATCAAAAGTATATTGAGCAGGAGTTTCAAAACCTGCATTCATTGGTTCGGCAGGAAGCCCCCAACTGTAGTTCTCTCCACTGATATTGATGCGGCCATCGGCATAATCCCGAGTATTCCCAAAAGGATTCTCCTGCACGTTATCCTTGACAACCGGAAGATCGGCAAGGCGAATTTGTTTACCGTCTTTCGTTTCCAGAATGGCTTCTGCCCAGAACAGAGTTTTAGAACGGTTGGCATGTTGAGTGGCGGAGGACAGAGTTAGTTTCCGGATACCCGTAATATCAACATCCACCTTTCCTTCGCCCAGAATCCAGGCACCGAAACTGCCTTCGGCAAGTAGTTTACCATCTCCCTCTACCGTGTACTTCAGGTTGCGCTGCGTTCCGTGATCCTCGGGAGCACGTCCGGTGTAAGCAATCCGTTGGGTATTGGGCCAGGCATTATAAATATCCATGTAGAGATAGCCCGGCTCACCATACATACGCGTGCCCCGGTTATCAGCTTCGGGGCCGAATTTAGTCAGGAAGCTGGCTTTCAGAGTTCCGGTTACGAAATATTGATTGATATCAGTCACTAACGGTGCGGCACTCAGGGCATCGGTATCCAATTGTGCCTGATGGGAAATGAACTCTTTCTTATCGGCAGACAATCCTAACAAGCCTTTTATCTGGAAAAGAAGATCGAAGCGGTGTTGCTTGTTCCCGGTACTTTTGTCATAATCTGCAAGAACCACATAATCGTCCGTCACAACCATCAGTCTGCGTTGGAAAATAGGTTCGGTAAATCCTGTCAGCACTCCGAAGCCGGGATGCTTTTCGGGTGTGGGGAAATAACGGGCTTCCCACTCTGTTTTTTCTTTGAAATCCCTCGGTCCACGCATACTGTGCCGCAGTCCACCATAAGCGGGATAACTCCATGCTGCTGTTCCCTCTACACAACCGGCCTGAAATAAATCACCCGTATGGAACAGGCTACGCTTACTATCATCGGCTTCCTGCTGTTTCAGATCAACGGTAACCATATTTTTGGAGATACTGCTCTGTACATAGAAATTATACATATAGGGAGCATAGCTGTACCACACCATCTCCGGATTGTAGAAACTACGCCCGTAACGCATCAGTGAAAGCATGGCAGTACGGTCGAAATGTCCGTGATAGCCACCGTGTGTTCCGTACTTCAAAACGGCCTGTATCTTTTCGCGCGGCTCCTTCTGGGTGGAACGCAACATCAACGCTCCCGCATTGTCAGCATAAGTTCCCCGGACATCTCCCGACTCTACCTCGGGCAACTCGGGTACTCCATAAATCAAATCATTCCGTTTGGGAGACATCCGTATAAAAGCGGCATAGCGCGGATCACGGAAAGCATAGTATGCCATCTCGAAACTATCACCACCCACTTCGCGTTCGGTGGCGTCATTGATTCCGAATATCCAGCCCCGGTAATCGAGGAAAGGCAGAAGAGCATCCGACATCATTTTGATAGTGACATAAGGCTGGTGGATAGGACCGCGAATACGAAAACTGTGTCCATGATGAAGATTACGGCTGTCTTCACGCTCATTGGCCCCGACTTTCTCATACTCGGGGGTAAGATTATAATCAACGGGAAACTTTTCCGTCAGCAGGGAATATCCGAAAGGATTCAATGCTAACCCTATTTGTATATATTCGCTCGCTACCCAAAGGTTATAACTGACTGTACACTCGTACCACCATCCATCGGGCATTGTATAAGTACGGAACTTATCCAGCAGGCAGGAAGGCGCATAAAGCACTTCATCCACCAAGTTGAAATCCTGCATGACCAAAGCACAGAAGAAGACTCCCGTCAGTTGGGAAACCGCCCAGTTGGCTCCGCCCGTTGATTTATAACGCAGATATTGGTCGATGTAAAGCCGGAAGGTGTGTTCTATCTGAGCTTTTTCCTGTGCGTTCAGGATGTTGGCATCCATAATCAGATCATAAGCCTGCGCCAGATGCTGAAAGAAGTGCCCTTCCTGTACACTTGCCTGGTTGGAAGCTTTTCGGGTTAACGGAAAGCCGGTCTGATAATCGCTGATCATCAGCAGGAATTGCTTTACCTTATGGGCAAATTCCGTTTTACGTGTCAACTGCCATGCGATGGCATTATTCATCAGACCGTGCTCATGAGTGGTTGCACATAAATAAGGAATACCGTCGCTGTTAGCAGCATAAAGAGGACGCAAGGGCACTCCCCAACGTTCTGCATCCTGCACATAACGTTTTTTGCTCTCCATAGCCCAGTCATATTTTTCCGCTTTTGCGCGAACTTCTTCCCATCCTTCCGTCGTATGGATTGTAAACGGATGCGGCATACTACGCAAAGTGGTAAACGTTGATGTCTGCACAGCAGCAGGATTGGCAGCAGGCAAAATCTGTAGTACCTGTTTTTCACGGCCTCCGGCGGGAATACCCGGCGGTACCACCACCTGTAATTCCACTTTCCGTTTCTCACCCGGTGCCAACTCTATTTGTGCCGGTTCTACTGTAACCGGAAAAGCTTCCCAACCATATTTAGGAATGGAAAAAGAAACTGTTTGTGATTTTGATTCACAATTAGTAATCCATACCGGATAAATAACTGTTTCTCCAGCTTCTCCCGATTTGGAATAAGAGTCGGCTGTTACCTTCACCGAGTTTCCTTCTACCAGACGGGTAGAAAGTAATTTCACTTTACCGCCATGCTTTCCAGCAAGACGAACAGCAATGGATTTGATCCGCCGTATAGTGCTCTGTGAGGCTTTCGGAGTATCAAAGACAGAGAAAGGTACGAATAATCTGCCGTCGCCATTCTTTTGTTTTTGCAAGGTTAACCGGACTTTGCGGGTATCAAACGGATTGTCCTTTTTTTCCGGTTTTCCGAGCTTCAAGGCATTGCTTGAAACAAGTATTTCAACGGGTATATCGTCTGTGCCGGATAACTTCAGATTAAGTTCAAGACCATAATAAGACATCAGATCGATCACGGAATTGTCAGTATATGGATGTCGGGGGCCATCAGGCTCCGTATAGATAAAAGTTCCGTCGGAGGTACAAGTCCAATCGTTTGTAACCCCTTGCCAATTCTGTTTATCAGCAAATAAACCGGTCTTCAGCTTTTGGCGGACAATGGCAACTGCATAAATCTCGCCTATAGATGCCGACTGATCATATGCTTCAAAGCGGACAAGTGCAGAAGTCCCATTCTTCAACGCTTCCGCCGGAATGGGATATACCACTTCAAATAGTCCATGCCGGTTACGGTTGAGCCCTTCGGTATACAAGAGGGTATCATTGACAGATATATTAAATAAGAAATTCTCCCCTTTTCCGGGTTTATTCTCGCCGGAATACTGCACAACCAGCAACTGCGGAACGGTATCCGCTTTCATCCGGTAAATGAAAGCCTTTCCTTTTCCACTGGCTTGAACAGGGTAGTTCGATGTATAAACTACGTCTACAATATACGGTACATATCTTTCGGGCAATGTACTTTGGGCAGCTACATATAAAACAATCAAGCTATACGCCACTATCAATAATATCTTTTTCATCATAGTATTTATCATGGATGGTTTCAATATAGTACGAATCAAGTAAACATATCACTCATTTTACATTTACAATTATGATATCAGGAACAGAATGAGTGTTATTTATCTTTAGTTCGTATTTACATAAAAGGAAGCGTACAAGTAATTCCAGATAAAAAGGTAATATAAATATCATGAAACAACTTTTATTCTTTATTTTTCTGGCCCTGATGGTATCCCGGATGGATGCACAGGAATATCCGAAAGCAATCTTACCGGGCGATTATCCCGACCCCTCCATCATGCGCGACGGGGAGGATTATTACATGACTCATTCACCTTTCTATTATGCACCGGGATTCCTGATCTGGCACTCCCAGGATTTGATGAACTGGGAACCTGTATGTCGGGTAATGCCGGAATACGAGGGCTCTGCCATGGCTCCCGATCTGTTGAAATATAAAGGGAAATACTACATTTATTATCCCGCAGGAGGTACCAACTGGGTAATCTGGGCCAATGACATCAAAGGTCCGTGGAGCAAACCGATCGACCTAAAAGTACGTGGCATAGATCCGGGGCACATTGCCGATGAGAACGGAAACCGCTACTTATATGTGAACGAAGGAGAAGTAATTCAGTTGACAAACGACGGACTGGGCACCATCGGAGAAAAGAAACAGGTATATGAGGGTTGGATATATCCCAAAGAATGGGATACGGAATGCATGTGTCTGGAATCGCCCAAACTGAATTACCGAGACGGCTACTATTACATGACTTCCGCCCAGGGAGGAACAGCAGGTCCGGCAACCAGCCACATGGTGGTTTCCGCCCGTTCGAAGAATATCACAGGACCATGGGAAAATTCTCCTTATAATCCGGTGGTACATACTTACAGTGCAACGGATAACTGGTGGTCGAAGGGACACGGTACACTGATTGACGATGTAAACGGCAACTGGTGGATTGTATATCATGCGTATGCAAAAGGGTATCACACTCTGGGACGTTCCACGCTTATCGAACCGATTGAATGGACACAGGATGGCTGGTATCGCACCAAGTCGACAGCTACCCCGATCACTCCCAAACAGAAAATCAAACATGGTTTAGAATTATCTGATGATTTCAATGGGCCGGATCTCGGACTGCAATGGACATTCTGGAAAGAATATGCTCCCCAATCCCTGACATTCGAACAACAAACACTGTGGATGAATGCCAAAGGAAAAACTCCCGCCAATGCCCGCCTTCTGCTGGCTACCGTTGAAGACAAGAATTATGAAACAGAGGTGGAGATAAACACAGGAAATGGAAATACAGCCGGTCTGATTCTCTATTACAATGAAAAAGCTTACGCCGGAATCACCTCTGACGGAAAAAGCTTTACCATCCATCAAAATGCAGAGAAGAGCTTCGGACTTCCCAACAAGATAGGCAAACGCTTCTTTGCCAAAATTCAAAATCAGGGAAACATCATGCGGGTTATGGTCAGCAAAGACGGTAAAGAATGGAACACTTTAGCCGAGAATATAGATGTCTCCCAACTGCATCATAACAATTATAAAGGCTTCTATGCGTTGCGCATCGGATTGCTTTCCGCCGGCAAAGGAAATGCGGGATTCAGGCAATTCCACTATGCAATAGTACCGAAGTGATAAAAAAAATATGTCCGTACAAAACAAGAAAAGAGCATACAAACTTTTGAACGAAATAATCCGACTTTTGCAAGCAGTTACCACGAAGGACAAGCAGTGGGATTGGCTGCGGATGGCAATCTGGTAACCTTTTGGCAAGATGCTGAAAAAGATACGGCTCCTTACTGGATACTGGATACAGAAAAAAGCCTAACTTTGCATGAAATCCAGATTGTTTTTCCTTCGTCTGCCGTATATTGCTATACTGTAGATATTTCAGATGACAAACAACAATGGCTTACCGTATCAGACAAACAGAATACAACCAAAAGCGTACAGCAAGTCTTGTTATCTTTTAAGAAATAATCAGTAAATGCACGTTTTGTACGTATCCGCTTCTCTGAGAAATCGCCTGCTGCCATTTCCGAGGTCATTGTGAAAGGAATTGTACGCGAATAAAAATAATAAAGTAATATTTCATGATACAGAACAAGTTATTTTCTTTTATAGGCTTTCCAATCCTTTTTATATGGATTGTGTTTACTTTGATTTCTTGCACTAAAACGCAACCGGTAACCCTGAAGTTGTGGTACGCACACCCTGCTACAAACTGGATGACATCTGCTTTGCCCATCGGTAATGGAGAATTGGGAGCCATGTTCTTCGGTGGTGTGGCACACGAGCAAATACAGTTCAATGAAAAGACATTATGGACAGGGAGCACTACTGAACGTGGTGCCTACCAAAGCTTTGGTGACCTATATATTGATTTCAAGAATCAGGACAGCATAGCAACAGAGTATCGTCGCGAACTCTCATTGGATGATGCCATCGGTACAGTCAGTTATCAGCAGAATGGTGTGCAATATCTCCGGGAATATTTCGTCAGCTATCCAGACAAAGCGATAGTTATGCGCCTGAGTACTCCTGGAAGTAAAGGGAAGCTCAATCTTACAGTTAGCCTAAGTGATGCACGCCCCGGAACTCACTTGAAAGTAGATAAAAGCTCCATTTTTTTACATGGAAATTTAGACTTACTTTCCTACGAAGCACAACTGAAAGTACTTAATGAAGGAGGAACTTTAATCTCCGATTCAGATAAACTGAGCGTCGAAGAAGCTGATGCAGTCACACTTCTATTGGTTGCAGCCACGAATTTCGATCTTTCTTCTGCTACTTACGTAACTGAAACAGCAGAACAATTGCACAGTCGGCTGACCAATAGCTTGCAGCAGGCCACTACTAAAAATTACGAAGAGTTAAAAGCCGCACATCTCAATGACTATCGTCCACTCTTTAGCCGGGTACAACTGGACTTGAATGCAGAACTACCCACTATTCCTACCGATGAACTGGTACGCTCACATAAAGAATCTCTCTATCTGGATATGCTCTACTTCCAGTATGGACGTTATCTGATGTTATCTTCTTCACGTGGAATGAATTTGCCTAATAATCTGCAAGGTATTTGGAACAGCAATAATACTCCGCCTTGGCAATGTGATATTCACAGTAACATCAATATACAAATGAATTACTGGTCGGCTGAGAATTGTAATCTTACAGAGTGTCACCAACCCTTCCTTCAATACATTGCTACTGAAGCTCAACGTCCGGATGGCAGTTGGCAACAACTGGCACGCAGTGAAGGACTCAGAGGTTGGACTATCAAAACCCAAAGTAATATATTCGGATATACAGACTGGAACATCAACCGACCGGCCAATGCCTGGTATTGCATGCATCTGTGGCAACATTATGCCTATACATTGGATATGGATTATTTGAGCACTATCGCCTTTCCTGTAATGCGCAGCGCATGCGAGTACTGGTTCGACCGATTGATACCGATAGCTGACGGTACTCTTGTTGCTCCGAACGAATGGTCTCCTGAACAAGGCCCCTGGGAAGATGGCGTTGCATATGCACAGCAACTTATCTGGCAACTTTTCAGTGAAACAACGGAGGCTGTGCAGGCTTTGCAGGAAGCAAAAATTCCGATAGATGAGGATTTTGTCATTGAACTGACGTCTAAATTCAATCAATTGGACAATGGTGTTACAATAGGTCCCTGGGGACAAATTCGTGAATGGAAAGAAGATAAACAACAACTTGATACCTTAGGCAATCAACACCGACACTTATCTCAGTTGATCGCCCTTTATCCAGGAAATCAAATATCCAATCTGCAAAACATGGAATATGTCGATGCAGCCAAGAAGACATTAGAATCGCGTGGAGATTTAGGGACAGGATGGAGCCGTGCTTGGAAAATAGCTTTCTGGGCACGTTTACTGGATGGAGATCATGCCTATCGCCTACTCAAATCAGCACTCAGTCTTTCAACTATGACTGTTATTAGTATGGATAATGATAAAGGAGGAGTTTATGAAAACTTGCTTGATTCTCACCCACCTTTCCAAATAGATGGTAATTTTGGTGCCACTGCGGGTATTACTGAGATGTTGTTGCAAAGCCATCAGGGATTTATACAGTTACTACCGGCATTGCCTACAGCATGGAAATCGGGCTACGTAAAAGGATTGCGTGCAGAAGGCAATTTTACCTTTACTTTTGAATGGGAGAAAGCAAGACTTACAACCTGCTCCATACAGTCCGGAGCAGGAAGCATCTGCCGTATTTATTCTCCGAGCTCCCGAATTGAAGCAGTGAAAAGTATAGATGGAAGTACAGTGAAAGTAACTACAGACGATGAAAATATGTACTCTTTTCCTACAGAGAAAGGTGTAACTTATACTCTTTCACTACAGAAAAACATATAAAACAATAATCCTATGAAACTGATTACAACTATTTTATCAGTCCTTTTCAGCTTATCTATACAGGCACAGTTAGTGACTTATCCCGGCACACTGAGTACCGGGATGCCGCACAATGATGACTATACCGTACGCGTGCGCATCCCTGGTGGTGAGTGGAAAGATTTGTTCGAATATAACGTACAGGTAGATATGGACAAAGTGCAGGATGCTTCCATGGTGCAATTTGATATGGGAAGTCCTGTAGAAGTAATGGTGAAGAAGAACAATGGCACTGTGCGCGAAGTAGCCATACGCCCTTTGAGTAAAGGTATTGAATACAAACAGATACAAAACACCATTCTTTTCACTCTGGAAAAGCCACAATATCTCTCCATTGAGTTTAATGGTGACCGACTGCACAACCTGCATCTTTTTGCCAACCCGATAGAGACTGAAAAGTATGAAAAAGAAACTAAAGGAGTAATGTATTTCGGTCCGGGCACACACCGTCCCAAAGACTTACCAAACAATCAGATGCGGATACCAAGTAATACAACCGTGTATCTGGCCCCCGGAGCTGTGGTCAAGGCAAAACTCGTGGTAGACAAAGCCGAGAATGTCCGCATCATCGGACGGGGAATCATAGACCACGCTGTACGGGGCATTGAAATCACAGATTCCCAAAATATATGTATAGATGGCATTACAGTAGTGAATCCGGACCATTATACCGTATTCGGAGGTGGTTCCACAGGAATTACGATTAAAAATCTGAAGTCCTTCAGTTGTAAAGGATGGAGTGACGGTATAGATATGATGTGCTGCCGCCAGGTACTTATTGACAATGTCTTTATGCGCAATTCGGACGATTGCATTGCTTTGTACAATCACCGCTGGAACTGGTGGGGAGGTTCATCTGATATCACCGTGCAGAATTCTATTCTTTGGGCAGATGTGGCACATCCCATCAATGTAGGCGGTCATGGCGATCCGGACTCACCGACAGGAGAAGTGATAGAGAATCTGACTTTCTGTAACATCGACATTCTGGAACATGATGAGGATGATCCTATTTATCAAGGTTGCATGACAGTGGATTGTGGTGATAAAAATCAGGTTCGCAATATTCTCTTCGAAGACATCCGGGTAGAGAATATTCAGGAAGGACGACTGTTTTATGTAAAAGTACGTTTCAACGAAAAATATGATAAACAGCCGGGAAGCGGTATTGAAGGCATTACTTTCAGGAATATTACATATACAGGCATAGGAGAAAATCCATCGTTGATTCAAGGACTGGACAAAGAACGAACCGTGCAAAACGTGACGTTTGAAAATGTAGTAATCAATGGAGAACGGATGAAGGACTTGAAAGGAATAGTAACCAATGATTTTATAAAAGGCATCAAGATAAAATAAGCAATCATCGAGAAATAACAGAAAATAATTGTCCCAGTGTAACCTTATTACTATTTTAGCGTCTCAGATTATGAACCAAATGAAAAACAAATAATGGAATTTATCAACTCTTTATGCCTTGGCGGCATAGCAACCAGTATGCTCCTGAGCGGATGTACCCAGAAGAGTATTACTTTAGAAGGTAAAGTAACGAATACATCCGGCGCTCCCATTGTATATAACATCACTACAGATGGCATTTACTTACCGAACAATATTGATACTTTACGCTTAAATGCCGACAGCACGTATCAGATTACCTTACCTGTAAACGGGAGTGAAAAGCTGACTCTTTTTCTATATGGTAAGCGAAACTTAGGTAGTATCTATCTTGCTCCGGGAAAACAGACGCTTGATATCGATGCTTCCAAACCGAATGAACTAAACCCGGTTGACGGCTTGACGAAAGAAAATGAAATACTCAAGAAGTTGGCTGATCTGAATGAAGACGTATTTAATCTGCGTGCACGCCGGGGAGATATCTTTAACGTCAGTAAGGACACGGTTGCCTCATCCGTATATCAAAAGCTGACAGACTACGCCACTACATTAGAAAAAGAAGTGGCAGGAGTGGACGATCAGCTCAGGCAGAGAGCCATACAAGATATACGTATACAGGCTTTAATGGCATATATGAATCAGTATTTCGGTAACTACCGGAGAGGTTCCGAAACGGTCAAGAAGGAATGGGACGATGCTTACGCCCGGATGTTGGATTTTGCAAACGTCGGTCAGGCTGAAAGCGTATTCTCTCCTGCATTTGCAGATGTCGTATCGAATATGGCAGGCATAGATCTTTTCATGAAACATGAAAGGCGCACGAATGATGACAATGAACGCAATCAGCTTTTATTCGATTGGTATAAAGCAAATCTGCAAGGCCGGGTACAAGAGGTGGCAATGGGACTTCTCATTCTGGAAGATGAAAGCCGTGAGTATTTTGCAACCGGCATTCCTGCATTGTATGAGGGATTCAAGACATTATATCCCCAAAGCGTGCTAATGCCGAAATTAAAAACAGCGATGCAGAAGAACAAAGCGTTCAATGAAGCCGAACTTCCGAAAGACATTCATATATTGAATACGGACAGTGTACGCACCTTTAAGGAAATTACTGACTTATACCCGGATAAAGTGATCTTTATCGACGTATGGGCTACTTGGTGCGGTCCTTGCCGTGCTTCGTTTGCACACGTCAAGCCTTTGCAGAAATATGCTGCTGAAAATGATATCGTATTATTGTATGTTTCCATCGATACTCCCCAAAAAGCTGAACTCTGGAAAAAGATGGCAGGACACTATAACTTAAAAGGAGAACACGTCATCATCAACGAAGCCTTCAAAATGGAAATTTATGAGAAGTTCGGACAGAATGGTATGCTGTCAATTCCGCATTATGCCATTGTCAATAAAGAAGGGGTACTACAATTCCCATCGGCAGCCAGCCCGGAAGATATGGATAAGTTAACGGAACAACTGAAAGAAGCCTCTAAATAAAAGATTATTAACGAATACTAAGGCTCACCGAAATATAACAAAAACAGGCTGATTCCACAAATCTTATAAGATTTGTGGAATCATTGTTTTAAATCCCTTATTTTTGAGTGAAGCTTATTCCTCGTTCGTATTAATACTGTAAAAAACAAAAAAACATGAATAGATATAGACTGCTTTTTTCGATCATCCTCTTGCTGTTCTTCTCTCCCTGTTTGCGGGCAGGGGAATGGCAATGGTCTGTGACCCTTGACGGATTCGTCTCTAATGAAACGAACCGGAATCCTACGGCTTTCTTGTGGATACCCGCTGACTGTATACAGGTAAAAGCAATTATTGTAGGACAACACAATATGAGCGAAGAAACTCTTTTTGATAATCCCCTTTTCCGCGAAAAGATGCAGAAGCTGGGAATCGGCTTTGTATGGATAACTCCCGGTATTGATCAGCAATGGGATGTATCGAAAGGCACACAACAGATATTTGAGAAAATGATGGTCGACCTGGCAGAAGTCAGCGGATATAGCGAACTGAAGAATGTCCCCATCGTTCCCATAGGCCACTCGGCTATGGCTACCTATCCCTGGAATTTTGCAGCATGGAATCCGGAACGTACCTTGGCTATCATTTCCCTGCATGGCGATGCTCCGCGTACGAATCTTACCGGCTACGGGCGTGAGAACCTGGAATGGGGACGTACCCGTAATATAGATGGAATACCCGGACTGATGATTGAAGGAGAATATGAATGGTGGGAAGCCCGGGTAAATCCGGCACTGGCCTTCCGCATGATGTATCCTGAAAGTTGCATCTCATTTCTGTGTGACGCAGGACGGGGACATTTCGATGTGGCAGATGAAACAGCCGCATACATTGCTCTATTTCTGGAAAAAGCTATCAATCAACGACTGACGGATGAAGTAACGAAAGACGGTAAAGTAAAACTGAATCCGGTAAACCCAACCAAAGGCTGGCTGGCAGAACGCTGGCATCCCGATCAGAAGAAGCGAGTCAAAGCCGCCCCCTATTCACAATATAAAGGTGATCCTCATAATGCTTTCTGGTATTTTGACCGTGAAATAGCGGAAGCGAGCGAAGCACGGTATACACAAAGCCGCGGAAAGAAAGAACAGTATCTGGGTTTTGAGCAAAACGGCAGTTTACTGACATACGACAAGAAGCAGCATGTACGTGTACAGCCCCGCTTCAATCCGGAAGCCGATGGAATCACTTTCCACCTGAAAGCCGTATGTACGGATTCCCTGAGAACCAGACTATCTGATGAGCATGCAGATGCAACACCGATAATCAGTCGCATCTGTGGACCAGTAGAAAAGGTAAATGACACCACATTCATGGTATCTTTCTATCGGATGGGTATGAATAATCCGCGCCGTACCGGTGATATATGTCTGTTGGCAAGCCAGACAGGAGATCGGAAGTATAAAAGTGCTGTTCAGGAAGTCAGTATCCGCATCCCCTACCGGAATACGGAAGGACAAAGGCAGTATATATTATTTCCAGGATTACCCGATGTGAAAGCGGAAAGCGGTTCTTTATCTTTAAAAGCCACAAGTGATTATGGACTGCCCGTCTCTTACTACATCAAAGAAGGTCCGGCTGAAATAGAAGGAGACCAAATTGTATTCACTCCTATCCCACCCCGCAGTAAATTTCCGGTAAAAGTAACGGTAGTTGCCTGGCAATACGGTATTGCAGGCAAAGTACAGACGGCTGAACCGGTGGAACGTAGTTTCTATATTTCACAAACTATCTCAAACATTATATCCCTAAAAAGATAGAATACATTGAGTATCCTCATATCCCAAATCGTATTTATATAAAAACAATAAATACGAAGATATGAAGACTATCGACTCAGCAATTATTATGTTAGCTCTCACTTCTTCCCTCTTTGCAGACAATGGCAAGGAACTGAAGCTGACATCTCCTGACGGGACACATGAAATAGCATTTTACCAGAAGCAGGTTTCACCCGCGGTAAACGAACTTTGTTATCGGGTAGATTACAAATCACAACCTGTAGTCAATGAATCACGTGCCGGGCTGGAACTGGACAACCGGATATGGGAAATGGCTCTGGGAGCACGAAACCTAAAACAGCCTGCCTGCTGGATGGACAATCTGGAAGTGGACTCTGTGACTTACCAACCCGAAACTGACATCACCTGGCAGCCGCTTTACGGTGAACGTAGCAGTGTACGCGATCATTACCGGGCCGGCGCCCTTTATCTCTCCAAGAAAGATAACTCCGGCTACCGACTCAACATTGAGGTGCGTGCCTATAATGAAGGAGTAGCTTTCCGCTATTTCTTCCCGGAACACCCAAAGGCTATCTTTCATAAAGTAGTAGGTGATCTCACAGAATACGCCTTACCGGCAGGTACAAAAGCATGGACCGAACAATGGGCACAGGCTTTCTTTGAATACCTGAACATTGATGATATCAAACATCCGGTAGAACGTGCCCTTACGCTGGAACTCCCGAATGGTAAATGGGCTGCACTCGCAGATGCTGATGTAGACGACTGGTGTCTGACCAAATACCTTGCCTCCACAGACAAGAAGAATACACTGACTTCTGTAATGTATAGCCCTGTGGATGTAGTGACTTATTATGCCACTCCCTGGAAGATAGTCATGGCAGCCGACAAACCGGGTGAATTGCTGGAACACAATGATATCATCCAGAATCTGAATCCACCGTGTGAAATTGCCGATGCCACCGCATGGGTAAAACCAGGCAAGATTATGCGCGAAACAACTATCACAACCGAAGGAGCTATTGCAACCATCGACTTCTGTGCAGCACATAATATCCCGTATATGCTTTTCGACTGGCAATGGTATATACCCTGTACTTCACATGACGGGGATGCCACAAAAGTGGTTGCCAAACTGGATATGCCCCGTGTTATAGCTTATGGTAAGGAAAAAGGAGTTGGTATCTGGGTGTACGTAAACCAGCATGCACTCATGAAGCAAATGCGTGAACTTTTCCCATTGCTCCGCGAATGGGGAATTGTCGGAGTGAAATCCGGTTTCGTACAATACGCCAGCCATCGCTGGGCAACTTGGATGCACGACATGGTTCGCTTGGCGGCAGAGAATCATCTGCTGATGAATATCCATGATGAATATCGCCCTTCAGGCTTCAGCCGTACTTATCCGAATTTATTAACTCAGGAAGGCATTTGTGGAAACGAAGAATTTCCCGATGCAACTCATAATGTCACGCTCCCCTTCACTCGTATGATAAACGGTGCAGCCGACTATACGATCTGTTATTTCGACAAACGGCTGAAAACGACTCATGCTCACCAACTGGCAGCATCGCTCGTGTTCTGCAGCCCTCTGCAAACTATATTCTGGTATGACAAACCATCGTTCTATCATGGAGAACCGGAAATAGAATGGTTTGAGAACTTGCAAACCGTGTTTGACGATACGAAAGTATTGGATGGCGCTCCCGGCAAAAACATAACAATGGCACGCCGGAAAGGTCAGGAATGGTTTGTTGCAGCAATGACCAACAATGAAGGTTCTGAAGAAGAAATACCTCTCACGTTCCTCGATAAAGAAAAGAATTACCTCGCCTGCATCTATACGGATGGGGGAGAAAAGATAAAAACAAGTACACAGGTAAAATGTACTTATCTGCTTGTCAATGCTTCACAAACCATGAAGTTCCAGCTGAAACCCAGTGGTGGAGCTGCCATAAGACTGGTACCTATAGACAGGCAGGAAATGAAGAAGTATAAAAAGTACAAAGGAGAAAGATTATAAAATATGATATTCCATTGAGTGAATAAACAGATTCGCTCGTATTAATAGGCAAATAACACATTAAGATTATTTTCAGTAGATAAAGGTAAGAATTTGTTTAGGTAAAATCTTTGTTTTCAGGATATTTTAAAAGGTAAATAAAAAGATGAAAAAGATATTTCTGCTTACTACATTGCTATGCGTTGCCTGTTGGCAGGCGGAAGCCCAATATGTATCCAAAGCCTGGGTATCTGACCAGAAGGATGGCACATACATCAATCCGGTGCTGCATGCCGATTATTCCGATCCGGATGTCTGCGCGGCAGGTGAAGATTTTTATATGACGGCTTCCAGCTTCGGATGTGCTCCCGGTTTGCCCATTCTCCATTCCAAAGATCTGGTTAACTGGAAATACGCAGGCTATGCGCTGAAACAAATAGAACCCATCGAGTTCTTCAATGCTCCCCAGCATGGAAAAGGTGTTTGGGCACCATCCATCCGCCACCATAATGGAGAGTTTTATATCTATTGGGGAGATCCGGATCATGGCATCTTCATGGTAAAGACCAAAGATCCGACCGGAGAATGGGAGAAACCGATATTGGTAAAAGCCGGTCGTGGCATGATAGACCCTGCTCCACTATGGGATGAAGATGGAAAAGTATATCTGGTACACGCATGGGCAGGAAGTCGTGCCGCACTGAACAGTGTTATCACAATCTGTGAGATGAATGCAGAAGGAACAAAAGTGATAAGTGATCCGGTACTGGTCTTTGATGGTAATGATGGAATCAATCATACAATTGAAGGTCCCAAGCTCTATAAGCGGAATGGCTACTACTATATTTTTGCCCCGGCAGGCGGAGTAGCAACCGGATGGCAGTTAGTATTGCGTTCGCGGAATATATACGGTCCTTATGAGAAGAAGATTGTCATGGCACAAGGTTCTACCGACATCAACGGTCCCCACCAAGGCGCATGGGTTGATACGCAGACAGGGGAATCCTGGTTCGTTCACTTTCAGGATAAAGCCATGTATGGGCGTGTCGTTCACCTGAACCCGATGAAGTGGGTAAACGACTGGCCTGTAATTGGAGAAGATAAGGACGACGATGGTTGTGGAGAACCCGTAACCCGTTATAAAAAGCCCAATGTAGGCAAGGATTACCCGGTAGAAACACCTGCGGACAGTGACGAGTTCAATACTCGTCAGTTAGGACTACAATGGGAATGGCATGCCAATTATCAGGATACATTCGGATATACTTCCGACCTGGGATTCATCCGTATTTACGGACATATTCTCTCCGAAAACTTTGTGAATTTCTGGGAAGTGCCGAACCTTTTATTGCAGAAATTCATGGCAGAAGAGTTCACAGCAACTACCAAACTAAAAGTTTCCGCCAAAATGGACAGACAGCAATCCGGATTGATTGTAATGGGCTGGGACTATTGTTACCTCGGAGTAGAGAAAGAGGGCGATAAGTTTATATTAAAACAAGTGACTTGCAAGGATGCAGAGCAAAAGACACCCGAAACAGTCACTCGCCTGGCAGAATTACCTGCCAGCAGAAAGTACGAAGCAGGTTTGTTTCCCAACTACGAAAGAGACATCTATCTACGCGTAAAAGTGGAGAAAGGTGGTATCTGCCACTTCTATTACAGCCTGGATGGTAAGAAATATAAAGTTATAGGCATACCTTTCACAGCCCGTCAGGGAAAATGGATAGGTGCCAAAGTAGGATTATTCAGTACCACTCCTTATGGTAAGGAACGGGGATGGGTAGATGCCGACTGGTTTCACATAGATAAATAAAAAGACTGATTATATGAAAACAAAAGAACTACTGTTCGGTGCATGCCTGTGCATGCTTACAGCTTGCAACATGCCCGAGAAAGGAATGAATGTGGATGTATATGAGGCGCTGGATTACTGTGACGCCCAGGTACAACGCACTTTAACAGAGCTAAAAGCAGCAGAAGGTACTATCGACTACTCGATGATGCCCCGTAACATCATGGACAGCCTCAACACCTGGCATTGCCGAAAAGCAACAAAGGATGAATGGTGCAGTGGCTTCTGGCCGGGAATTTTATGGTATGATTACGAGTATACCGGCAAAGCAGCCATAAAGGAAGAAGCAGAGAAATTCACCGAACCGTTAAAGTTCCTGTCACAGATTCCGGCATACGACCATGACTTGGGCTTCCTGATCTTTTGCAGCTATGGCAACGGGTATCGACTGACGCATAATCCGGAATACAAACAGGTGATTCTGAACACAGCTGATTCACTGGCAACCCTGTTCAGACCTCGTGTAGGCACCATACTTTCATGGCCACGCAATATAGATATGTTCAGTGGACACAATACTATCATGGATAATATGATAAACTTGGAAATGCTTTTCTGGGCTGCCAAGAACGGAGGGAACCCATATCTGGCAGATATAGCTGTATCACACGCTGATAAAACTATGAAATATCAGTTCCGTCCCGACTACACCTCCTATCATGTAGCTGTCTATGATACTTTGACGGGCGACTTCATAAAAGGAGTTACGCACCAGGGATATGCAGACAATACCATGTGGGCACGCGGACAGGCGTGGGCGATTTATGGATATACAGTAGTTTACCGGGAAACGCTAGATCCGCGGTATCTGGATTTCGTGCAGAAAGTGACAGATGTATATCTGGAAAGATTGCCGGAAGACTATGTGCCATATTGGGATTTTGATGATCCCAGCATTCCAAATGCTCCACGTGATGCTTCTGCTGCATGCGTGACAGCTTCTGCCCTGCTGGAATTATCCACCTACCTGCCAGACAAAAAAGGAAATGAATATAAGAATGCCGCCATAAAAATGCTGAAAAGTCTAAGCTCCGACCAGTATCAATGCGGCAAAAACAAACCGGCATTCCTTCTTCACTCCACCGGACACTTGCCGAATAATTCGGAAATAGATGCCGCCATCATTTATGCAGATTATTATTATATCGAAGCCTTAGTTAGATTGAAGAACTTAATTGAGAATAAAGCTGTCATATAAGAACAACGCTTTCCCCTCTTACTGTTTTGGTTTGAGGGGAAGCGTAAACCAAAACGTAGAACCTTCTCCCAATTTAGAATTCACTCCGATTTCTCCTCCCATATTCTGAATAATGAGTTGGCAGATAGGTAAACCTAAACCGGTACCCTGCTTAAAGCTATCCAACTTGATAAAACGTTCGAATATAAGATGGAGTTTATCTTCCGGAATACCAGTTCCCGTATCAGTTACATAATAATAGATGTCTTTCTCACGTACTTCATAACCATAGCGGATACTACCGGTTGATGTAAATTTACAGGCATTAGTCAGGAAGTTCAAAACCAATTGCTGAAGTCTGTTTTTCTCAGAATAAACAATGTAATCATCCGGCATTCCCGGCTCAAATATCAGATCAACTCCACTCTGCAAACGTGACCCTACAACTCCTCTCAGAGTTACCAATACCCCATTTAATCCAAATTCCGAGTAATATAAATCAAGAACTCCGGCCTCTATCTTAGATAAGTCCAGAACATCATTGATCAGTTGCAACAAGATACCATTATTTTTCTCTATGATGCTGACATACTCCTTCTTCTCTTCTTCGTCTTCAGTCATTGTCAATATGCTGGAGAAACCAATAATAGCATTCAACGGAGTACGAATCTCATGACTGATATTAGCAAGAAATGCGGATTTAAGACGATTAGATTCTTCCGCACGCTCCTTAGCAGCAATCAGTTCACGCTCTGCCGCTTTACGCTCCGTAATAAACAATGATGACCCCACCACGATCAAAGGGTTTCCTCTTTCATCATATTGTTCCACAAAGGCACGGGCTTCCATCCAGTCTTCCGAATCGTTGGGCTTATCCGGACGATGAACGCGGTATTCTTCTTTAATTTTATCAACTCTATTGGCACGTACATCCTTAAAAACTTGCCGGATGCGCTCTCTATCTTCCTCGCAAACAAAGGTTAGATAGTTGTTGATATCAGTCGTATAGGTCATTTCCGAAACTTCTTTTTTACCCTGTTCTATCGGTTTGTAAGAACTATATGTTATTTCATCCGTCCGTAAATCCCATTGCCAAGGTAGCAAATCAACAACCTCTAATGCCATAGCCATTTTAGAGTGAGTGAAACGCTGATTTTGCTCTACCAACTGAAGTCGTTCCAGAATC
Organism: Bacteroides sp. AF39-11AC; assembly: GCF_003474285.1. Lineage (NCBI taxonomy): Bacteria > Pseudomonadati > Bacteroidota > Bacteroidia > Bacteroidales > Bacteroidaceae > Bacteroides > Bacteroides sp. AF39-11AC. Next base: position 105,401 of record NZ_QROH01000006.1, on the reverse strand, counting down.
TTATTCCGGCGAAGTTGGAAAAAGAGAACAACTAACAATAAAACAATGCTGCCTACTACCAAAGCAGACTGGTACTTTTCAAGGAAGGTAGGAGGAGCATTTAAATAAACCGTTCCCAGAGGACAGTTTTTAGGGGATAAGCCAAAATCCACCATGTAAGGATAGTTAAAAAGAACCATGGACTTCGGATTATAATATGGGATATCCCGCGCTTGCTTGCCGTCAGCTACAGCATTAATCATCTTAACTATTTCCTCACAGTACAGGTTCATATCATATACACACCCACCAATGATAGTCCCATCCTCCTCAATACTTGAAATAGAAGAAGATAATGCGAAAAACGGGCAAGGCAATATAGAGTTGGCAATCACTTTGTAAGAGTTTGCCATCATAAGCATATTACCCGCAAACATACGTTTGTGGAACCATGAAGCAAATAGAATACCAGTTTCTTCCGGAACCACCCTCCGCAATGTATCCAGCAACTGATCCGGACTCCAGGTACCGGCTGACAGAAACTTATAATCAAGATCAGAATATTCTGTCTTAATCAGTTCAGTGAGTTGCTGGTCATAATCAATATCACGGTCAGTCTGGTCACCTATTAACAGTAAACTCTTCATCTTCGGGATCATACGGCGCATCAACCGGACACTTTCAGGAATAAAAGCACGCGCAGCCAAAAAAGTCATATTATACTCATTGTGCAAATCTTCCAAGTAGATACGATCTTTATATGGAACTATCTGATTGTATATATAGGTAGAATCCGGTCCTATATATCTACTTTCAGCACATACTATCAAAGGTATATCTCCCCAGTATTTACGTATATCATCGCGTAATATCAAAGGAGCATTTCCCAACATCAATACCGCTTTAGGTGAATTATGACCATAAGTAGAAAAAAGATTTTCTTTATATTGATCCAATATTTCAGGTGTTTCTATAGTCAAAATATTCATATATTCTACTTTCATACTTATATCTTTCCGATCATACTCTTTTTGCATGATGTGTGAAATGATAGTCTGACTCCATGGGGCACCCGATACATAACTGCTGATAATCAGCAAATCAGTACCAGAATTCTCTTTCTTATCATCGGCAGACGCCAGAGTAGAAAAAGATAAGAGGAAAATAAGTAAAAAATATCCTATATGTAGTATTTTCATGATTGCACAATTAGTCTTTTAGACTAACAAGTCAAGAACCGCTTTTGTTCAAGAATGGCAATTTTGTCCTGTGGAAATCAATATAATACCAGAAAAATATTTATACTTGCATTCAATAACAATCATAAAAAAATAATTCAATAAACAGTAATGGGAGTGTTTCTTGTCACCCCCATTGCTGTTTTATTCTCTATTCATCAACCGATGCTCCGCCATGCCTTCATACTTTGTATCCGGACGCCCGTAATTAGCATAAGGATAAATGGAAATACCACCGCGTGGAGTAAAAACGCCTGTAACTTCAATATATTTAGGATTCATCAGGCGAATCAAGTCTTTCATTATAATATTCACACAATCTTCGTGGAAAGCACCATGATTGCGAAAACTGAAAAGGTACAGTTTCAGGCTCTTGCTTTCCACCATCTTTATATCAGGAATATAACTGATACGGATTTCTGCAAAGTCCGGTTGCCCGGTTATAGGACACAGGCTGGTGAATTCCGGACAATTAAAACGTACCCAGTAATCATTCTCGGGATGCTTATTATCAAAAGCTTCCAGCACTTCAGGAGCATAATCCTGCTTATATTCTGTTTTTCTTCCCAAAAGGGACAGTTGGTCTTTTAATTCACTCATAATATAAAGTTTTAGCATTTACGACTTAAATACTTCTCTAATCCTTCACGGCGTAACTTACATGCCGGACAATGCCCGCAACCATCCCCGGGAATACCATTATAACAAGTCAGGGTTTTATTGCGTATCAAGTCAAGTACTCCCAATTTATCTGCCAATGCCCAGGTTTCAGCTTTATCGATCCACATCAGCGGAGTATGAATTACAAACTGTTCATCCATAGCCAGGTTCAAGGTCACATTGAGCGATTTGATAAAGGCATCCCGGCAATCGGGATATCCACTGAAGTCTGTTTGTGACACTCCCGTCACAATATGATTGATGCCATGTTCACGAGCATACACGGCAGCAATACTTAAGAAGAATAAATTGCGCCCCGGTACAAACGTATTAGGAAAACTATCCGTCGGCTTTTCCTGATCCATTACCATGGTAGTGTCCGTCAAGGAATTATGTCCCAACTTACCGATGAACGATACATCCATTACTTCAAACTTCACATCGGCATCACGAGCTATTTCCCGTGCCAGTTCCACCTCCTTCTCATGTTTCTGTCCGTACAAAAAACTCAGGGCAACCACTTTTCTGAATTTACGTTTTGCCCAAAACAGACAAGTGGTAGAATCTTGTCCACCACTAAAAACGACTAATGCAACTTCTTTATTCACGCTATTTTAAATATCTTTGATTTTCAATATATTATAGGAAATATCCTCATCATACACATCGCTACCGTCTATCCGTTTAATAGCTGCTACTACACGGATAGTGACCGGAAGAATCAATACTTCATACAAGGATTTCAATACGATCTGAATACACATCATTACAAGCAATTCACGCCAAGCAATAATACCACCAAAAGCTACTGGAAAGAATATAAGAGAATCCGCCGTCTCCCCTACTATTGTCGACCAAATAGCACGGGCAGAAAAGTTTCGTCCACCACTTGTCACTTTCATACGGCTCATGACATAAGCGTTGAGAAATGAACCTACCAAAAACGCGGTCAGACTTGCTACAACAATACGCGGTGCCATCCCAAAAACAAAATTGAAATGGGCTTCTCCTTCCCAAAACGGTGCAGCCGGTAGTGCAACGGCTATCAAGCCAAGCATTACCACAAAGAAGTTCATGGCAAAACCACTCCAGATAATAAGACGTGCTTTACGGAAGCCCCACACCTCAGCAATGCAATCGTTTATAATATAAGAAATAGGGAAAACCAATAATCCGGCTGTAACGGTTATACCAAAAACCTGAATAACCTTGGTTTCAAGAAGATTAGCTGCAATTAGGCAAACATTAAATAAAATACCCAGCAGCATAAAAGGCACAGATACTTTTTGCTTCATAAATCCTGTTTTTTACGTGGTGTTCTAGAATACACGACCGCTATTCACGGTATCTTACATTTTAATCCGAGTGCAAAGATACGATAAGTTTCTAAAACAGACAAACATTCCTTGTTTCCAGAATAAATACGTTCGCTTTAATATTCGAACCGTGCCAAGTCCGTGTTTGCTCCGTATCTATACAGACGGACCAGACACGGAGTTGGTACGGGCTTGATATAGACCGGGTACTATTCAGATGAAACAGTAACACCTCTAATAATTAAGCTAAAAGAATCACTAATCCGCCAACTCCTCCAATGAGTAAACATTATACTTTTTAACTAAAAGTAGAGAAAAGCATAGCCCATTCATCCCATCATTCATTTCAATTTGAAGGGCAAAAATAGTTAACGAACTTTAAAAGCAAAGCTAAAACAAAGAAATATACGAACATAAAACAGCACAACTATTAATATAACAACATGATTATTAAATATATAATATCAAAATAACACATTTTTCAAATATGCAAGCGAGTTGTATCTAAATCAATATTTTATTCACGCAAGTTTCTTAAGCAAATAAAACGACATATAACAGTTATTAATATAGCTCACCATTTATTTTAAATAATGAAAATACGGATTATATTTGGAGTAGCAAGATCAGATAAGACATAAAATAACTTCTGATTCAGAATGCTGCAACACCTTAATTTATAATATCAACCTAAGAAAAACAAATGCTTATGAAAAAGGAAACAATGCACCCAGACATTCTATTGTCCATCTCATTTTCTATCTAGTTTATTTTATATTCCCATTTAGCTTTAAACAAAAATCATCAAATCATGAATGAAAATCGCGAACGAGGAACACTACATTACAAATTCCTCACCACTATTGCCATTGTAGCTTTACTAATAGGAAGCAATACCGCCCTGGCAATCGGTACTAATTCAGAAGGTTTATCTGAAATTGCAGAACAGCTACAATCGCAAGTCATCAATGGCACGGTAACAGATCAGACAGGCGAACCTGTTATCGGAGCAAGTGTTCTGGAAAAAGGAACAAACAATGGTATTATTACCAATATAGATGGTAAATTCTCTCTTACCGTGAAAAGAGGTGCTACTTTGGTAATCTCTTTCGTCGGATATAAGACACTGGAAGTAAAAGCAACACCCAAGATGGAAATCACGCTGACAGAAGATTCCGAATTACTGGAAGAGGTAGTAGTAGTTGGCTATGGAGTTCAGAAAAAGAAATTGGTTACCGGAGCTACCGTACAAGTAAAAGGTACTGATATCGCAAAGCTAAATACAACGGATGTTCTGGGGGGGCTGCAAAGCCAGGCACCTGGTATAAATATCACATCAAACGGCGGTTTCCTCGGACAGGGATTTAAAGTCAATATCCGCGGTCTCGGAACCAATGGTAATTTTTCTCCTTTATATGTAGTAGATGGAGTGGTCAACGGCAGCATAGATGGTCTAAGCCCTGCCGACGTTGAATCTATCGATGTACTAAAAGATGCCGCATCTGCTGCTATCTATGGTTCACGTGCCGCCAATGGCGTTATTCTCATCACTACCAAGCAAGGCAAAACAGGTAACTTTGAGGTTACTTACGATGGTTATTATGGTATTCAGAATCTTCCTAAAATCGCCACCCTGTTGAATGCTAAGGAATATATGATGATAGAAGATGAAATGCACATGATGGATGGTACTTCACTTCTGAACTGGGAAAAATGGTTACCGGCAGCTGATTATAAAGCTATTCAGGAAGGAACCTGGAATGGTACCAACTGGATAAAAGAGATCTTAAATAATGATGCTCCCATCCAAAGCCACTCATTGAACTTCACCGGAGGTACAGAACGTTCCAACTTCTCTATTGGTTTTACCTACTTCAATCAGGAAGCTACCATGGGAGCTCCCGGTCGCATTGCCAGTATGGACAGATACAATGCACGTATCAACTCTAATCATATTGTCAAAAAGATAGGGAACCTTGATGTACTCAAAATTGGGCAGACCCTTAATTACAAGTACCAGCAGACTGCAGGTTCTTTTGCTACCAGCGACATTTATTGGAATGGTACACGTGATATGTTAACCACTCCCCCATTGATGCATGCCTATAACAGTAAAGGAGAGTACTACTTATATGATGATGCACAAGAAGAAGGGTATGGGGAAAATACCACAAATCCAATAGCGTATATGGATTACTACACAAGTCATGCCTTAAGCAAAAGCCATTACTTACAATCCAGTTTTTATGCAGAGCTGCAACCAATCAAGAATTTACGAATCAAGTCACAATTCGGATACATCTTGTCTGCTTCAAGTTATCGTTCTTATATCCCCAGCTATCGCCAGTTAAGTCAAAGCCTGACGACACAAGAAGACAGGGTAACTCAGTCCATGTCACTCAACCACCGCTGGTCCTGGGAAAACACAGCCAGTTATAATTTCACCATAAAAGACCATCATTTTGACGCGGTAATCGGGCAGAGTCTTGAAAAATACGGAATGGGTGACTCCATGAGTGCCAATGCAGAAGGTTCTGAATTCTCAGACTTTAAACATGCATATCTGAGCAACATAAAGTACGATGATAAAAATAAAATTAAGACTTTAACAGGAGCTCCCGGAGCAGCAGGGCAAATGGCTTCCTTCTTTGGTCGTATAAACTACAACTATAAAGAAAAGTACATGGCAACCGCCATTATGCGTGCGGATGGTTCCTCTATTTTTGCCCGTGGTCATCGATGGGGATATTTCCCGTCTTTCTCGGCAGGTTGGGTCATTACAAACGAAAGTTTCATGCCGAATCTCAATTGGCTGGATTTCTTAAAACTGCGTGCATCCTGGGGACAGAATGGTAATAACGCCGTGAACACCTTCGAATATATATCACGTATCACTGCCAACAACGGCAATGGAGGTTATTCATTTGGCAACTCCATGGATCAGGTTTCTATTGGTTCCTACGCATATAAGCTGACTAATCCGGATCTTTCATGGGAAACCCAGGAACAGCTCAACATAGGCCTCGATGCACGATTCTTCAATGGACGTCTGGCGCTCGAATTCGACTGGTATAGAAGGTTAACCAAAGACTGGCTTATTACCCCACCCGTACTCTATTCATTCGGTTCAAGTCCGGCTGCCATCAATGGCGGAGTTATTCGGAATACTGGATTTGAAATCGGCCTTCACTGGAACGACAACATAGGTAAAGACTGGAATTATGGTATCAATCTGGCTCCTGCATTCAATAAAAACAGAATTACCGAACTTCCCAATGAAGATGGTATCCTCCATGGACCGTCGGGCAATTTATGGAATGCATCCGACGAATGTGCACGCGGAGAAATTGGAAAACCTTTAGGATATTTCTATGGCTACAAGAGTCTCGGCATTTTTCAGAACCAAAAACAAATAGACGAATACAAAGGTGCTAAAGAAAATGGTGCTCAAACACAACCAGGAGATGTGATCTGGGCAGATGTCGATAAGAATGGAGTCATTGACTCGAATGACCGTACAGAAATTGGTAATCCCCATCCGGACATGACACTTGGATTCTCTTTCAATGTCAGCTGGAAAATGATTGACCTATCGGTTACTACTTATGGAGCCTTCGGCCAGCAAATACTTAAATGCTACCGGGATTATGCCAGTTCTCCATTGCAGAACTTTACCACAGACATCCTGGAACGTTGGCACGGAGAAGGAACTTCCAACAAGTTACCACGCCTGGCAAGCACTGGTGGAAGCAATTGGTCTAAAGTTTCCGATATTTATGTAGAGAATGGAGATTATCTCAAAATCAAGAATATTACAATCGGAGTTGATATCAAGAAGATTTTCAAGAAAATCCCTCTGCAGCAGCTCAGACTTTATGCTACAGTCCAGAACTTATACACCTTTACCGGATATTCAGGTATGGACCCCGAAATCGGTTATGGTAGTGATTTTGGTTGGGTACAGGGCATAGATTTAGGATACTATCCGGAAGCTCGCACATGTATGCTCGGTTTAAATGTCAAATTCTAATAATATGAAAATATGAAAAAACTAATATATATACTATCTGCACTTTTCATACTCACGTCATGTGAAAGTTTCCTTGACACTGAGTTACTTACAGATAAAACAACAGAGAACTTTCCGGAAACGGAGAAAGATGCCAACCAAATGTTGACGTCTATCTATGCTAAGTTATTGTTTGAAGATCCTGAAACATCTTCAGAATACTATACAGCCCAATTGGCCAGTGATGATTGCTTAGGCGGTAACCTCTCTTATTCCGGCAATTGCGCCACGAACTTCTTGCTTTATCAAGGAAACTTGAACAGCAGACTTGGCATCTGGGACCGTTGTTATCAACTCATCAATCGTGCCAACAATACGATTAACACGCTCGATAACGTAAAAAGCTGGTCAAGTGAATCCGAACGTTTACGTCACTTTGGCGAAGCTTATTTCCTCCGGGCATGGACCTACTATGAATTAGTAAAGATATTCGGCGGCGTTCCCCTTCGTACCACGATTGAAGCTGTAAACCTCCCGCGGGCATCCGTTGACGAAGTATATGCCTTGATTGCTTCTGATATAAAGAATGCAATTGAGATGATGCCTAACCAGATATATCCGGCCGGGAATGCCATGGCAGGCCATGCTACCAAGTATGCAGCCGAAGCACTTGCAGCGCGAGTATTTCTATTCTATACCGGACGTTATGACAAGAAGACTTTACCTCTGACTCCCGAAGGCGAAATCACAAAAGAACAAGTTATCAGTTGGCTGGAAGACTGTATAGATCATTCCGGACACAACCTCATTTCTGACCAACGTAACCTATGGGGCTACACGAACTCTGCCACTAACAGTACCAGCTCCAAGAAGCAATATGCATATGCAGTGAAGCATAAACTCGCCTGGGATGGAAATTCTTCAATTGAAACACTCTTTGCCAACAAGCACAACCTGACCTCCACATGGACCTACACATGGTTTGCCAATACATGTGCAATGTTCTACTCCCCTTCCGGTGACGATGCCGACTGGAAAGAAGAAAGTTATCCGTTCAATTTTGGTTGGGGCGCAGGCCCGGTATCTCCCAGTATGGTTCAGGACTGGAAAGAGTGGTCTAAACAACAAACATTCTTGGATGGATACACTGAAGACCCGCGTATTTCCGGTTCTATTTGGTCATACAAGGCTATGGACCCCAACAATGAAGGAAATGTTTTGGCAGACTTCCGTTTAGATGATTCGGAACCCGCATATACCGTTTCTTACCGCTATTACGAGCAGACCGGATACTTCAACAAGAAATACATCAACATTAATGCATATAATAGCAACGGAGTACTCGAAGCTTTTGGAAAAACATTACATCCGGGCATATCCAGCCAGACCTCCCCGCAGTTACTGAATATCACCGATCTTATTCATATCCGCTTTGCCGATGTACTGCTGATGCATTCCGAATTGAAAGGAGATGCAACCGGTTTGAACAGAGTACGCCAACGTTCCCACTTAGCCCCTATCTCATACACGCTGGATGCACTTAAACAGGAACGCCGTTGGGAGTTTGCTTTCGAATCCATCCGTTGGTGGGATCTGCTCCGCTGGTCCGGCCCAAGTCTGGAAGAGGCAGGAAATGCACTAAATCGCCAGACAGGCTTTGAGGTTATCAATGCCGCCGCTCTCACGCCTATGGTCAAGTATGATTATAAGAAGCGTCTACAGCAAACCCAGGGTTACTGGCCTATACCTCAGATAGAAATAGACCGTTCCAATGGTGTGCTCGAGCAAAATCCGGGTTGGGGAACTGATGCACAATTCAGTGATTGGACAAAAATGTAATGCCATTTAAAATCTTAATGATATGAAAACATTAAAAGCTATACTATTATTATTCGCGGCAATGGCTATAGTCACAGCCTGCGACCCTATGGAAGACGAATCCTTACGCGATAAATACATTACTAATGCCGGAGACCCTATCAGCAAGGAAGAACTGAACAACATATTATCCGTCACCCAGCCTATTCCCAACCAGGATGACGCTGTAGAAGGAGATCAATATGTAGTACTCAAAAACAACCGTCCTGAATTGGGAGGTATCTGGCACTATGGAGTCGGCACAAAGATTTCCGGCAGCGATAATGATACGATCATATATGGTGCCAACGGAACTTATGAGATATATTATGAAGCTATTTCTAATGGTAAAATTGTAACCAGTGATATCTTTACCGTAACGGTCACCAATGTGTTTGACGAATGGATGGGCCTCTTTACCGGAGCCAAAGACAAGGCAGACGCCAATGCAACCAAGGCATGGGGATTCCGTGAAGTAAAATGGGGATCGGTCTGCAACATGGGGGCACATGGCGGATGGAAGTATACCAGTTCAGGATATACTCCGGAGTCTAATTTTGCATGGTGGGGATCAGTTAATCTTGCACAGGCAGGAGATCAGAGAATAGTATTCGAAATACAGGACACCAAGCTGAAGACTTATGATAAAAGTGGCAAATTACTGAATGAGGGAACGTTCCTCTTCGACCGCGAACAACCGGAAGATTTGGTTCAAGGCAGACTTACCACTAATATCCCCGTTATTGGAAGCAGTTATGATGACCTCGGCCAAAGTAAAGGGAAAAACAATGTATTCTGGATACTTACATTGACTGATGAGTATATCACTCTGTATCACCCGCAGAAATACACAGGTGGAGGTGACTGGGACGACTATGGTTGGTATGTATATTATGAATCCAAAGAATAATGCCTTATGAAAAAGATTATATTTATTGTAATAGCTATTATATTAGGACTAAGTTCCTGTCACGATGACGACTACATAACCGGTATACCCAGTTTTGGACCTCCGGAAGTGAACAACATGGCAGATAGAGTGAATGGACGCGTCGCATTAGGCTATGTGACCTACTATGGCAAAATGCTTCCCGACCCCACTTACATGACGCATATCAATTATGCTTTCGCCGAACTTTATGTTAAGAACAATGTCTATCAGAAGTTTGACTTGCAAGGTAACAAGGAACGTTTCAATCAAGTGAAGAAGTTAAAAGAAAGAAATAGCAATTTAAAGATATTACTCTCTTTTACAAATAGTGTCTCTAATACCGGTAATTCCCAGGACGGAGGTTTCTCCGCCCTGGCAAAGAGCGCTGAGATGCGCAAACAATTCGCTCAGGATTGCAAGAAGTTCGTTCAGCAGGAAGGCATAGACGGTATTGATATCGACTGGGAATTTCCCGGCATGACTTTCGGCAGTAACGCCTACGACCCGTTGGTTGACGTAGAGAATTTCACTCTGTTAATGAAAGATCTGCGCGAAACACTATCAAGTTCCACTTTACTGACCTACGCCGGGTATTGCAAGAACAAGCAACCGCAAGGAGCAGGATGGAAGTATATCGATGTGAAAGCTGTAGACCCCTATGTGGACTTCGTCAACATTATGACATACGACTTAGTGGGTGCCCCCGGTCATCAATCACCATTGAACAAACCAAGTGCCACCTGGGATTGCCAGCGTTCTGTCAACGAATATCTGAGTGCCGGTGTACCTGCCAATAAATTAGTTCTGGGTATTCCATTCTATGGAAGAGCACATTTCAACTCCGGTGGTTCTATCAATTACAGAGACATTGTCGACTTAAGCGCGGGAGAAGGCTATGTCATTGATAATTGGGATGAAGAGGGCAGCGTTCCGTACGTTACCAAGAACGGAGTATTCTATTGTGGTTATGACAATCCACGAAGCATTGCCGCAAAAGGTACATGGCTTTTAGGATTAGGCATGAAAGGTATGATGTTCTGGGACTACGATGGTGATGATAACCAGGGAACACTGCGCAATGCACTCTGGAATGCCGTAATGCAGGAAGACAAAGACGCCCAATTACATGACTTCATAAACAATTCGGATGGTTACAAAGCACTCGTCACCAGCTGCGACAAGATAATCAGCACCGGTCAATACATGGCGGGAACACTGATAGAGGAAACGACAACCTATCCTAATTATGAAGGATACCCGGTTAAGCTTTACGAATATTCAACCGGCAAGGACGTGCAAACCGGCGTTCAGAAAAAAGGCAAGGTATACATGCTCAATCCTACAGCCGAAAAGCTTGCAACCTGGATTGCAACTGCCGTATGGAAAGCGAAAGGTGACACTGATACGGATGCGATGGCAGCGGTATTGAAGCATATACAATTGCAGTCGGGAGCTCAGTTCCCGATATGCGGCATTGTATATGAAGACATGGACAACTCAGGATATTATCCTTATCTCTTCAAGGACGGAGTCACCGTGTATGCAGCAGACCGTTCCAAGTGGGCTACCGAAGATCCTGCCCATCCGGGAAATTACAGTTGCACGGACGATCAACTCAACTACGATGTTAAGGTAACCAACAATGACCTGAACACATATACCGGAACCTATGCCCGCATTTGCGGTACCCTGCGTGAAGATTATAAAGCATACGGCGGCACCGTTGATGTAGGAACAAGTGATTCTAAAGAGACCCGCAGCATTAAGTGGCTCGATGTGGTACGCGACCTTTATAAGGAAGCTTGGAACTCCAATGAAAACAAACTGATTACAGCATGGGCCAAAGCAAACTTGTAATACTCTAACTTAACACGGATACAGGAGGTTGTTCCACCCACCGGATGATTTTGCGATCTTCATTCATGAGTGAAAAAACATATAAATGGAGCAACCTCCTTTTTCTAAAGATAACAGAAAAGACAAACCGATATGAATAAACATTTCTTTTATCTTATCTTACTATTTTGCATCAGCAGTTGTCAGCCGATAACGAAGAAAATGATGAATATCGAAGGAGTGGTATCTTCGGAATACAACGGACAAATCATATATTTGGTTCCACGCCCCCATCCCACTCCGGAAACAGTAGATTCTGCCTATATTGTAAACGGAACTTTCTCCTTTTCCATTCCGGCAGATTCCGCTATTTACGATATTGTTATCAGCAGGCGGGCAAATGCACCTATACAACGTCTGCTCATTGTGGCAGAAAAAGGAACGCTGCATACCAACATGGGTATGAATAGTTCCGGAACCGGTACCCCACTCAATAACCAACTGCAACACTGGAAAGAACAGATGGAATCTGCCGGTGAAAAAGCAGCCTTACTATCGCAGAAAATCAATAAAAACAAAAAAGACAGTACCATTACAACAATCCTGAAAGGACAAAGGGATAGCATCTACGAAGATTTTGGTGACTCTACGTTCTGTTTCATTAAACAGAATCTGAATCCGTTAGGAGGATACTTATTCATGACGCTTGAGCACATGTTCAATGAGCAGCAAGCCAATGATTTAAAAAGACGTGGAATAGAAAAATGGAAACCCGAACCATGAGAAAACAAATAGACAGTATCTTTGTCTCCCTATTCTTTATAGCCTGCTGGATATTCTTCTTTTACTTCTATCCATATCATCTGCACTATAAAGAACAGATAACACTATGCGTACTCCAACCGGACTTTCTACAAACATACTTACAGAAACCGGCATTCCTGACCGAAATCTGTGGCGATTATCTTACTCAGTTTTTCCTGTGGACAGGTGGAGGAAGCAGTATATTAACCCTCACTTTTGTGTTCACCTGGCTGGGACTCCGGATAGCATTACGTAAGACCGGTATCACCAGCCATACATCCCTCTGGGCATTACTGCCCATAGTTGCCGAATGGGCATTATCCTGCCATTTGGAATATCTTCTTTCCATGTCACTTGGACTGATGTGCAGCGTCTGGGCATTCTTACTGTCAACATTGAGCACATCAACACGGACGAGGGGAATACTCCACGTAGTTATGCTTACCATCCTCTATTGCGCCGGAGGAGCACACTTCTTTGCATATGTCATTTTAGCCATAGTTTATGAGTGCAAGCACTTCAACAATTACAAGTTGTCCTTCTTCCTTCTACTCATCTCCCTCCTCATACCTATCGGAGGTAGTTATTTCTATTTTTTAACTCCCCGCCAATCATACTTCTATCCATTGATAAGCGGATACATGCTGCGTCAGCCTTTTGTCTTCCTCCTGACAGAAGGTTTTCTGCTACTCTCCCTCCTGCCGGTTTTTATTTTCCGGCAGTGTAAGCAATGGATTGCACTATTTACAGTCCTTACCCTGGGTACAATTACCATAACCAAAGCATACAACGCCTCCGAAGAAAAGACACTCGCCTTTTCATCCGAAGCCTACTTCGGACACTGGGATAAAGTAATCCGGCTCAACAAGACTAACTCCTACCCGACCTATCTCAGTGCCTACTACACCAATCTTGCCTATGCCCGCCAAAACAAGCTCTGCGATGAACTAATGCAACATTATCAGCCAGCTTTCCATGGGCTTTTACTACAAACCAACGAATCAACAGGCTATATATACGCCATGGCAAGTCCCGATGCCCTTATGGAATGCGGTGACATGGCACAAGCCCAGCACTCTGCCATGCTTGCTATGACATTTACCCCGCATCAGCGTTCTTCGCGCATGGTACGGAAACTGGCGGAAATTGCCATTATCAACGAAGATTATTCAGTTGCCCAAAAGTATCTACGCATGTTGTCCCATACTTCCTTGCACCGGAGCTGGGCAAAGGAGCGATTGGAACTTATTAAATCCGGTCAATGTGATTCCATCCCTTACTGGACCCATAAACGCCGGATGCTTCCGCAACAAGATACGTTGTTCTCCGCCAATCAATGGCGTACTGCACTGGCTAATTTAATCGAAAGCAATCCTCAAAACAAGATGGCTGCCGACTACCTTTTATGCTTCCACCTGTTGAATAAAGATCTGCAGCTTTTCAAGAAGGATTATGACCGTTACTATTATCCGGCATTCGGTTCGCTTCCATCCCGTCTCTATCAGGAAGCATTGATAGCATGTATGAATGAGAAAGAAAACCCGCAGGAACAACTGAAGCATTATCGCATCTCTGCTAAAGTTTACAAAGACTGTCTGCAATACCTCTCCATATACGAAGATGCCAAAGGAGACGGGCGGGCTTTGGAAAAGTTATTCGGAAAAACATATTGGTTCTATTACTATTATGCACAACTGAAACCATGAAAAGATCTATCATCCTGTTCATTGCAACCCTGACGCTTTTCTCCTGTGGAAAACGTTCACTTCAGGATTACACCGACTGTCCTGAACAGCCGCTCCTGTTTCCTGACTATACAGACATCACCATACCTTGCAACATCGCTCCGCTGAACTTCCAGCTGGAAGGTGCGGCAAACCTCTCCGTTATTATCCGGGGAAAGAAAGAGCATCAATTCGACAGCCAGTCCTACAGGCTCCAGTTCCCCATGAAGAAATGGAAAAAGATGCTTGCGGATGAAAAAGGGGATACACTGTCAGTGTCTGTCTATGCCTATATCTCGCAGCAAAAAATACATTACAAAGATTTCTACTGGTACATCTCGCCCGACAGCATAGACCGATACCTCAGCTACCGCCTGATAGAACCGGCTTATGAGATATGGAACATGCTGCAAATTTGCGAACGTAACCTTGAGAATTTCGACACCCGTCTTCTGGCCGATAACAATATCACAGATCGTAGCTGTATCAATTGCCATACATCCAACCGTGCAGCCAATCCCACTACATTTATGCATGTGCGTGGCAGTAAGGGAGGTACAATTTATAGTCGTGACGGGCAATTACGGAAAATCAATACCAAAACAAATCATACAGCTGGTGCTGTCTATGGAGAGATTTCCCAAGACGGGCGTTTCGGCATATTCACCACAGCCGAAATTATCCCCATTCTGCACAGCTATCGTACCGAACGCCTGGAAGTTTTCGATAAATGCAGTGATCTTATCCTGATAGATTTTGAACAGGGAACGGTTACCGATAACCCCGGTATCAGCGGAACGGAATATCAGGAAACCTTCCCTTGTTTCTCTGCTGACAACCATACCATCTATTTCTGCCGGGTACCCTATATCCCTCAGCCGGACAGTACCCGTCATATGCGCTATGATCTCTACTCCATCTCCTTTAATCCTCAAACCGGACAATTGGGTGATAGTATTCACGAAGTCTTCAGAGCTTCACCCGAAGGGAAATCCATTAGTTTTCCCAAATGCTCACCGGACGGCAAATACCTGCTGTTCTCCGTATCCGATTATGGTACTTTCCCCATCTGGCATCCGGAAACTAACCTTTGGATGCTGGAGCTTTCTACCGGAAATATTGATAAAATGGAAGAAACAAACGGACGGTACTCTGATTCCTATCATTCCTGGAGTAGTAATTCCCAATGGATAGCTTTCGCCTCCAAACGAGACGACCGGGTATATGGGCGTCCTTACTTTGCCCATGTATCCCAAGATGGAAGCGTAAGTAAAGCGTTTCTTCTTCCACAAGAAAATCCGGAAGCTTATCTGAATACGTTCAAGTCTTATAATATACCAGAACTTTACAATACAGCCGAGATGTATGATGCCCATGAATTGCAAAAAGCCTATTTCGGTAAAGAAACGGAGAACCTCCACTACAAATCAATCAAAAAATAGCATATCTGTCATTCTCCTACTCAACCTTTTTTCATTTAGGTTGTTCAATGGGCATTCACCAAAACCTAACTTAATAATGAAGACAATCTTTAAAGTAATGTTTCTGCTGTGCGCCATCGGCCTCGTTCCGTCTATGGCCAAAGCACAAGAAAAAGTGATTATTGACGACGAAGCATCTAACGGCATCGTCATGGTTACCATCGACAAAGCAGGCGACGAGATCGTCCGTATCATGAACGAATCACAGTTCAGATACATTCACGACCCACAGGCACCCCGCTTCCTGTTGATGGATAAAAAAGGAAAATTCGCCCTCGGTATCGGAGGATATGTACGTGCCACTGCCGAATATGACTTTGGCGGCATCGTAGACAACATGGACTTCATCCCTGCCTACATCCCGAATGCCAGCAAAGTAAAGAACCAGTTCCAGATGGATGCAAGTACTTCCACCATCTTCCTGAAACTGGTAGGACATACTAAGCTGCTGGGTGATTTCGTTGTGTACACTGCTGGTAACTTCCGTGGTGGGGACAAGGTATTCCAGTTGCGAAATGCGTACATGTCGTTCCGCAATGTGACAGTAGGTTATACCTACGGTGGTTTTATGGATTTGGCCGCATTGCCGTCCACTATCGACTTCCAAGGCCCTAACGGTGCTACTTTCTATCGTGCCACTCAACTGGCTTACACTTACAAAGGCTTAAAGAACTGGCGATTCCATGCATCCATAGAGGTACCCAGTGTGGATGGCACTACAAACGATCAACTCAGCGTAGCCCAACAACGTATGCCGGACTTCACCGCTTACGCCCAATATGGTTGGGGAGCTAACAGCCATCTTCGTGTAGGTGGCCTCGTTCGCAGTATGACATACACCAGCACGCTCAGCGATCATGCATCCGACGTTACCGGATGGGGTATACAGGCATCTACCTCATTTAATCTCAGTAAGAAATGGGAAATCTTCGGACAGGCTACTTATGGAAAAGGTATCGGACAATATCTGAATGACATAAGCAATCTGAATGTGGACATCGTTCCCAATCCCGAAAAAGAAGGAAAGATGCAAGCATTGCCTATGCTGGGCTGGTTTGCCGGGGCACAGTATAACATCTGCCCGAAAGTGTTTGTATCCACTACTTACAGTATGTCCAGATTGTATTCGGAGAACGGTTATCCCAACGATCAACCCAGTAGTTACCGTTACGGACAATATCTCGTAACCAATGTATTCTGGAATGTTACTCCGAATATGCAGGTAGGTGCTGAATACCTTCGCGGCTGGCGTACAGATTTCAATAATTCAACGCACCATGCCAACCGGATGAATTTGTTGGTACAATATTCTTTCTAAATCAGATATATAAATCAAGGAAGCCGCCTCAAAACAATGTTTCGAGACGGCTTCTGCTATATATAAAGTAATTATGAAATCAGAATCTGTAGTTGATACTAGCACCAAACACCTTGTTTGTACGACTATAGATATTTGTACCGCTCAATCCGGTATTATTATAGTTCTGAGATTTTTTAGTATAATCATCGTAGGTAGTCCACATGTAGCCAACGTTCAGGGCAGCTCTTTCAGTTAAATTCAACTTGGCACCAAAACCCAGAGTATAAGAATCACAAGAGAAACTGGTGTCACTCTGGTAATTGTCAGACAATCCATAGTCTGTAATCTGACCTCCACAACTCAAAGTCAAATGTTTGGTCACATCCCACTCAATACCGGCCAGATATTCGTTTGTTCCCTTTGTCAGATACTTCTGCTTACCACCGGCCATTCCTGCACTTTTATCATCAAAAAAGTGGTATTCTACAGATGCGCGCAATACCGGAAGAAACTCATAAGAAGCAGCTATAGAAAGCATGGAAGGGATATCATTTGGAGTATTCACACCATGCTTGTAATCAGCCAATTCACTTTCAGCAGCACCAATCATACGAAGCGAGTTCGCTTTAGTGGAATTTTCAATATTCAGGTTAGTCATGAACTCATACTTTGCACCAATATTCAGCTTACCCCACTTGGCATCCAAGCCGATAACCGGAGTAAATCCCCATCCGGTCTGATCACAATCCAAGTCTATGCCGATAAGCTCCGTACCAACAGGTATCGTTCCTCCGGCAGGAGAAGGCAAATCTACGGCAGCACTGGCTTTCAATGCACCCTGGTAACCACCGGTAAAGTAGTTCATCCGACCACCCGCAAAAGCAGAAAGCCATTCCGTTATCTTATAAGTCAAACCCAACTGTACAGAGTAGATGTACTGCTTGCCATCCATGTAGCTTTTCAACGAATAGGCATTGCTTGGAATTTTTTTGGCTCCCAATCCGCCTATCACCATAGCATCGAACATGGGAAGACCGTCGTCAAACGAAGCCTTTCCTCCGCCACCGGTAATACCGAAAAAGCCGGAGAGCGTCCAGTCACCCATCTTATAAGCGGCAAACAAACTGGGAATGACAGGCGCAGATGCCTTACCCTCATAATACTTATTCAGCCCCAGACCTTCGCACGAAGCATCGATATTCCTTGTTTGGAAAGCACTTTGAATACTCAAAGACATGTGAAAACCGTCATTGGGCAAAAAGGCCAAACCTGCCGGATTAGACAAAGCAGCGTCTATTTCAGTGGTAGCACCACGGGATAGCATACGAAGAAAAGCGGCATGCTGATTTGTATTCGTAAGGAGACCTCCTGCAAAAGTTGAAGTTGAAACGATTAGCAACATAAGGCTAATCAACGAAAATTTTCTCATCTAAATCTTTTTTAATTGTTAGCGGGCGCAAAGTTACAATAATATTGCACACCAAAAAGTCTTTTGTGCAAAAATATCAGATTGAGCCCATAATTAATTGAAAACAGAAACTGTTTCTAATGAAACTGATATAAATAAATCAGCACAATTCATTTCCGCCTCTCCTCCCCCTTCCACACCTCCGTATCCTTTCATTCATAGACATTAGCGGGTGGAAGGGGTATTAAGAAGAGACTTATTCAGCAACGTTCATTATCCTATCATATATAGTGCACAGATAGCATCTGCATATAGGATATACTTGTTTTGCCATAGGAATTGTCTACTGTTTACTATCATCAACAAGTATGTTGACGTCTGTCAGTAATCTTATTGACTGATATTGACATATCTATTGACAGCCGTCAACACTCAATATTGCCTTATACAAAACAGGACAATGTACTACCTATCAACGAAAAGAGCCATATCCCCATCCTTCCACCCGCTAATGCCTATAAAACAGCACCTATGTTTCTGAACCTTATTATCTATACGCGTGTTATATTATATACAATAAATTCTAAAAACTTCAGAAGTTATGGCATATACAGTTGCTTTTTTCGGCACCAAGCCCTACGACGAGGCTTCGTTCAATGAGAAGAATAAAGAGTACGATTTTGAACTTCGTTATTATAAAGGTCATCTGAACAAACACAATGTGATACTGACACAGGATGTAGACGCTGTCTGCATATTTGTGAATGACACCGCAGATGCGGAAGTACTCCGCATGATGGCTGATAATGGTGTTAAACTACTGGCACTGCGTTGTGCCGGATATAATAATGTAGACCTGAAAGCTGCTGCAGAATGTGGCATAACAGTAGTACGCGTACCTGCCTACTCTCCGTATGCCGTAGCAGAATACACCGTTGCCCTTATGCTATCGCTGAACCGGAAAATTCCCCGTGCTACCTGGCGTACCCGTGACGGTAATTTCTCTCTCCACGGATTGCTCGGTTTTGACATGTATGGAAAGACAGCCGGCATTATCGGTACCGGAAAGATTGCCAAGAAACTGATTATGATTTTGCGAGGTTTCGGCATGAACATACTGGCATATGACCTATATCCTGACTATAACTTTGCCCGCGAACACCAGGTGGTATATACCACACTCGATGAACTCTATCATAGTTCGGATATCATTTCCCTGCACTGTCCGCTTACGGAACAAACCAAATACCTCATTAACGACTACTCCATCAGTAAGATGAAAGACGGCGTAATGATTATCAATACCGGACGCGGACAACTGATACATACCAATGCACTGATAGAAGGACTGAAGAACAAGAAAATCGGTTCCGCCGGACTGGATGTATACGAAGAAGAAAGCGAATATTTCTATGAAGATCAGTCCGACCGCATCATTGATGATGATGTACTGGCACGCCTGCTCTCTTTCAACAACGTGATTGTAACTTCGCACCAAGCCTTCTTCACCCGCGAAGCACTGGAGAACATTGCCACTACTACTCTGCAAAACATCAACGACATCAAAAATGGAAAGGTATCAGAGAATGAAGTGAAAATTCAGAATTAACAATAAAGACAGTCAATAAATAAATGCTAACATTCGACTATAAACATTTTCATAGTCAGTTTGTTACTTCGGTATATCAAATATTTAAAGAAAGGAATAAATTATGAAAAAAGTAATAGACAAAGCGGAAAGCCGTGGACGTGCTCTATATGATTGGCTCGACAGCCACCATACATTCAGTTTCGATACATATTACAATCCCCGCCGTATGAATTTCGGTGCATTGCGCGTATTGAACGACGACCGTGTGGAAGCTGGTAAAGGCTTCGGTACCCACCCGCATAAAAACATGGAAATTATCTCCATTCCCCTGAAAGGAAAGCTGAAACATGGCGATAGCAATAAGAACAGCCGCACCATCACCATAGGAGACATACAAACCATGAGTGCCGGTACCGGTATTTATCACAGTGAAATGAACGGCAGCGATACCGAACCGGTAGAATTCCTGCAAATCTGGGTAATGCCGGAGAAGCTGAATACACCGCCCGCCTATCAAGATTACGACATCCGCCCGTTCTTGCGGAAGAATGAACTGGCACTGATCGTTTCGCCGGATGGCGATGCCCCTGCCAAGATGTTGCAACAGACATGGTTCTCCATCGGAGAGATAGAGGCGGGAAAAAAGATCGGCTATCACATGCACCAATCCCACGCAGGTGTGTATATCTTCGTGATTGAAGGTGAGGTGAAGGTGGATGATACCGTACTTTCACGCCGTGACGGCATGGGCGTATACGATACCCACAGCTTTGAGCTGGAAACCCTGAAAGACTCGCACATTCTGCTGATGGAAGTGCCGATGTAAGTCTTTTAGATAAAAATAACAGCAAAAACCAAAGGTTTGTGTAGCGTTTTTCGTAATATTGCGCTATAAATTAACCCGTGCATGAAACTTGATTACATTTACCATAGCGGCTTCGCGATTGAAGCGGACGGAGTGACGGTCATTATCGATTACTACAAAGATTCCTCTGAAACGGAATATAATAAAGGGATCGTTCATGACTATCTGTTGGGAAGACCCGGAGAACTATATGTACTCTCTTCCCATTTTCACCCCGACCACTTTAATCGCGAAGTTCTTTTATGGAAAGCCGAGCGCCCGGATATTCACTATATCTTCTCCAAGGACATCCTGAAACATCGTCGTGCCACGCGCGAGGATGCCACCTATATTAATAAAGGAGATGTGTACGAAGATCCGAATATCCGTATCGAAGCATTCGGTTCCACGGACGTAGGTATCTCTTTTCTCATTGACCTGCAAGGTGTCCGGCTCTTCCATGCCGGAGACTTGAACAACTGGCATTGGAGCGAAGAATCCACTCCGCAAGAAATCCGGAAAGCGGAAGGTGACTTCCTTGCCGAAGTGAAATGCCTTCAGCAAACCGCCCCGTCGGTAGATGTAGCTATGTTTCCAGTGGACAACCGCATCGGAAAAGATTATATGAGAGGTGCGGAACAATTCGTGGAACGGATAAAAACTGCTATCTTTGTACCTATGCACTTCAGCGAGGAATACAAAGGCGGAAATGCTTTCCGGGAGTTTGCCGAAAGCAAAGGTTGCCGTTTCTTGTCCATAACCCACCGGGGTGAAAGTTTTGATATTAATCAATAAAACATACGCATTATGAAAAATTTGACACACCTCCTTTTTGTACTCTTATGCATTTGTCTGCCTGTTGCAGTACATGCTCAAAAAGACAAAGACGACGATGATGATGACAGCAAGTATCTAGCGGGCGCAGTACCCGAAGTAGATGGCAAAGTTGTATTTACCAAAGAATTCAGTATTCCCGGTATGTCTCAGCAAGAGATCTTCAACCGCATGCAGAAATGGATGGAAGCACGGCTGAAAAAGAATGAGAATAACAGCCGCGTAGTCTATACGAACCCGGAAGAAGGACAAATAGTAGGTACGGGAGAAGAATGGATTGTATTCAGTTCAAGTGCACTCTCACTGGACCGTACAAAAATACTCTACCAACTGTCCGTGGTTTGTGCACCCGAGAAGTGCACAATGGAAGTTGAAAAGATTCGTTTCAATTACCGTGAAGGAAAAGAGAAGTATACGGCAGAAGAATGGATCGTAGACAAATATGCACTGAATAAGGCTCAAACCAAATTGGTGCGCGGACTTGCCAAATGGCGCAGAAAAACAGTCAACTTTGTAGATGACCTCGCTCTTGGAGCAGCAGAAGCCCTTAGCGCAAGTACTGCCAAGAAAACTGCCGAAACAGAGCAACCGGAAACCAAGAAAGAGGCAAAGAGCGCTGTAAGCTCAGGTCCGATAGTGATTGCTCCTAAAGCTGAAGTAGAAGTAAAAACTCCGGCTGAAACAACCAAAGTAACCGTTGTACCTGCTACCCCGCTTACTCCGGCCACTCCTGTTGCTTCTGGTACAGTGCCTGGCTATAAAGAAGTAGCTCCGGATCAACTACCGACGAATGCCATCCAAATGGGTGCAGGCAAATTAGTACTTGTAATTGGTACAGATGCTTTCAATATGACCATGATGACAGCTAATGCAGGTGGTTCATTGGGCAAATCTTCAGGTAAGCCTGTTATCTTCAGTTTCCTTTCACCTGATCAACCTTACGAGCAGATGGAAGCTGCAGAAACTTATACCGTTCGTTTCTATCCGGCAAACCAAACAGAACCTTCAGTTGTTCTGGAATGTAAGAAGATGCCTTCACAGGCTCCTATGGAAGGTCAGCCACGCATGTATGTAGGCGAAATTCTAAAGGCATTCGTAAAATAATCACTAATAACTAATTACTTAATTACGTGGAAATAAAAGCTAAATTCGATCATTTTAATATCAACGTCACCGATCTGGAACGTAGTATTGCTTTCTATGAAAAAGCATTGGGATTGAAAGAACATCACCGTAAAGAAGCCTCGAACGGCTCTTTCACGCTGGTTTACCTGACAGACAACAGTACTGGTTTCTTACTGGAACTGACCTGCCTGAAAGATCATCCGCAAGCTTATGAACTTGGAGAGAACGAAAGCCATCTATGCTTCCGCGTTGCCGGTGATTATGAAGCTATTCACCAATATCACAAAGAAATGGGCTGGGTATGCTTTGAAAATACAGCTATGGGATTGTACTTCATCCATGACCCGGATGATTACTGGATAGAAGTACTTCCGGCAAAAGGATGAAAAAATGATAAGATGGTAAAATGAAAAATGGTAAGATGATAGGATTGTATTTCCTCATCTTACCATTTTTCATTTTACCATCTTATCATCTTATTTATGACGATTCGCTCTTTTCTTTCGTATGTCCGCCTTCATCTTGGCAGCACCGGAACCATGTTTTCCGGTAATATACGATTTCTTTTTGGCCTTAGTCTTTACCTTTCCATCTTCCTTGGGCTTGTCTTTTTTTCCTTTAAAGACGATACCTCCCATTATTGCATCTTCTATACTCATATATTCGTTTTCTATTATTATATTATAAGCCAGGGTACAAAGATAATAATTTTCCCACACTTTTCTGACATCTATGAGATACAATCCTATTTACTATGACAATGGGAAACAGACTGTGATACAGGCTTTCTCACTTTCAATCGTATAACTACCGTGGAAGATCTCAATGAACAGACGGTTGATATCATGCTGTATCTGGCGTAATCTATCCGGTGATGATGCAGACAACGGACTTCCGATAACCACCAATTTAATTTCTTGCTCACCACCCACCACGATCAGTTTATGAAACTTACTGCTGTCAATGCGGAGCATCAACGACTCCACATCGTGTTCAAAAGTTACGGTAGCGAGATTCCCCTCCTGCATACCCGCCATATAAACCGCATCCCGACAGAGTTGCACGACATCATACGACTGTACATCAAAGCGCATCATTCCCGATTCCAGACGTGATAAATCAAGCACATTGTTTACCAGTGTTATCAGCTTTTCTGCATTCACTGTAATACTGGATGAATACTCAGTTCTCTGCTCGGTAGAAAGCGTATCTCTTTCTACCGACAATAGTTTGGAGAGATGAACAACACTATCAAGAGGTATCTTTATATCATCGACTATATTCTTCAAAAATATATCCTTCATGTGATTGGCTTTCCGGGCAAGTTCACTTACTGCACGGGTCTCGGCTTCGTCTTTCCTCAGCAAAGAACGGAAATACAGAGTACGGACAGTAAATACCAATATTATAATAAGGAGTACATATTCCTTTTTCATATCCTAACTCTTCAGCATCCCCCTTCATCTGTTTAGCCTGCAAAATGGCATATTCAATATTGCCTCTGGAACATTGTAAATCAAGCGCTGCCTCCCAGGCGGAAAAGTAATATTCATAGGATTTCTGGCGATAACAGCATTCTTTCAGAACTGCCAACCGCCGTTCCATTTCCGGCAAATCTCCACGATATTGCGAATAACGGAACACCTCATGGGATAACATCAATTCAAGACGCCCGTTACCCAAAGCTCTTGCTGCTTTCAGAGCCGAATCAACAAGTTCAATGGACCAGTCTGCCCTGATGTTCTGTTGATACATATCTCTCAGGTACTCTACGCGTACCGTATCTGCCGGCATATTATGATATATCTTAAAGATACTGTCGCGCAAGGTTTGTTCCTCAGGAGTCAGTCCGGCTGAAACACGTAGTACAGAACCTAATAATATCAGTAGAATATAAAGTCTCCGCCTCATACATCACTCCTTTCTACCAGGGGATGGATAAAGACGAATGCTCGAAGATCCGGCAAGTGCATTCAATGGCAATCTGACCTCATGACTCATATTGGAAAAGAAAAGGCTTTTATTCTTCACTGACTCCTCGGCCATGATTCTGGCCTCCTCCAGTTTCTTTCGGGAAATGGTGAGTTGTTTATTCTGCCGTCTGAAGAAAAAGAAACAGATTAAAACGATAGAGCTTAGAAGCAAAGCTATCCCGATGAAGTAAGAGAGCAGACGGTTGGCCTGTTCTTTATTCTTCAACTCAAGCTCGTCTATCTGGTAAGTAGCACGTAAGTCTTCAATTTCTTTGCTATAAACATGTTGGTAGACAGAATCATACTGATTGCTCAACTTTTGATAAGTTTGACAGGCTTCCTCATAATTCCCCTCTTCTGTTGCATGCTGTGCCTTTTGCCTCAATGAAATGCTGTCAGAGGCTGTTACGCTAAAAGCAAATAGTCCCCAGAACAGTATCAAACCCTAAAGTTTTATTTTCATTTACTTGAAATTACATAGTTTCAATAAGAAGTATATATACGATCTCCGTCATATGTACGCTACAAAGATAGCTTTTTTCTACTAATAGACTGCATTTTTCGTATCTTTGCCGACAACTTTTAAAGATTGAATAGAATGAACACTATGCTGCTTACTGCTGATAAAGACCCAATGGGTGCTGCTATTGCCGACTACAACAAACGACACAAGGCCGAACGACTGCGTGTTTTTTCTTCACAATTCGATGAGGATGAAATTCCGGTAAAGGAATTGTTTCGTACGGAAAAGCAGATGCCTCTTTTGGAACGTACTGCCCTACAAATGGCTACGGGAAAGATCCTGGATGTAGGAGCCGGAAGCGGTTGTCACAGCCTTGCCTTGCAGGAAGCAGGCAAAGAGGTACATGCCATTGATATTTCGCCACTTTCAGTAGAAGTTATGCAACAACGCGGCGTACGGCATGCCACATTGCTCAATCTGTTCGATGAGCATTTCCATGAGACATACGACACGATATTAATGTTGATGAACGGCTCGGGAATCATCGGCAAACTGGAAAATCTGCCTGCCTTCTTCAAAAGGATGAAGCAATTGCTACAACCCGGTGGCTGTATCTTTATGGACTCCAGCGACCTGCGCTATCTGTTTGAGGAAGAAGACGGAAGTTTTGTGATCGACCTGGCAGGCGACTATTATGGAGAAGTAGATTTCCAGATGCAATATAGGGATATCCTGGGAGAGTCATTCGACTGGCTTTACATTGATTTCCAGACACTCAGTCTTTATGCGGCCGAAAATGGTTTCCAAGCGGAGTTGGTAAAAGAAGGAAAGCACTACGATTATTTAGCCAAGTTGACCTTAAAATAAGGTCAACCTGGACTTTCTGTTTGTTATTTCTTTGACAACATTTCGTCAATCTTCTTCGTTAATGCAGCAAATTCCTTCTCATTGTACAGGCGGGTCAGTATTACAATGCGCCCATCTTTATCAATCAGTACATTGCGGGTAATTCCGGCATTGCGAAGCGCATATTTGGCAAAAATATCTGCACCGGGGTCTAAGCCCAAGGGATAAGTAATGCCAGTCGACTTGCCGAACGCAATTACTTTGTCCAACGGTTCATCACGGTCTATGCCGATAAGGGCAAATGCAGAATTATCTTTATGCTTCAACCAGATATCCTTTTCTATGAAAGGCATTTCTTTACGACATACTCCACACCAACTGGCAGTGAACTGTAACATCACCACTTTGCCACGGAGTTCGGAAAGGGTAACCTTCTTACCGTCTGTCAGGGTAATGGTAAAGTTGGGAGCCATCTCCCCTACTCTTACAATGTAGCCGGTGCTATCGGCAGTTACTTCCTGTGCTTTGCCCGATAAACTACAAAGGACAAACAGGATAAACATCAAACTCTTTACTACTTTCATTGATCTTATACTTTTAAGTTATTCTCAAAACGGGAACAATAACGGAAGTACAAAGATCATCACAATTCCCATAATTATCTGTAAAGGCAAACCAACTTTAACATAATCCATGAATGTATAACGTCCCGCAGGCATCACCAAAGCGTTGGGTGGAGTAGAGAATGGAGAAGCAAAACACATGCTGGCTGCCACGGTTACGGCAAACAGGAATGGATATGGACTCAAATCCAATTGTATGGCAGCCTGGAGGGCAATCGGAGCCAAAAGTACTGCTGTAGCTGTATTACTAATAAACATAGTCATCAGCGAAGTAGTGAAATAAATACCTGCTAATAACACATAAGGCCCGTAACTACCCAATCCGTTTACCAATGACTGAGATACCAAATCGGAGGCTCCGGTCTTTTCCAGCGCCAGCGACATGGGCATCATAGCGGCAATCAATACAATACTTTCCCAGTTAATAGTTTTATATGCCGCTTCCACATTCCTGAAACAGCCAGTAAGCACCATTAGCAGACCTGCAATCATTACTGCCGTTACCGGGGCAATAGGGATGAAGTCGAACATCATCATTACCACCATTCCCAACATGATTATGGCAGCAACAGGTGCTTTATGATTCAATGTTACTTTAGCAGCCTCAGCAAGCGGTTGTCCAAGTACTACCCAATCGGAGGGATCTTCACTCAAACGCGCTATATTCTCCCATGTTCCCTGCACTAACAGCACATCTCCCGAATGCATCTTTTCATCTTTCAGATTTTTCAGGATATACTGGCGCTTGCGTTGGATACCCAGGATATTCACACCATATTTTTCCCTGAAACCTGAATCTTTTACCGGCTTATTTACCAGATTGGAGGCAGGCATCAATACAATTTCAGCAATACCTATTTCTGTAAATTCCAGTTCTTCACTTTTTGCTTCTACCGTACCTTCCGCTGCATGGGTATCCAGCAACTTTAATGTATTTTCTTCGGCAAAATGTTCTACATTGGTAAAATCACCCAGTACATACAAAATATCATTCTCTTGAATAACAGTATCAGCAGCAGCCATTTCCTGGCTCATCGTCTTAAAAAAGTGACGACGGGAAGAGGATGACTGACGCCGAACTTCCATTATACCTACATTATAGCGTTGTGGAATACTTAATTCCTGTATAGTCTTTCCGGTTAAAGGCGATTTACTTTCTACCTGTACCCGACACAAATTCTGAAACAGTTGGTACTCTCCCGCCAATTCTTTCAACGATTTGTTCTTTTTACCCTTACGGTCCTTGTCACCTTTCTTAGTCAGGAAAATCTTACTCAATGGAATTAAGATTATCAATCCGACAGCCACACAAACCAATCCTACAGGAGTAAACGAGAAAAATGTAAGAGGTGTATATCCTGCAGAGGTCAATGCTTCCTGAATTACAAGGTTCGGCGGTGTACCGATAAGCGTCATCATACCTCCCATACTACTGGCAAACGCAAGCGGCATCAACAGGCGGCTGACATTGATCTGCGTCCCCATAGCCATACTGACTACAATGGGAAGCATCAAAGCTACTGTTCCGGTATTGCTGACAAAAGCACCGATGAAGGCAGTCACCAATACAATAAGAACGAAAAGTTTCAACTCACTGTCACCAGCTAACTTCAGAATACGACTACTTATCATCTTTGCCAATCCCGTCTGAAAGATAGCACCGCCCACAACGAACAATCCTATCATCATTATAACAACAGAATTAGAGAAGCCAGTCAATGCTTCTTCCGGGGTCAGAATGCCGAATATAATTAGTAACACCAAAGCACAAAGCGCAACTAAATCCGAACGCACTTTGCCACTCATAAAGAATATCGCAGAAAGAAATAAAATAATGAGAGTAATATACATATAGATATAAAATTTGTCTGTTATTAAACAATCCAATAGAGTATTTTGTTCTAAGGCGTTGCAAATATCACAAAAATCAAGACAATAGACAATAGAGTGAATCCATTTTGAACTAAATAAGCGACAAAAATCTCACTAAATTATAAATAAAAGCTAGATTATTAACATTATATTTATAACTTTGAATCCGGGAATGCTATTATAAAATTACGTCTTTCATCAGTTAAATTCTATAACAATAATGGGAAACGACAACACTATTACAGGCATCTTCAATGGGACAGTCCATCTGGAATACCTACCATGTATTAATTATGCAATGATACACAACCATGTGCCCTCATGCAATTTCTGCGAACTCATGAACAGTGATGAAGTCGACTGGAATAACATCAAAGTATCCATAGACGGAGAACTTATTAAATACTCAGAAAGCATTCTTGAGATAATTCCACCTGGACAGAACATACAAATCAACAATCTGGAAATATCACCTGAAAATGGAAAATTAATCGAATTGACAGAAGGCATCGATACTACCTTTCATCTGGTTGTTATGATTTCCGGTGAGATAGCCCATCAGCAAACGTTTCCTATCAAACTGATGGCATACGATCAGTGGAGCGGCTCCAGTATCATGCCCGAACTCTTAGCTACATTTGTTACTCCCAATCACCCCATACTTTCAAGAATAAGCGTAAGGGCCTCACAATTCCTCGAAAAGTGGACCGGAAATTCCGCCTTAGACGAGTATCAGACACAGGACCCCAACCGAGTACGTGCACAGGTAGCTGCTATTTATGAGGCTCTCCGGTCTGAGTCTTTAATATATTCTACGGTTCCGGCCAGCTTTGAAACTTCGGGGCAGCGTATCCGCTTGGTAGATAATGTACTCACCAGCAAGCTGGGTACATGTATAGACCTGACTTTACTCTATGCTTCCTGTCTGGAGGCAAATGGCATTCATCCTCTTTTAGTCTTATTGAAAGGACATATATTGGTAGGCGCATGGCTTACAGAAGATATTTATCATCAAACCGTAGGCGATGATGCTTCCTTTCTACTCAAAGGGAGTGCAAATGGCATCAGCGACATTGTATTAGTTGAGACAACCGCAGTGGCATCCTCTCAAAACATCTCATTTGAAGAAGCCGCTACAATGGCTCAGAGAGAACTTAAAGAAGAAAACAGATTCGAGCTGTTTATCGATGTATATAGGTGCAGACTGGATAAAATCCGCCCATTGCCGCAACGCATAAACCATAACGGTGAATGGCAAATAGAAAACAGTGGAATAGAGCATGAGAACGTAACCCAAAGAATACACCAACTGGACCGGTATGAAATAAAACTGGAGGACAGCAAGGATGAAATAACCAAGCAGATTATTTGGGAAAGAAAACTGCTGGACTTTTCTCTACGTAATAATCTGATCAACATCCGGCTTGGCAGAAGAGTCATACCATTCATATCTTTCGAAATTGACCATCTGGAAGATCATCTGCAAGCCGGAGAAAACTACCAGATATTACCCAGTCCTGCTAAAAGTAAAATAGAACCTGGTGAGACAGGGCTCTATGATTCTTCTTTATGGAAAGGGAATTTGGAAAAATTAGTAATCAGCGAACTGAGAAACAAAAAACTTCGTTCTTATCTGACCGAAAGCGAACTTCAGAACTCACTCAAATTTGTATACCGTACATCGCGAACCGCCATCGAGGAAAATGGCGCCAATTCACTGTTCCTCGTTTTAGGAGTCCTGAAGTGGTACGAGTCTTCTAAGAGTGTGAAACCACGCTTTGCTCCTATCTTACTGTTACCGGTAGATATTGTGCGTCGTGGAGGCTTAAGTGGATATATCATCCGCACCAGAGACGAAGAAATCATATTGAACATAACGCTCGTCGAACTATTGAAACAACAGTTCAGTGTTAATCTTTCCGGGTTGAATCCGTTGCCAAAAGATGATAGTGGGGTAGACCTGAAAAAGATATTCGCTACGATTCGCACCTGCATCCGTAATATGAAAGGTTGGGACGTAGTAGAAGAATCCATGTTGGGGTTATTCTCATTCAACAAGTTTGTCATGTGGAATGATATTCATACCAATGCAAGCAAAATGAAAGAGAATGCCATTATAGCCAGTCTGATGGAAAATCGCATTCAATGGCAAGATACAGCTCCGGAGATTGACGCCAGAGAAATAGACAAAAATCTTGAACCTATCAATTTTGCCATTCCTGTTGACGTTGATTCTTCGCAGCTTGAAGCTGTCATTGAATCAGGAGAAGGAAAGAGCTTCATATTGCATGGTCCTCCGGGAACCGGCAAATCGCAGACCATTACCAATATGATAGCCAATGCTCTGTATAAAGGGAAACGTGTGCTATTCGTAGCGGAAAAGATGGCGGCACTTTCTGTAGTGCAAAACCGTCTGACCAAGATAGGATTAGATCCATTCTGCCTGGAAATACATTCCAATAAAGTCACTAAATCCCATTTTCTGGCGCAGCTTCAGAAGGCTATAGAAGTCATTCATATCCAGTCTCCCGCTGAGTTTGAAAGCACTTCAAAGCAATTATTCGAGCGTAGAAGAAAACTGATCGATTATATGGAAGCATTGCATCATTCCCATGCTTCCGGTTTCTCTCTTTACGATTGTATTACACACTATTTATCGATACAAGGAGATGAATTGTCTATCGACTTTTCTCTGTTGCCCGCCATCACGAAGAATCAACTGACAGACTTTTGCGAAAAGATCCAGGAACTGGATACAGTTTTTCAGATAACAGGACATCCGCAAGACCACCCACTAAAGGGGCTGGAGCCATACGAAACTTCCATAGAAAGCTCTCAGAAACTACAAGCCGGAATCAGGCGCTTTATAAATTTATTCACCTCAATTACCGCTAACAGAAAGTTGCTTTCAAATAGCCTGGGAATCTCGATACCTGATAATTGGGATGGGATCAACTGGATGGGCAAGATAAGTAACCAACTTCTATCCATCCCATATCTGAACAAAACGCTATTGGAAATAGGTGGCAATACCGATTTGATAGAAGAATGGAAAGATGTTGTCCTGTTCGGCCGTAAACGAGACCAGTTACAAGCTGAACTGGGCAAAGAATACGCACTTCAAATTCTGGAAGAAAATGCATTTACCCTTCAGCAAGAATGGAAAGATATCGAAATGAAATGGTTCTTACCTAAATTCTTTGCAAAACGTTCTTATCTGAGAAAGCTCAGACTTTACAATACGAATTTGCAGGCAATGCAAATACCAAGCCTGTTAGAAAAGCTCAATGCTTATCAAAATAATAATAAGGTCATTCAAGAACAATCTTCCGAATTGTCATCTTCTTTCGGTTTCTTAGGAAGAAAGAACAAAGAGAAATGGAATGATATTGATTCTATACTTAAGAGTCTTCCGACGATTTACAACACTTTATCGGAATATGCAGCAATAGTTCAACAGCCATTTGCAGAAGTTCTGAATCAATTTGCAAATAAAATTAGTATTGACTGGAACATATTCCAGCAGTCTAATGAAAACACATTCAAGCAATTGATCGATACATCCAGCGAATTGAATACGGTTCTCAATGAAATTAAAGGTTTATGCTACATACAACTGCCGGATAATAATCTTGAAATGAAACTACCGATTCTACTGAATACCTGGTTAACTCACTTCAATATGATTAAAGACTGGGGACAATGGTGCATCCGTAAGAAAGAATTGGAATCTTTACATTTAACCATAGTTATCAACTATATAACAGATAAGCATAAAAGCGGATCGGAAGCTGCTGATGCATATATGAAGGGCATTTATCACCAATTAGCGCTAAAAACCATTGATGCAGATGAAACTTTGCGTCTTTTCAACGGATTGCTATTCGAAGAAATGATCAGCAAATACAAACAGTTGACTGTAGACTTTCAGGAGTTGAGTAAAAAAGAGCTGTACTGTAGATTAGCGGCCAAAATCCCATCACTGACAATGGAAGCCGCCTCCAGTTCCGAAATAGGAATTCTAAAAAGGAATATTTCAAATGGAGGACGCGGCACATCTATCCGGAGAATTATAGATCAGATACCAACTCTGTTGCCCAAGCTATGTCCATGTATGTTGATGAGTCCGATATCAGTGGCTCAATATATAGATCTGGATGCAGAGAAGTTCGATCTTGTTATCTTCGACGAAGCATCACAGATGCCTACCAGCGAGGCAGTCGGTGCAATAGCCCGCGGCAACGCATTAGTAGTAGTAGGTGATCCCAAGCAAATGCCTCCGACAAGTTTCTTCTCCTCTTCACAAGTTGATGAAGAAGAGGCTGAATTTGATGATATGGAGAGTATTCTGGATGATTGTATCTCATTATCCATTCCATCCCGTTACCTGACCTGGCACTACCGGAGCAAACACGAAAGTCTGATTGCTTTCAGTAATTCCCAGTATTATAATGGAAAACTATATACCTTTCCTTCTGTGGATGACAGAGTTTCAAAAGTACGCTTAGTTCAGATAGATGGTACGTATGATAAAGGACGTACACGCAGCAATCATGCCGAAGCGGAAGCCATTGTGAAAGAAATACTGAACCGGCTACGTATACCTGAAGTTCCTGAAAAGAGCATAGGTGTCGTATCCTTCAGCCAGGTGCAGCAAAATCTGATAGAAGATATGCTCATTGAGGAGCTGAACAAATATCCTGAATTGGAAGAAAAAGCTTTCCAAAGTAATGAACCTATTTTCATCAAGAATCTAGAAAATGTGCAAGGTGATGAACGGGATATTATTCTTTTCTCTATAGGATACGGTCCGGACAGGAACGGCAATGTATCTATGAATTTCGGACCATTGAATAATCAAGGCGGTGAACGTCGTCTGAATGTAGCCGTATCGCGCGCACGTTACGAGATGATTATATTTTCAACCTTACGCTCCGAACAAATAGATTTAAAACGCACAAAGTCCAAAGGTGTGGAAGGCTTAAAAAGATTCCTTGAATTTGCAGAACGCGGCACCTCACCTGTTCCGGCCATCCAGCTCCAGAACCTGCAACAAAGTAATCTCATCACTTTAATTGCACAAGAACTTACTCAGCGTGGTTATAAAGTGGAAACTCTGGTAGGGCGGTCTAATTTTAAAGTAGATTTAGCGATTGTTAATCCGCTGCAACCAGACACATATATTCTGGGAATCTTATGTGACGGAAGAAACTATTATGAAACAAAAACCACCAGAGACCGTGAAATAGTACAACCGAATGTCTTGCAAATGCTCCACTGGAATGTGATGCGTGTATGGTCTGTCGACTGGTTTGAACATAAGGAGAACGTCGTGAAGCGCATTATCAAAAAGCTGGAAGATTTAAAAAACACAAAAGTAGAAGAACAGCCTCCCCTCCTTCCGGCAGAGAATAATGTTCTGAAAACATTCAGTATAGAGAATGAACCTGTTGTAGAATTGGTGAACAATCGAGAAAAAGAGTATACATTCGCTAACTTGCCCGATATCGGTTACAGTACAGATATCGATACCGTAATAACTTCTTCCTATCAGGTTAAAAAACAACTTCAACAAATAGTCAAGATTGAACAACCTATAACAAATACTCTACTATATAAAAGGATATTACGAATTTGGAATCTGACAAGAGTTACCACCCGTTTACAGCTATTTATCGACAGTCTTCTTAAAGATGCATATAAAGACCCTTTATCGGGAGATACTATAATTTACTGGGAAGATGAAGAGAAAGCTAAAGACTGCGACTTTTACCGCATCAACTCCAAACGCGATATTCTGGATATTCCAATCCTGGAAGTAATGAGTGCCGCCCGCTATGCCATAGAGCAACAAATATCCATGCCGACTGAAGATCTGAAACGGCTGACTTCCCAACTTCTCGGTTTCAGTAGGAAAAGGAACAATCTAGATATGATAACGGAACAGGCCATACAATTGCTGATTGACAAAGAAATATTCAGCCATGCGAACGGAATGGTATCCATGAACAATTAGGGTTCATGGCTACTTTCTTACGAAGGGGAAACAGGATGAAAAAGAATGTCTGCCTAATAGTCTTCGATAGTGGAATTTCCGAATATATCCTTTTTAATCATAATCGTATTACCATTATCATCTTCAATAATCGTATTACCTAAAATGTCTTTTTTGACTGTTTTTATTTTCTTGACTGACTATCGAATATTCGTAACTATCCTCTATAGAATTAACACTATAGCTCTTCATTATATGGGGAGCTAAAACAAACTGAACTGTAAATTAGGATAAATAGAATCTTTTTCATGGCATATTTCTTTGGGGTTGTAACAAAAATAATATGGGAAAATGATAACTAACTGATGAATTCTATATATATTGATAGGAAAAAAACCAAAATTAACACTTTTCATGTGCTACAATCGTATCGTTTTAGGAGGCTCGGACTACATTCGGTCTACACTTGCACGATTTTCTACCCAAATGGCAGGGTAGCTAAGTTACTGAAGGTCAATAAACAACAAATGCCCCAAGTATTTCTACTCAGGGCATTTTGTTCGTTTTGAGGTTCCTGGCGGATTCGAACCGCCGTACACGGTTTTGCAGACCGCTGACTAAGCCACTCATCCAAGGAACCAATCTTTTCTCATTTGCGGTTGCAAAGGTAGTACATTTTTTGAGAACTCCAACTATTCGCAGCAATTTTTCTTCTTTTCTTTTTTCGTCGCACTACACTCTGCACGCTTCTCATCCATCAATCGCTTTAAGTCACAACCGGTTACGCAATTTGCACATGGGTTACCATTTCCTTTTGTCCGGCGAAAAAAAGCATAAATTCCCCATCCGATCCGGACAATACACAACAGTAACAGGATTGCAACTATCCATTGTTGCCAATTCATCATACAAATAATCCTCCTATTCTATAAATGGCAAATGCCATTACCCACGCAAGCAGCGTGGTATACACTGCCGTAAATAACGCCCATTTCCAGCTACCGGATTCTTGCTTGATTGCTACAATCGTAGCTATACATGGGAAATAGATCAATACAAACACCATATAACAGAAAGCTACCAACGGTGTAATCGGAATACGTTCGGCAAGACTTACGGCATCCGCTTCAGCATCATTCGTATAAAGCACCCCCAGTGTACTTACCACTAATTCCTTAGCGCCCACACCTGAAAGTATACCGATACCAAGTTTCCAGTCAAAACCCAAAGGTTCAATCACCGGCTCCATAGCCTTTCCTATCTGTCCGATGTAGGAATTCTCCTGCTGTTCGGCAACCGTCTCATACGCATCATGGTCAGGATAATATCCCAACGCCCATATTACGATGGAAGCTATCATGATGATGCCCCCCATTTTACGAAGATATTGCGCACCTTTCTCCCAAGTATGCCGGAAAATAGCCTTTGCTGTCGGCAAACGGTAAGGTGGAAGTTCCATTACGAACGGAGTATCATCCCCTTTCACCAAGAAACGGCTGAATAAACGCGCCATCAATATCGCCAACAAGATACCTATTGAATATATTAATAACAGTATCAAACTACCATTGTTCGGGAAAAACGCGCCTACCAGCAACAAATAAATAGGCAGGCGAGCACTACATGACATCAACGGATTGACGAGCATAGTAATAAGTCGGCTTTTACGGTTCTCAATAGTGCGCGAAGCCATAATAGCAGGTACATTACATCCGAAACCCATAATCAGAGGAATGAAGGATTTACCATGCAGCCCCATCTTATGCATAATCTTATCCATGATAAACGCGGCACGTGCCATGTAACCGGAGTCTTCCATAAGCGATATGCAGAAATAAAGAATAAGGATGTTCGGCAGAAAGACAATCACACCACCAACACCACCAACAATGCCGTCTACCAACAAGTCTTTCAATGGTCCGTCCGCCATATTGGCATGTATAAAATTGCCGAGGGTTTCTACCAACCACTCAATACCCATCATCGGGTATTCGCCGAGCACGAACGTCCCCTCGAACATAAGATACATGAACAGGAAGAAAATGGGGAATCCCCACACACGGTGCGTTACAATGGAGTCTATCACACGGGTAGTATGTTCTTTATCCAAATGATTATCCACAAAGGTTTCTTTCAGCGCACCGGATATAAAACCATATTTAGCATCGGTAATTGCCTGATCGCAATCCTCATTCAGCACGTCTCGAATACGGCGACTTTCCTGATCACGGACAGCAATGATTTCTTTGCCATTGGGTAAAGTTTTAATCAACGTTTCCAAGTCCGGATCATTCTCCAAAAGCTTGATGGCAAGAAAACGGGTGGAATACTTATGACGGATATCTTCATTCTCACTAATCACCCGCTTCACCTCTTCAATGCTGCGTTCCAGTTCGGGACCGTGATTAATGTGAATATGACGATAAAATCCATGATGACGCACCTCTTCCTCTTTATGAGCTCCACCGGTATAGCCGGGCACATATTCCCGATGCCATTCGCGCAGGTCATTCAACACTTCGGTACGTACTTTGCCTTTTTGATCGAGGAAGTCAGCACCTTCGTAAATGCTGATAACAACATGAAAAAGATCTTCGATGCCTTTACCCGTACGCGAAACGGTAGGAACCATAGGGACACCAAAGAGTTCACTCAGTTTCATGTAATCCAGCGTGTTGCCACTGGCTTCCAATTCATCATACATATTGAGAGCCATCACCATACGTACGTTCATATCAATTAGCTGGGTAGTGAGGTACAGATTACGTTCCAGATTAGATGAGTCTACCACATTGATAACAATGTCCGGAGTTTCATCAATAATATGATGACGAACATACATTTCTTCAGGACTATATGCTGATAGCGAATATGTACCGGGCAAATCGACTATGCGGAAATGATAGCCCTGGAAATTAAAGTAGCCTTCCTTGGCATCCACTGTAACTCCACTGTAGTTACCAACGTGCTCGTGTGAACCGGAAGCAATGTTAAACAGAGAAGTTTTTCCACAGTTTGGATTACCTACTAAAGCAACATTAATGGTACGGCGCTTACCGAGGGCGATCCGTTTCAGTTCTTCTTCACCCGGATAGATATCTTCACTCATTCCCAGATGATAATTCGGTTTTGTCACTTGCTCTTTCGCCTCATGTTCACTGAGTACTTCAATCATTCCCGCCTCCTGACGACGCAAAGAGATTTCATACCCCATTACTTTGTATTTTATGGGGTCTTTCAGCGGGGCATTCAGCAAAACCTCTACGGTCTTGCCTTTAATAAAGCCCATTTCTACAATTCGTTTACGGAAACCGCCATGCCCCAGTACTTTAACGATTACACCCTTTTCTCCAGTTTTTAATTCGGACAAACGCATAGTCTTCTCTCTTTCTTTAATTTGGATGCAAAGATAAATGATTTGTATTTAGCCTACAAATTATTTAGATTGTTTTTAAATAAGGAGGGAATATCCTCCATTCTCCACTTTGTTCCGAAGAATTAGAAAGAATTTAATCCGTTAATATTATCTTTGCACCATTATGAATAAAAAGAAAATAGCGCAATATATTGACCAGGAGAAGCTTTTCACACGAGAAGACAAAATACTGGTAACACTGAGTGGCGGAGCGGACTCAGTAGCTTTGTTGCGTCTACTTCTTGATATGGGGTACACCTGCGAGGCGGCACATTGTAATTTCCATCTGCGGGGCGATGAATCGGTTCGAGATGAAATGTTTGTCCGCGAACTATGCTTGCAACTGGAAGTTCCGTTATATATCCAACATTTTCAAACTACGGAAGAAGCGGAAAAGCGCCACATATCCATTGAAATGGCAGCGCGGGAATTACGTTATGCCTGGTTTGAACAGCTCCGTCTGCAACAAGGCGCCGATGTTATTGCCGTGGCCCATCATAAAGATGATAGTGTAGAAACTCTCCTGCTCAACCTTATCCGTGGAACAGGCATCAACGGGCTATTGGGTATCCGCCCCAAGAACGGAAACATTGTCCGTCCCTTGTTATGCCTCGACCGGAAAGAAATAACCGAATACCTGCAAGCAATCGGACAATCTTACGTAACGGACAGCACCAACCTGCGAGACGAATATACGCGCAACAAGATACGCCTCAACCTTTTGCCCCTTATGCAGAAAATCAATCCCTCCGTAAAAGAAAGCCTTCTCCGCACCGCAGAATATCTGAATGATGCAGCTCTCTTATATAAGAAAGGCATAGAAGAAGGTAAGCGGAAAGTACAAACCGGACAAGACATTCTGATCAGCGCTTTGCTACAGGAGCCTGCACCGGAAACTTTATTATTTGAAATTTTATCTCCATTAGGATTTAACGCTACACAAATCAAAGATATTTTCAACTCCCTGAATGGGCAACCGGGAAAGATATTCCTCAGCAGAGGATGGCGTGTGATTAAAGACCGGAAGTTTTTACAAATAGAACCGGTCTGTTCAGAAGATACTTCAACAGTATTCTCACCGGATGATCCTGCCCTGCCCTTTCGTCTGATAATGGAAGAATTAGAAGTCACGGATGATTTCGTCATTCCCCGCGACCGAAATACTGCTTGCTTCGATGCAGACAAACTAAAACAGCCCCTCACTGTCAGACGCTGCCGACAAGGCGACGCATTCGTTCCTTTTGGTATGACCGGGCGAAAAAAAGTCAGCGATTACCTTACTGATCGGAAGTTCTCCCTTTCCCGCAAAGAACAGCAATGGGTGCTTTGCAGCGGTTCCCATATCATTTGGTTGATAGGTGAACGTGCTGATAATCGTTTCAGAATAGACGCTCAAACACGGAAAGTTATTATCCTGAAGTTTATCCCTTAATTAATTGTAACAAGTATCTTTTAGAAAGTGATATGACAACTAATCCCTTTTTCTTCTTTTGAGAAATAAGGAGAAACAAATATATTCTTATACCGCTTACGGAAGAAAGTTTTTGTAATAGTTGGATAAAGCCAATAAGCCGCCTGGGTACTCAGTATTCCGATTCCGGCTCCGGCAAGCACATCTGTCAGCCAATGGCGATTATTGTACATACGAAAGAAGCCTGTGCCGGCAGCTACTGCATACCCGGCAACACCTATCCATGGAGAAACGTCCCAATATTCCTTACGCAAAAACTCCGCACCCATAAAAGCGGTTGCGGTATGCCCCGACGGGAAGGAGTTACGACTACTCCCATCAGGACGTTCTACACTGGCTGTCATTTTAAATGTGTTTACCGTGATACCCATTAGCGCATAGGCAGTGGCGAGGATTATGATACGATCCGTAAAGCTATGCCTTCCTTTTACACCACACAAATTCAAGCCATAAACAGCAAGCATCGGAGCATACTGCGAAAAATCATCAATCGTGAATTTACTGTCAATGTTTTCCCGTAGCTCATCGCGTAGCTCCCGGTTCTGATATTGCAGCCAATGGCTTTCCAGCCCGATGACCCCTACTCCAATCAAAGCTGCAGGCAAAATGACCTGCCGGATGCGGAAACGATAAGAGTTATTATCCATTACCCGAACCGTATCTGTTTTGGCAGAATCCTCCTGCGCCTGTCCGATCACTGAAAATGCACAAAGAACAAGCAATATAAGAATTTTACATACTCTCATCATATTCTAACTTCGCAGTGTGTTTTATACTCTTGTTTCCACCAAATGTATAAGAAATGCCGACATAGAAAATACGGGGATTACGGCGTTTTCCTACTTTCTGTTTCAATTCGGGTGTATCAAGCCTATACGACTTCCGATAGGTATCGAACAAATCGGTAACCGAAGCCAATACGGAAAGATTGATACTCGGGATATCATACTTCATACCCAGATTGATGCAAGAATCGGCATCTCTACGACCTTGAGGCACCAGTGTGACAGAACGATAACGTGCATTGAGCTGCATCATATAATGTTTGAACGCCATAAAGTTGGCATTGAACAACGTGCTCCATGAGAAAGTATTCCTGTGTCGTGAAAAGCCCAACTTTTCTGCATTGATCTGATTGAAATATCCGTTTGCATTCCAGATAAAAGAGAGCCAACGATTGATAGAATAACTCCAGATCAGCTCCAATCCTGCATTGTGACTCTGATCCAGATTCTCTTTAGTAGTCAGCAGTACGCCACCGTCTATACAGCGTGATACTTCGGTAATCTGATTGGTAAGATAGCGATAATAGACTGTAGTCATCAACGATGCATTTGTATTATTGTGCCACAGCCATCCCGCCTCCACCGAATGTATCTTCTCCGGTTTCAAATCAGGATTACCCGCCGAAAGACTGAGTGGATTGATACGCTCGGCAAATGGATTCATATCACTACCTTCCGGACGGTTCACACGAAGGCTATAGCTTAGTTGAAGTTCATTCTGCTCATTCAGTTTGCGGGAGGCATGTAATGTTGGATAAATATTGGTATAGTGCTGCTTCGTGATGCTGTCAAGAGAATAAAGATTGTTCCGGATATCAGCATATTCTCCACGCAGTCCGACCATAAGGCTCCACTCTCCCGGATTCATTTCTAAAGTAGCGAAGAAAGAATGAAGGGTGCGATGATGGGTAAAATCACTTGTACGGTCAAAATCAGGAATGAAAGCCGCGCCATCCCAGTTCTCCACATGATAATTCTGTTCGGCACGAAGCGCCTCCAGCTCATAACCCGCAGACAGTTTTGTCCGTTCCGACAAATGATGCCGCCAATGCACTTTTCCGATATGCAGATAATTGGCATCCCATACCCACTCATTATCTTTGGTGTCATTCTCCATTTGCATAGTAGAATATTCATTCTGTTCGTCTTCACTTTCGGAAGAATAAGTATAGTTCACGCTCCATTCATTGCCCTTTCCATAGGTGTGGGCATAGAGAAGGTTTCCTTCCCACATGTTCTCCCTGGCATCAGCCCTGCGATTGCGAAAATAAAAGTCTTCCAAATGATGATTTATATCTTCCGTAACAGATTCTATACGCTCACTTCGCAGGAAATGACGGCGATTATAGCTTCCTGAAATTTCCATGACATCATGCGCCGAAAGATTTGCTCCCATTCCAAGTCGTAATGTGTGCGACACGGGACGACCTGTGCCGAAAGTCGTCTGATTGATATATTCCGTGGGCGATGTACGATTGTCAAAAACACTACGGTCATAGCGATCTTGCCGGAAGGCATAGCCACCAAAGAAGTTTACCCCATTGATGCCGTAATTCAAATTAACTCCAGCATTGTAACGGTTGTGGCTACCGGTATTTGCCGTTAAAGTGCCATTCAGTCCCGCCTTACTCTCCTTTTTCAATACGATGTTGATAATACCGCTCACACCATCGGGTTTATACTCTGCCGAAGGATTAGTAATTACCTCAATACGTTCGATACTGTTTGCGGCAAGTTGATTCAGAGCATCAGTCCGTGTCCTGCCACTCATCAGTGCGGATGGTTTTCCATTAATAAGGATAGTCACATTCTCATTACCACGCAGGCTGACCGTACCTTCCAAATCCACCTCCACCGAAGGAATATTCTGCATCAAATCGCTTACCGAACCTGCCGAACTCATCAAATCCTGTTCTACATTAAATACCCTACGATCCAGTTTGGGCACAAAAGTGGATTTTCGCCCGGCTACCACCACCTCATTCAACACCTGACCTTTATCGTCAATCCACAATACACCGACATCAACCGTCTGATTGCCATTGCCTATGGCAAATATTGCAGATCGTGTTTCACCATAACCGACATAGCTACCCACCAGATAATATCGCCCCGTTGGCACATCTTCCAGCTGAAAGCATCCGATAGAATCTGTCATGGCTCCCGTCACAAGTTTTTGGGTTGTTGCCTCGTACAAAGCTATCGTAGCGAACTCCACCGGTACTTTATTCGTTTTACCGCTTAATATTCCTGTCACTTTACTGCCATTTCCTGCAGCGAATGCAATCGTAGTCCAACAAATGACCACGACGCCTAAAACAAATCTTTTCATACCTTTTTCTTACTTTTATCTCAAAATTCTGAGGCAAAAGTAAAAGGCAAATTAGAAGACATTTTGAATATTACTGGGGAAGACAATCTTTTTAAGGAGAATTTTTTAGAATACGTCAACTGATTATCAAAAAGACGTTGACGGAATTTATTCATTTCCCGTTAGAGGAATTTACAACTGCATAACGAGCTATTTTCCTACTACGACTGATCTTAGTGGAACACCAAGTGTATTACCACACAGATAGTTATGCTCTTTACAGCACTCCTATATAGCTCATATCGTATTAGTAATAAATAAATAGATACGCGGACGACGCGGACCCATTTAATTCATAACCGAAAAGCTTTGAAATAATTTCGCCAACAAATTACCTAACCTACATAATTCATACGCAGGAGTTAGAGGAGTTAAGCAGGCTAAAATGCACTGAAAACACATGGTGATTCTCTTCGAAAGCGTATTGCACCCTCCATCCATGGTAGTCGCAAATGGCTTTTACAATAGAAAGTCCAAGTCCATTCCCAGCCGCCTTTGTATCATCAGCACTGAAACGATGAAAAAGTGTACGGGCATCAAGAGATACCCCATCCGCCGGATTACTGACCGCAAAACAACTATCGCAAAGCAAAAGTCTAATCTCTCCATCCATTGCAGCAGTATGGCGAATGGTATTGACTACAAGATTATTCAACAGGCAACTTAGCAGAATCGTGTTTACCTTGTGCACAACATGACACGTCCGCTGGTCAAAAAAAGAAATGTTCAAATCACTGTGCAGTACATTGTAAGTAGGCATTGCCTCACGAATAAAGTTGCCTAAGTCGACCTCCTCCATCTCTGTGTACTGTGAATTCTCTATTTTTGCCAAGAGCAGCAAATTGCGGTTCAAATGTTCCATCCGGGTGTTGAGATCGTAAAGATCGGAAACAAGACTCATTGACCGCTCGTCCAGTTCTTCCTGCATCAACAAGTCCAGTTTACTGCGAATAATAGAAATAGGCGTTTGGAGTTCATGCGAAGCATTCTCGGTAAACTCTTTCTGTATACAATAAATCTCCTTATCTTTCTGCATCAGCTTTGCCAACGAATTGTTGAACCGGACAAATTCTTTTATTTCGGTTTTCTGAAACTGAGGCACTGTACTTTGCGCCAAGTTGAACTGTTCTGTCTTCCGCAACGTATCATCAAACGGCAACCACAGGCGATGTGTAATGAAACGCATCATAATAAACAAAGCAAGGCTCAAGACCAGAAAAATAAGCAGGAACTGAAGCATCATTCCCACCATAATATCCCGTTCTAAATCAATAGGTGGAATAGACGTCCCCAATTGCACCGCCTCGATAATATCTATCATATCCTCCGCATAGAAATACTTGGTGAGCAGGAAAAACACGGGAGTGGTCAGTATGAAGATCGCCACCGTACAGACAAGGAATCGGGAGAGTGTTTTATTCAAAAGACTTCTCATGACTCTATAGTCC
The DNA here is from genome assembly GCF_003474285.1 of Bacteroides sp. AF39-11AC. Lineage (NCBI taxonomy): Bacteria > Pseudomonadati > Bacteroidota > Bacteroidia > Bacteroidales > Bacteroidaceae > Bacteroides > Bacteroides sp. AF39-11AC. The sequence goes on along the minus strand of NZ_QROH01000006.1, from coordinate 61,202 downwards.
ATTTATATCCGGTTCCATAATATGTTTTAATGCAATCCGCCATACCCACATCCGCCATTTTCGCTTTTAAGTTTTTGATGTGGGCATAGACGAAGCTAAAGTCATTCATCATATCCGCCATGTCGCCGCTAAGATGTTCGGCCAATGCGCTCTTAGAAACAACGCGACGACGGTTTTCAATGAGGAATAACAAAAGTTCATATTCAGTTTTGGTCAAATCGAGTGTGACAGTTCCGACACTAACCACCTTACCGAGCAAATCAATACTTATCGGACCATTCTGTAAAGTATTACTGTTCGTAAAACATTTCCTCCTCAACAAAGCAAAGATACGCATACTCAGTTCCGGCAGATGAAAAGGCTTGGCTAAGTAATCGTCGGCACCGATCTTCAGTCCCGCCACTTTATCGTCCAAAGAATCCTTTGCCGACACAATGATGACTCCCGTCTGAGGCGATGTACTTTTTATTTTTCGCAGCACATCCAATCCATTTCCTCCGGGAAGCATTAAATCCAGCAAGATACAGTCATATTCGTAGAGTTCTACCTTCATGGCAGCCTCAGCAAAGGAAAAGGCTTGTTCGCACAAATAATCTTCCCGACACAGAAAGCTCACAATGCTGTCGGACAATTCACGTTCATCCTCTACTATCAATAATTTCATAGTTCCTAATTTTAAATACAGACACAAATGTATCGGAGAATTCTGTAGAAATTCTGAATGAAAGGAGTTTATTGCATGTAGGATTTAACTATAAAATAATCCGGCCCTCTTTCTGCCGCACAAAGCAGTCTGAAAGCAGTGAAGCAAACGGAGTATCATACGTACGCGCCTTAAACGAACATCCTTTGACGCATGCGCAACACTTTATGCACTTTTCGGCAATCGTATTGCATTCGTCACCTTTCAATATAGCTCCCGAAGGACAATGTACAGCGCAAACACCACAATGCGTGCAAAGTTCCACATTCACTTCCGGTACACGCGGCAAAGAAACACCACTTTTACGCAACTTTATCACCCGGCGCAGAAACTTGAACAACGGCAGAAAAGGCTGACGCGGGCGCTGAATACGATTCACATCCACCGGATACAAGTGTTCCATGTCAGTGGCGGCATTTATTTTCGTCCGTATCTTCGCACCAAATTCCTCCGCATATTGCAAATCATTTGCATCCGGACGTCCTGGGGCAATCGGATGTTGTTCCGTACTATACGAATGTTCTCCCACAAAAGTAGCTCCGGCAATGACCTTGAAACCCTGGGCAGAAGCAAATTCATCCAACTCTATCAAAGCCTTTTCATACGCGCGGTTACCATAAACCACTACCAGCACAACCGGAGCTCCCGATGCATGAATACCCTGCAAACGCTCCATAGCCAAAGGAGCTACCTTGCCGCCATACACCGGCACAGCAATAACAGTCAGTGTATTCTCCGGAATATCTACTTCTGCAGCATGTAGTGTTAAATTCGTAGTAGCAACATTTGTTAGTCCTGTTCCGCGAACAATTGCCTCGCCAACTTGTTTAGAAGTACGAGTAGGCGAAAAATAGATGAAATGAACTTCGTTTATATCCATAAATATATGCGCTTTTTCTTGGTTTATCAAGCAAAGATAAAGTTTTAAAATTAAAAAAAAGACGAATTGTTTATGAAACCAAAAATATTTATTACCTTTGCACCGTTGAAACATTCTGTAAACTCCTAAGTGCGGGTAGCTAACAGTTTTCCGGTTCAATAATAAATATCCCATAATCATTATATTAAATAAAGGTATATTTGCCACGTTGCTTGTGACGACAACCGCAGCCGTGTGAACATATCTGTCCAATAACAAAAGAAATTTTAAACCATTCACATATATACTGTATGTATAATATCATTCAATTGAACGACAAAAATTTGTCGGAACTTCAATCTATTGCCCAAGAACTGGGTATTAAAAAGACAGACTCACTAAAAAAAGAAGAACTTGTTTACAAGATACTTGATGAACAAGCCATCGCAGGTGCTACCAAAAAGGTTGCTGCTGAAAAGCTGAAAGAAGAGCGTAAAGTGGACAGACAACAGAAACGTACCCGCGTGACCGTAAAAAAAGAGAGTACTGACAAAGTCTTCACCGCCAACAAAAATGGCGACCTCACTAAGGCAAAAGCTGAAGCTTCAGCAGCAGCCGCTAAAGTACAACCGGTAGCAGAAGTAGTAAAAACACCGGTAGCAGAGGCTCCTAAAGCACCGGTAGCGGAAAAAGAAGTAGCTGTAGCAACTACAGCAGCTCCTGAAAAAGCTGAAACACCTAACTCTACAAAGCGCAAACCGGGACGTCCGCGTAAAACTAAGGTAGAAGAAAAAGCTCCCATACCCGCACCTGTACCTGTTGCAAAAAAGGAAGAACCTAAGAAAACTGAACCGGAATTGAATTTTGAAACAGAAGCGCCTAAGGTTAGCAAGAAAGTCGTAGTGGAAGACAGTCCTATCTTGTCAGAACCCGAAGATGACTTCATCCCTATCGAAGACCTTCCGACCGAAAAAGTGGAACTTCCTTCCGAACTTCTCGGCAAATTTGAAGCAACTAAAGCTGAAACACCCGCAGTTCCTGTAGTTGAATCTGTTCCTGCCAATCAACGTCCGCGCCTTCGCCCCCGGGACAACAGTAATAATGCTCCTTACAATAATAATAATCGGAATAACAACCCACGTCCCGTACAACAGCAGCGTCCTGCACAACAGAGTGCTAACAATGAGAATTATTCTCCCGCCCCCGAACGCAGACTTGTGGTTGAACGTGAAAAAGTATACGAATTCGATGATATCCTGACCGGTACAGGTGTATTAGAAATCATGCAGGATGGTTACGGATTCCTTCGTTCTTCCGACTATAATTACCTTTCTTCACCGGATGATATTTACGTATCGCAATCTCAAATTAAACTGTTTGGCCTGAAAACCGGTGATGTCGTAGAAGGTGTAATCCGTCCTCCCAAAGAAGGTGAGAAATATTTTCCATTAGTAAAAGTGGAAAAAATCAATGGGCGTGACCCGGCCTTCGTACGTGACCGCGTACCATTTGAGCATCTCACGCCATTATTCCCCGACGAAAAATTCAGATTATGCAAAGGTGGCTATTCAGACTCTATGTCTGCTCGCGTAGTAGACCTCTTTGCTCCTATCGGTAAAGGCCAGCGTGCATTGATCGTGGCACAGCCTAAAACCGGTAAGACCATCTTGATGAAAGATATAGCCAATGCTATCGCAGCAAATCATCCGGAAGTCTACATGATTATGTTACTTATCGATGAACGCCCGGAAGAAGTAACCGACATGGCACGCACTGTAAATGCTGAAGTCATTGCTTCCACTTTTGACGAACCTGCCGAACGCCACGTGAAAATCGCCGGTATTGTGCTGGAAAAAGCCAAAAGACTGGTAGAATGCGGTCATGATGTAGTGATCTTCTTGGATTCAATTACACGTTTGGCACGTGCTTACAATACAGTATCTCCGGCTTCCGGTAAAGTACTTTCCGGTGGTGTGGACGCCAATGCACTTCATAAGCCCAAACGTTTCTTCGGAGCTGCCCGTAATATTGAAAACGGTGGTTCACTCACTATTCTTGCTACTGCCTTGATTGATACAGGTTCCAAGATGGATGAAGTTATCTTCGAAGAATTCAAGGGTACAGGTAATATGGAATTGCAGCTCGACCGCAATCTGTCTAACAAACGTATCTTCCCAGCTGTCAACATTGTTGCTTCCAGCACCCGTCGTGACGACTTGCTGCAAGACAAGCAAACGTTGGATCGTATGTGGATACTCCGCAAATATCTGGCTGACATGAATCCGATTGAAGCTATGGACTTTGTGAAAGACCGCATGGAAAAAACCAAAGATAATGACGAGTTCCTAATGAGCATGAATAGCTAAAACTACAGCTAAAAAAGACAAAATCAACAATAAATAGGATTATATATACAAAAAGGGCGAGACATTTTCGGATATCTCGCCCTTTTTATTTATTTTTGTCGCAAATAATCAGATTTCATTATATAAACATTTAATTAATCAGGTGAGGCTCAGTAAAACGATCATACTATTTTTGTTGATGCTATTTTACAGTGCTTACTACATCCAATCGAAAAATATGGATTTGGTAAATGAGCGTACACACCTAATGGAGTACTTGATGGATAATAATCTGGCCTATTCTCAAGAAGTCAGATTGCATGATATCACCCAGTGGGAAGACGAGCTTGTTGACGCATTTCGTAACAAGAAGGACTATAAACACATGTTCCTCATGCAGCAAATGGCTGCCTATGCACTTGTATCTGATGGACATGTCAATGAAGCATTGGAAAAAGCAAATGCCATGCTACAGCAAGCTACCTTAATGAAATATGACATAGGAATAGCCATATCACACTATGCCATTGGTGATACTTATCTCAATGCCAATATGAATAATGAAGCTATTGAGGAATATGAGATAGCCATACAAAAGCTATATAAAATTGCAGATTCCGAAAAATTACAAGAAAAAGTACTCATCCAATTAATCCCCACACTCATCAGATCAGGACGATTAAACGAAGCTAAAGACTATTTGGAGCAGATGGAGCAAGTAAAAGACTATAGACATAGCCGCTTCATAGAAAATATCTTTCAAGCCTATTATTATCTCCACGCAAATAATCTGGAACAGGCTCGGGAATACATTCAGGAGGCAGAAGAATGGTATGAATATTATCCATTCTTTTTTCACAGTTCTATTTTGAAATACATCCAAGCCGAATATGCCAAGCAAATCGAAGATGACGAACAAGCCATAAAATTATATAATGAACTGACCATTAGCACCAGTAGCGCCAATGTCTACAACAGATATCTGAAGATGAAGAATTCATTGGCACGGCTGTATATCAAACGTGGAAGAGCCAAAGAAGCATGCGAGATATTTCAGGATATCAATGCCGCACGAGATTCTATCAATGCGCGTAACTACTCCTCGCAAATTAATCTGTTGCGAACCATATATCAGGTAGACCGACTTGAAATGGATAATCAAAATGAACGTAACCGATTATTGTTTTATTCTATCATGGGGTGTATCCTTATTTTAAGCATATCCATTGCATCGGTACTCTACATCCGTAAGATCAATAAACGACTGATAGCATCCAGGCTAAAACTGGAAAAAGCACGGCAAATTGCAGAAAATTCCATCCGCACCAAGAGCGTTTTTCTGTCGAATATGAGTCATGAAATACGCACGCCTCTAAATGCTTTATCCGGCTTCTCTGCTATCCTGACGGATGCTAATATTGATATCAGTACCCGGCAACAATGCAATGAAATCATTCAGCAGAATTCAGATTTACTGTTGAAACTCATTGATGATGTCGTAGATCTTTCTAGTCTGGAAATCGGCAAAATGCAATTTCTTTTCGCTAACAATAATGCTGTAGCTATATGCCGGAATGTAGTGGATACGGTAGAAAAGATAAAACAAACATCCGCTTCTGTACTGTTCCAAACTTCTTTAGAGAACTTGGAAATCTATACAGATGAAGCACGTCTTCAACAATTACTAATCAACTTACTGATTAATGCCACTAAATTTACCACAGAAGGAAGTATTACTCTTTCATTAGAAAAACAGTCAGAAGAAGTTGCTCTGTTTGCCGTATCAGATACAGGTTGTGGCATAGCCCCGGAAAAACAGGGTACAATATTCAATCGTTTCGAAAAGCTGAATGAAAATGCGCAAGGTAGTGGATTGGGACTTTCCATTTGCCAACTGATTGTGGAACGTTTCGGTGGAAAAATATGGATTGACCCCGAATACAAGAATGGTTCCCGTTTCCTGTTTACCCATCCTATTGCCTCAACTGGCAGAAAGGAGGTATCAGAATGAAACGTCTCTTATTTATAGTAGTCCTTTTACTTCAAATCTTTTTCACATTTGCAAACAGACCAATCAAACGATCATCTGTTACCGATAGTCTTATAACAGAGTTGCAAACACTTCCACATGACACGACCAGACTAAAATTACTCGAAAAGCTTGTGCTTACGGAGCAGAATTCTCCGCATTATATAGAATATGCAGAAGAAATGTTCAACGAAGCGCAGCGTCAAAAAAATGCTAAATACATCTGTAGCAGTACCTATTTTAAAATTCTATATTACTATAATAAAGAAAAAATAGACAGCGTCAGTAAATTGGTTGATTATGTAAAACCCATTGCTGAACGCATGAAATACTACCGTTTGTACTTCAACGCACAAAAACTGCTTATATATACCTATATTTATAGCGAAAAGTATGAATATGCCATCAATGAAGCATTGGAAATGCTCAAGATAGCAGAAGAACTGGATAATGTAGATGGATGCATAGCTGCATATTCATGTCTGGCAAGTGCCTATCATGAAACCAATCGCAAGAAAGAAGAAGGAGAAGCGCTACGCAAGGCCTATCAATATGCTTCCGAGCAAAAGACAAGCAGTACGCAAGTCAATGTTTTGGGCCAACTGATTATGTTCAGCAATGACCAAAATGATTATAAAAAACTGAAAGTATATTTAGATGAAAACAAGCAGCTAATGGAGGAAATGTTAGCCTGGGACCCTGACATGTACGAGTCTTATTTCAACCTCTATCTATTTTCAACAGTATTCCAGTCCTACTACTATACAGGTATAGGAAAAACCGACTCTGCCCAATATTATATAAAGAAGGCACAAGATTTCATAACTCCTCAAAGTTATCTCCCTTACATAACCATGTATCATGATGCCTATGCCAAGTACTATCACCACACTAAAAATTATCAAAATGCATTAGTACACATGGATTCTACTCTGATATATATGCAACAATCTAAATCGGCATTAACGGAATACGCCAAACAATTATCCCGCAAAGCTGATATCCTGCTGGAAATGGGCCAATATGCAGAAGCATTACCACTATACGAAAAATCTAATCACATTCAAGATTCATTGACTGCTGCCATATCAGCCAAGCAATTGGAAGAAATCAAAGAAATATACCATCTTAACCAGCTAGTATGGGAACGCGGGAAACTCAGGAATCGTGTACAAACCAGTATTCTCCTGAGCCTTGGAATCATACTTGTGCTATGTATCACTTATATGCTCCGCATCAACCGAATACGAAAAGCATTGAAAATTTCAAAAAAAGAGACCCAGAAAGCCACACGTCAAACAGAGCGGGCCAATGAAATGAAAAACCGTTTCTTGTCTAACATGAGTCATGCCATCCGGGTTCCTCTGAACGGAGTATTGGGTTTCTCACAAATCATAGCAAACGAAGTGGAAATTGACGAGCCTACCCGTAAAGAGTATGCAGACATCATTCAGCAAAACACTGAACAGCTAATGCGTCTGGTAAACAATGTTCTTGATCTATCCCGTCTGGAGGCTGGTATGATGAAGTTCCAATTAAGTGACTATGACATTGTACAACTTTGCAAGGATTCCGTAGGAATGGCACAAATGCAGAATTCAACCTTGCATATTCATTTCCACAGTGACATTGACGAGTATATTGTTTATACTGATACAAACCGGATGATGCAACTCATCGTCAGTATTCTTACTTGCCCCTCTCCATCTTTCAAAGAAGAACGTGATATCCAATTCACTTTAGATAAAAATGGAGAAATATTATGCTTCAAGATCACGAACTCTCCATTGGCAGACCTCAATTATGCCAATCAGGACTCTGCTTTACGTAACGATGTCAACCTTTTATTACTGAAACACTTCGGTGGTACTTATCAGGTAATCCATGACAGTAAGGAAGGACCGACTATTCTTTTCACTTATCCTGCTACCTCAACTGAATAATATTCTTGCCTCAAAAGAAGGTAGATACAGGGATTTTTTGTACTTTTGCGCCTCAATAAGAGTAATTTGTAATTTATAAATAGTAATTATATCATCATGTTCGATAATTTAAGCGAAAGACTGGAAAGGTCGTTTAAAATCCTGAAAGGTGAAGGAAAAATCACCGAAATCAATGTTGCGGAAACCCTGAAAGATGTACGCAAAGCACTGTTAGATGCCGACGTTAACTACAAAGTAGCCAAAACTTTTACAGATACGGTTAAGGAAAAGGCATTGGGACAAAACGTGTTGACAGCCGTAAAACCCAGCCAATTAATGGTGAAGATCGTGCACGATGAGCTGACCCAGTTGATGGGTGGCGAGACTGCAGAAATTGACCTGGAAGGAAAACCGGCTGTTATTTTAATGTCTGGTCTGCAAGGTTCCGGTAAGACAACTTTCTCCGGTAAGCTGGCACGAATGCTGAAAACAAAAAAGAACAAGAAACCGTTGTTGGTGGCTTGTGACGTATACCGCCCTGCCGCTATCGAACAGTTGCGCGTATTAGCAGAGCAAATTGGAGTTCCAATGTACTCTGAACCGGACAGCAAGAATCCGGTGAAGATTGCCGAAAACGCCATTCAAGAAGCTAAAGCGAAAGGATATGATGTAGTCATTGTCGATACAGCCGGACGTCTGGCAGTAGACGAAGAGATGATGAACGAGATTGCCGCTATTAAAAAAGCAATCAATCCGAACGAAATCCTGTTCGTAGTAGACTCCATGACTGGTCAGGATGCTGTTAATACGGCCAAAGAATTTAATGAACGTCTTGACTTTAATGGTGTGGTACTGACAAAATTAGATGGTGATACCCGCGGTGGTGCAGCTCTTTCTATCCGTTCGGTGGTGAACAAGCCGATTAAGTTTGTGGGTACAGGTGAAAAGTTGGATGCTATCGATCAGTTCCATCCCTCACGTATGTCAGATCGTATTCTTGGTATGGGTGACATCGTTTCATTGGTGGAACGTGCCCAGGAGCAGTACGATGAAGAAGAAGCAAAACGCCTGCAAAAGAAGATTGCCAAGAATCAGTTCGACTTCAACGACTTCCTAAGCCAGATTGCACAAATCAAAAAGATGGGTAACCTGAAAGATCTGGCTTCCATGATACCGGGTGTAGGTAAAGCTATCAAGGATATTGATATTGACGATAATGCGTTTAAGAGCATTGAGGCCATCATCTATTCGATGACTCCGGCAGAGCGCAGTAATCCGGCCATCCTGAACGGTTCGCGTCGTCAACGTATTGCCAAAGGTAGTGGTACGAATATTCAGGAAGTAAACCGCCTGTTGAAGCAATTTGACCAAACCCGCAAGATGATGAAGATGGTAACGGGTAGCAAGATGGGCAAAATGATGCCGAAGATGAAATAATAAAGATAAACTGCAAGCATACCAATCCCGCTAATTTCATATTTTAAATGAAGTCAGCGGGATTGTTGTTATATTCGGTTATTTACTCTATATTTGCGATACTCTTTTAGAACTCCAATGCAAGATAAATTATAATCAAAACAAAAATATTTATATGACATTAATTGATGGAAAGGCAATCTCTGAACAAGTAAAACAGGAGATTGCTGCAGAAGTAGCAGAAATAGTGGCAAAAGGTGGTAAACGCCCTCACCTTGCCGCAATTCTTGTAGGCCACGATGGTGGCAGCGAAACGTATGTTGCTGCCAAAGTGAAAGCATGCGAAGTTTGTGGATTCAAATCCAGCCTCATCCGTTATGAAGCGGATGTTACGGAAGAAGAGCTCCTTGCTAAAGTACGTGAATTAAATGAAGATGTAGATGTTGACGGATTTATTGTACAGCTCCCATTACCCAAGCATATCTCCGAGCAGAAAGTGATTGAAACTATCGATTATCGTAAAGATGTAGACGGATTTCATCCCATCAATGTAGGTCGCATGTCCATAGGATTGCCTTGCTATGTATCAGCAACTCCTAACGGCATTCTTGAACTACTGAAACGCTATCAAATAGAAACTTCCGGTAAGAAGTGTGTAGTATTGGGGCGTAGTAATATCGTCGGTAAACCAATGGCTGCACTAATGATGCAGAAAGCCTACCCGGGAGACGCCACTGTAACCGTATGCCACAGCCGTAGTAGAGATCTTGTAAAAGAGTGCCAGGAAGCCGATATCATCATCGCCGCATTGGGGCAACCCAACTTTGTGAAAGCTGAAATGGTAAAAGAAGGCGCCGTGGTTATCGACGTAGGTACTACACGTGTGCCGGATGCTACAAAAAAATCAGGCTTCAAACTTACTGGAGATGTCAAGTTTGATGAGGTTGCTCCGAAATGTTCATTTATCACTCCTGTGCCTGGCGGTGTAGGACCGATGACTATCGTTTCTTTGATGAAGAATACATTGCTGGCTGGCAAGAAAGCAATATATCAATAATAAAAATACCGAATACCGGAAGGAGACTATTGTGACCACTTGACTCCTTTCGGTATTTATCTTATCCAGTGGAAACCTAATCCACTCAAAGTCATGAGACAAACAATTCCTCTTGCATTACTTTTCTTCTTTATATCGTGTTGTAGCACAGCACAGGAACAAGTGGTGCCGGAATCCACTGACACAATCCCTCCTGCCAAAATCACTCTATTATTTGTAGGTGATCTGATGCAACACCAAGCCCAGCTTGACGCCGCACGTACAGATAAAGGGACTTATGACTACTCTCCCTGCTTCTCTCTCGTAAAAGAGCAAATCAGTGGGGCGGACATCGCTATCGGCAATTTAGAAGTACCTATCGGTGGAAAACCTTATAGTGGTTATCCGGCTTTCTGCGCACCTGATGAATATTTATATGCCATTAAAGAAGCCGGCTTCAACGTTCTATTAACAGCTAACAATCATTGTCTCGACCGCGGTAAAAAAGGTTTGGAACGTACAATCCTAATGTTAGATTCCTTACGTATCCCCTACACCGGAACTTATAGAAATGAAGAAGAACGCTGTCAACGATACCCATTACTCATTCACAAAAATGGTTTTCGAATTGCCCTTCTTAACTATACCTATGATACCAATGGAGTTAAACCATCCTTTCCCAACATAGTGAACTATATTGATAAGAAAATCATGTTACAAGATATCGATACAGCACGATCATGGCAACCTGATGTTATCATTGCCTGTATGCATTGGGGAAACGAATACCAATCGCTACCCAGTCGCGAACAGCAACAATTGGCTGATTGGTTATTGAAACAGGGCGTTACCCATATCATCGGTAGCCATCCTCATGTTATACAACCTATGGAACTACGCACTGATAGTATTACCGGAACACAACACGCTGTAGTATATTCCTTAGGGAATTTTATCTCCAACATGAGTAAGATAAATACTGACGGAGGACTCATTTTCACATTAGAATTAGAAAAAGACACCACAACATCTACCTCCCCACAAGTTCGAGTACAACGTTGCGAATATAATTTGGTATGGACAGCACGTCCCAATCTCACCAAAGAAAAAAATTATGTGCTTTATCCTATAGATTCCACATCTATTACAAAGCTCTCGGAAGCTGCACGTAACCATCTGAATATCTTCGTCAAAAACTCCCGAAAGCTCCTCCAACAGCGCAATGCAGGAATTAAGGAGAATAAAAAATAATGCAGATTTCAATAAAATATTTCGCCAAATATTTGCAGTATCAAAGATAATACCTATCTTTGCACCGCGTTTGAGAAATGACGCAAACATGGTGACTGTAGTTCAGTTGGTTAGAGCGTCAGATTGTGGTTCTGAATGTCGTGGGTTCGAGTCCCATCAGTCACCCAAAAGAAAGAGGAAATTCAGCAATGACTTTCCTCTTTTTTGTTGTATATCAGGATTTTGAGAGGATTAATCCGAAAAGATGTCGTAAAGAACCATATTACAAGTAACGTTTTAAACCTACAAGTAGATAGAGTTTGTTTACCCTAAGATTATGGCAACATTTAAAGCAATCATTAAAAAAGAAAAGATGCGTTCCTATAAGACCTGGGCACAATCAAGCAAAAATGATAGTAGAAATCCATCCTATTATCAAAGATTTAGTTAATAAATATAGAGGTAAAGATAGAGTATTCAACTTTTATGAGCGTTTTTCTTCTATGGCTGATTTAAACCGTGCTATCGACATTGGTTTAAAAGAAATCAGTAAAGAACTTGATATTGAAAACTTCAATTCTATGCGGCCAGGCACTCAATGGCAACAATCGCAATAAACAAAATTGGCATAAGTAAATACCTAGTGAATGACATGTTAAATCATGTAGATACCTCCATGAAAATAACAGAGCTTTATTATTTTAGTTAAAAACTGTAAGTTCCACCGCATTCTTATCGTTTGCAGGGGTATTATCATCAACCAATGGCAGAAGTTCCTCTACTCTTGCCAAAGCAAATTCATATTGTTCTTTACTAACTTTATTCATATCCTGTATCTTAAATGGTTGAACAATCTATTTTATCATATTCTTTATGGGTGCATACTTTCCGAATAAAAATACAGCCCATTGTAAACTTTACAATTACTATCAGTCGATAATTGTTACCTCTAATATTGAATACATAGTGCTGATTGCCTACATAATCAGCAGCAGGAAAATCTACTTTAATATCAGATAGGTTTTTCCATTCTACTTTTTCTGCTATATCATACCAACGTTCTAAGGCTATGCGTGAATCTTCATAGCCTTTCGTTTGGTAGAACTCTTTCAATTTCTTATTTAATAGTACAATAAAAACATGAAGCAATAAATTCAACTACTGATTCGCATAACTTGTTAAAAGCACTGCAAAGTTAGTATAAAATCAACCCTCCACATGCCCATGTTTCTGTAAAAAAGGCAAATTCCTGAAACCATAAAAAAGGCTTATTTGTTATTTTAACGTTCGGAATTATCAGGTGTGCCGCAAACAGTCTCTTTGTTTCAAAAAGTTGAAAGTAGATAATTCTACATTTATTTTTTGTTTGACGACACCTGATTTGCGAATATTATGACGGAGCATAAATCAACAGACTCCTGATATTAAAGACAACATGTATAACTAAAATAAATGATTATGGAAACAAACGAGAAATTAATTGCAGTCGTAGAAATCGGTGGTGACAAAGCAACTCAATTCTGGGCAAGAGCTGATGATTTGGCGCAAGCATACAATGAGAAATCAACGGATATAATCTATTCAGTAAAGAAACTTCCTGATTCTGATAACCTGTTTCACTTCTTCGCTACCTCCAAAGAAGAAATGACACAGGAAACCTTGTTGGAATGTAGCCGTGAGTTCCTGGATGAATTACTGACATTAGTTCCCAGCGAATGCGTCAGAATATCCGTAGTCGGACCTAAAGCAGGCTAAAAGAGTATAAGCAAAGGATTGGGCAGGCAGAAAAGAGGCAGATAAGAATACATTCATTATCTTTGCAACTGTTTTTGTAAACCCAATCCTATATAAAATGAAGTTACTCTGGCTCGACCTCAACAGCTCATACGCACATTCTTCCCTGGCACTTCCGGCACTGCAAGCCCAGATTGCCGATGATACTTCCATCGAATGGGATATCGTATCAGCCACTATCAATGAGAATGTAGGTCTGACCGTCAATGAAGTCTACCATCGCCAACCTGACATACTTGCCGCTACAACCTGGCTTTTCAACCATGAGCAATTGCTCCATATCCTTTCAAGAGTAAAAGCGCTCCTGCCACAATGCTGCATTGTATTAGGCGGTCCTGAGTATTTGGGAGACAATGAATACTTCCTGCATAAGAACCCTTATGTCAGCTGTGTATTCAGAGGAGAAGGAGAAGAAGTATTCCCGCAATGGCTCACATGCCGGAACGAACCGGAAAAGTGGAATACCATTCCCGGACTCTGTTACCTCGACTCCAACGGCCAGTACAGAGACAACGGAATAGCACGCGTACTGAAATTCTCAGATCTCATACCTCCCGAAAAAAGCCGCTTCTTTAATTGGAGCAAACCTTTCGTACAGCTGGAAACGACACGAGGCTGTTTCAACACCTGTGCATTCTGCGTCAGTGGAGGCGAAAAGCCTGTACGTACACTGTCCATAGAAGCTATCCGCGAACGCCTCCGGATCATTCATCAACATGGCATTAAAAACGTGCGTGTGCTCGACCGTACTTTCAATTACAATACCCACCGGGCAAAAGAATTGCTTGAACTGTTTCTTGAATATCACCCGGATATACGTTTCCACCTGGAAATACACCCTGCACTACTTTCCGAAGAACTGAAAGAAGAATTAAAACATTTGCCCAAAGGTCTGTTACACCTGGAAGCAGGTATACAAAGCCTGCGTGAACCTGTACTCGAAAAAAGCCGGAGAATGGGAAAGCTGACAGATGCACTGGAAGGCCTGAAATTCCTGTGTTCTCTACCCAATATGGAAACACATGCCGATTTAATTGCAGGACTTCCACTCTACCATCTTTCAGAAATATTCGAAGACATCCGTGTTTTGGCAGCATACGGTGCGGGAGAAATACAACTGGAATCTCTCAAATTACTTCCCGGCACGGAGATGCGAAGAAGAGCGGAAGAATTGGGTATCCAATATTCTCCACTTCCACCCTATGAAGTGCTTCAAACCCGCGAGATCAATGTAAGTGAATTGCAAACAGCCCGCCAACTCTCCCGCCTGCTGGATGGATTTTATAATACTCCGGCCTGGCAGTCCATCACCCGGAAACTCATTCTGAAAGAAGAAAAATTCCTGTATCGGTTTCTGGAACATCTGATACAAATAGGTTTGATAGACCAACCGATGAGTCTGGAAAAGCGAGGACTCATCTTGTATGAATTCTGCAAACACAACTATCCGGAGTATCAGTTAGAAGCCAGCATCGCTTGGATAGAGGCCGGTATGTCACTGAAAAAACTTCCGGCAGAGAAGGTTAAGACCAAACGGCAGGTTCCTCCGGAGAACTGGCAAGTACTGTATGGCCAATACAAGGATAATCTTCGCCTTTGCTTTCTGCCTGTCAATGAGGAAACCAATCAAGGTTATTGGTTCGGCTTCGAATCAGAAATACAGAAACCGGAACCCGTATTCAAAGCAATGAATTAATTGAAAAGATAAATGGAAGACAAGACCATAGAAAAAGTAGATTTCTCCATCGAAGAGCTGGAAACAAATTATTATGAATGTACATTTGACAAATGTAATTTTTCAGATAAATCAATCGGAAGAGTTATATTCGAAAAATGCACATTCAAGGAGTGCAACCTTTCATTAGTAAAAACCAGTAATACCTCTTGGCTTGATGTCCTGTTCACCGATTGCAAAATGACAGGCATCAACTTCAGTCTTAGCAACCGCTTCGGTTTGTCCGTGGAATTCCATAATTGTCTGCTGTCTTATGCACTGTTCACCGAGATGAAACTCAAAGGAACCCGTTTCACAGGGTGCGACTTGCAAAACGCAGACTTCATGGAAACCGACCTTTCCAATGCAGTATTTAAAGAATGTGATCTCTGTTACGCATCTTTTCATCACACCAACCTGGAAAAAGCAGATTTCACTACTGCACGCAATTATGCCTTGAATCCCGCTGCCAACCGTCTGAAAAAAGCGAAATTCTCCCGCTATGGATTGGAAGGATTGCTCACAGGATTAGGAATAGAAGTTGTCGATTGACGTTTCCTTGTGCAACTTTGGAACAGGTGCAGTACCACAAGGCAATGTAACCCAAACAGTTGTACCCACTCCTTCTTCCGAAGTCAACCCAATAGATCCACCCATACAATCCACAAGGGATTTACAGATAGGCAACCCTAACCCGACTCCTTGTGTAAAAGCGTCCACTTTTTCAAAACGTTCAAAAACAATAGACAATTTTTCTTGCGGAATACCACACCCCGTATCCGTTACTTTAATCTTAATACCTTGCTCCGCAATGCCATAAGTAATATCAATATACCCTTCCTGCGTATGCTTCAAAGCATTGGATAAGAAGTTATTTAATATCTGTTTCACACGTTTTGCATCCAATTCAACCATATAATCCTGCCCTGTATTATGAATACGAATATCCAGTCTTCCGGCCGTTTTCACCCGATATTCAGTAGCACTTTCCATTATCAGGTCGGACAGACAGAACCATGTGGGATGCAGATCTATATACCCCGCCTCTATTTTCGAAATATCAAGAATATCATCCACTATTTTCAGTAGAAGCGCATTGTTGTGGTTGATCAGATTACAAAGCTCTTTCTTTTCCGCTATATCTTCCGTATCTGCCAATATGCCGGAGAAACCAACAATGGCATTTAAAGGAGTACGAATCTCATGACTCATATTTGCCAGAAAGGCCGTCTTCAACCGGTTGGCCTCCTCTGCTTTGTCTTTCGCATCCCGCAAATCATTTTCCAGTTTTTTCCTCTCGCCAATGATCTGGGTACCTCCGATCAGCACAGCAGGTTTTCCATTCTCATCATATTCATATACGGCACCATAGATATTCCTCCATGATAAAGTATTATCTTCATTCTGGTATAAGAATTCTTCATCGATAAGCTTGGCAGAGTCTTTCTCCAATCCATCTATCATTTCATATATCCTCTTTCTGTATTCCGGTAATATATGCGACAGGTGCTCATCTGCGTTCACGACTGTAACTTCCTGCTCATCTTTCTCCAAATCCCCACCCCAGATAATTTCTTTACGTTTCAAATCCCATTTCCACAGTTTCAGCTTAATGGCTTTCACCAGCAAACGCTGTTGAAGGTTCTGCTGTTTCAACTGCTGTTGCTTTTGCTCCAATTCTTGCATCAAGAGATTATAGGGCTTCATCAGCTCCTGCTTACCATCAATACCGGAGAGACGGTTGCGAATCTTATTATATTTTTGAAAATAATAGACTGCCGCTATCAGTGAAACAATGAAAGCAAACAGAGTTATTAAATGTAAAATATACATCATAATTCAAGTTATCTTCATGAGGGTGAATGTGTCAAAATAAAGATTAGAGTTACAAAGGAACTCAATTCTCAGAAAATACCTTGAAATATATTTTATATAGTTATTAAAGATAGTATCAAAAGTTATTAAGAAAAGTATTATATACCTAACACACAACACTTTAAGTATTAATATCATTTTGGGCATTCTTAAACTCCATAGGAGTCATTCCCGTTCTTCCCTTAAACAACTGATGAAACGTAGGCATGCTGCTGATACCCGATGACTCCGCTATAGCACGCAAAGTATAATCGGGGTGTTCTTTCATTAAATATATCGCATAATCCAGGCGCAGGTTATTGATATATCCACTCAGGTTAGTGTCCGTATTCTCCTTTATCATCTTGGCAAAACGAGTGTTATTCATGCGAACAATTCGGGTCAACTCCTCCCTCGACAAGTTGGGAGAAAGATACATTTTATCCCGTTTTATGATGTAATCCAACTTCTCGAAAATCATCTTATTCATCTGCTTATCCTGCTCTTCGTTAGCACCGGACTCATCTTCCACCTTTTCGGGAAAAGAAAGATCTTTCGCTATGCCCGACTGTGAGCGGTCCATTTCCTCCTGCATGGAGAATTGCTCATTGATACGTTTTACCAATGCTTTGTTCTTGTTTCTGATTACACGGTTTTGCTGCCAAAGTCTCCACAAAAAGAATAGCGCCAGCAATGTACCACTCAGAATGCATATCAGCGTAATGTTACGTATCTTCAACTGAAACGCCTGTTCTGAAATACGTGCTTCTTTCTCATTCAGCTCGTAGAGCGTATCCAGTTCCAGTGCAGCATTCTGTTTTTCCCGCTGATAAATGCTATCTTTTATTGCAGCGATAACCCTTTGAAGATCTATAACCGTTTTATAGTTCTCTAATTTTGTATTAGCCAGTATTTCCAGATTCAGGATAGTGAGATACTGGTTGTTCAATGTATCCTGCTGTCGCATCACTTCCTTAAAATCACGACAATTGTCCAATACGGCCTGGCATTCTCCCAAAAGTAATAAATAAGGAGTGGCATCAAATTTACCATCAGGAGTAGAAGAAGCATTTGTCGACTGATATTTCTTATAATAAGCAGCCGCACGCTCCCGGTCTCCCGTTAATTGGAAAAGATAGGCCAATTTGGAGTATATATACGTAAATTGCAGATCCAGTAGATCCGCACGGATTTCCGGTTGTTTACTCATCTTGTCAAGCAGCTTTTCACGTTGCAGACCTATTTCTAAGGCATCGTTTGATCGCTTGTCAGCAATCAGATATCCCATCTTCACTCCATAAAAATAAGAAAGCATTACCTCGTGATCTTCATTTTTAGAGTCATCAAGCAAACCAATAGCCTGATCAAAAAACTGATACCCCTCTTCTTTGAAAGACAGCATTCTTTTGTTCTCTCCCATGCAAAACAGCAACTTACATTCAGACTGTATATCTTTAAGTTCGCGCGCCAGTTCCATACCCTGTACAGCATAGCGCATGCTTTCCTTATATTCACTTAGCAGATGAGACAATTCGGCCATAGCCACCGTCATCGTCAACAGATGCGAAGGAGCATTGTGAGAAAGAGAATCGTGAACATAAGCCCTGCGGGCATAATGAAAAGCAGATTTATTTCTATACATATTACGATAAACCACGCTGCGCAGTTCATCAACGACATTCAAAGGCATTGCACCATTTGCTTCGGCTTCGTCCAGCAATTGCAAGACCCGGTCGGGTTGGGTCATGTAATTCTTCATCATATACTCTTTGGTATATTGTTCCGGCACACGCTTGTCTTCGCCTGCGCAGACAGGCAAAGACAAGAATCCTAATAAAAGGAAGCATAAGTAATAGAAATATCCCATCACATCTTTATTATTCTTCTGTGTCTATTTTCTGATGAACTGCACAATCTGCGCAAATGCCCTTGATAACGTAATTTATTCCAGTCTGCATAAACCCTTCCGGAAGGTTGACCGTTGGGGCATGCACACTTCGGATGCAATACGTCTTGTGGCACTGCTCACAATAAAAATGCATGTGTTGGTCTTCCACCGTACACATACAGCAATCTTCGCAAACCGCATATTTCAGCGAACCGCTTCCGTCATCCACTCCATGTATCAGATGATGGGAAAGGAACAGGGTCAATGTCCTGAAAATGGTAGATTTATCAACCGTATCAAGTTTCTCTTCCAGGTCGGTGACGGAC
The DNA here is from genome assembly GCF_003474285.1 of Bacteroides sp. AF39-11AC. Classification (NCBI taxonomy): domain Bacteria; kingdom Pseudomonadati; phylum Bacteroidota; class Bacteroidia; order Bacteroidales; family Bacteroidaceae; genus Bacteroides; species Bacteroides sp. AF39-11AC. The sequence goes on along the minus strand of NZ_QROH01000006.1, from coordinate 42,086 downwards.
ACAGCCCGCTTCATCTCCATCATAGTACGGAGAATCAGCAGACGCATGGCCGTAGGCTTTATATCCCGCAGGGACAATTTATGCAAATATATTTCTTCCATATTTCTTAAAACTTCTTTCTCAATATACGGACTGAATTCAGCACCACCAACAAAGCTACGCCGACGTCAGCAAACACTGCCGCCCAAAGGGTGGCAAATCCGCAGGCACCCGCCAGCAACACCAACACCTTCACCGTAATAGCACCTACTATATTTTGCATCACTATCCGTCGCGTTGCCCGCCCTATAGAGATGGCGGTTGCAACTTTGGATGGCTGATCAGTCTGAATAACGACATCCGCGCTTTCGATGGCAGCGTCCGAGCCTAACCCTCCCATGGCAATGCCCACATCACTGAGAGCCAACACAGGGGCATCGTTCATGCCATCTCCGACAAATGCGACAGACATACCCGGAACAGAATTGAGTTGTTCCAAATGAACGGCCTTATCTTCCGGCAATAAGTCGCCGTAGGCTTTGTCAATTCCCAATTCCTTTGCAAAGATATTAACAATCTCTTGTTTATCCCCGGATAACATTTGAATATTATCTATTTTTAAAGCCTTTAATTTTTTAATAGCATCTACCGCATCCTCTTTCAGAGTGTCTGAAAGTAGCAGTTGTCCGGCATACTTCCCATCCACGGCACAGACCACTACCGTAGCTATACAATCCGCAAGTTCTCCGGGTACAGCTATCTGACGGTCGATCAGTAAACGGATATTACCGACCAATACCTGATGGTGTTCCACCTCAGCTTCCAGACCATATCCGGCCAATTCGTTCAGAGAGGTCACAACCGCAGGTTTCACACCACGTCCGGCAGCATAGTGCACAATGGCTTGTGCCACAGGATGGGTACTCTTCTTTTCTACAGATGCCACTAAACTCAGTAATTCATCTTCGGGGATATCTGTTGCCTGTATGGATGTCACACGGAAACTACCGGTAGTCAACGTACCTGTTTTATCGAATACAACTGCATTGATACGGGTTATGGCATCCAGATAATTACTTCCTTTAAACAAGATACCTGTACGCGAAGCCGCTCCTATTCCGCCAAAATAACCCAATGGGATGCTGATAACCAATGCACAAGGGCAGGATATTACCAGAAATACCAATCCCCGATAGAGCCAGTCATTGAACACATAGTCAAATCCCGGATGCACAGCCGCAACAAGTGCAGGAAGGGCAACGATAAGAAAAGCCAACAGTACTACAATCGGTGTATAAATACGGGCGAACTTCCGGATAAAAAGTTCCGCCGGTGCTTTCCGTTCCGCCGCATCCTGAACTAAAGTAAGAATACGTGCCAGAGTGCTATGGTCATAAGGCTTCGTCACTTGTATGCTCACTGCCTGTCCGCTGACAATCATACCGGCAAGTACCTCGCCTCCTTCGGAGACATTGCGCGGCATACTCTCCCCCGTCAGTGCCGAAGTATCGAAGACGGCATAAGGATTTTGCAGGCTACCATCCAAGGGAACGCGTTCGCCGGGCTTCACTTCGATCACTTCTCCTACATTTACCTCACGGGGGGAAACGGTAGTCAGTCCCCCCATTCGGTATACGTCTACCTGTTCGGGACGTACATCCAGCAAATCTTTGATATTACGGGATGCCTGGTTCACAGCCTTATCCTGCAACATCTCTCCAATGGAATAGAGCAGCATTACTGCCAGTGCTTCAGGATATTCTCCGATATAGAAGGCTCCAAGGGAAGCCAATGCCATCAGCGAAAACTCGTTGAACCAGTCTTTTTGCAAAATACTCTCCCAGGCTTCGCGCATCACGGGCAGTCCGACAGGCAGGAAGCCTATAAGAAACCAAAGAAGCTCGACAACCGGATTAGCGAACCACGTCCATTCCTTATGCTGGAAGATAATACCCAGCAGAAGGAAGACACCGGACAACACCGGAGCCCACCACTTCCGAATGAGAGATTTCTCTTTTTCTTTGCTCTGCGAATGAGTATGTGAACAACAACACTGACATGTACTTTCCATAATCTTCTTACTTTTTTATTTGGTACAAAGGTAAGGAACAGGAAATGCAACCGGGTTGCAAAGAACCTATTGACAACTTATTATAAATTATTTCTGTAATTGCGTAGAATTAAAATCCTATCCGCAAGAAACTAATTCTGTTTATGCACATTATTATTCTTACAACATATATTATATTTTATTACAACAGTTGTGTTTCTTTCTTACAACAACTATTGTAAGAAAGAAACACAACTGTTGTAAGATTAGATTTTAGAATTTTGAAGAATAGTTTCTTGCATCCCGAAGATTAAGCTGATTGACAAGAGGACAAGTTATTAAACATTCTCAAAAAGAGCAACCACCGTCAAACTTTTATTGTAGATAAACAGTTTAATATAGAAATATAAATAACGAACCATTATGAAAGATGTAGTACTAATAGGAGCCAGCGGTTTTGTAGGAACCGCTATCCTCAATGAATTACTGAACAGAGGCCACAAAGTAACTGCCATCGTACGCGACGCGGCTAAGGTGACTGTCAGCAATCCGAACCTGAAAGTCGTTCAGGCAGATGTGACCGATGCCGATGTTCTGATTGAAACCTGTAAAGGAAAAGACGCCGTCATCAGTGCTTATAACCCCGGCTGGAAGAACCCCAATATTTACGAAGAAACGCTGAAGAACTATCCGCTGATAGTGGATAGTGTGAAGAAAGCCGGCGTTGAGCGTCTGCTTATCGTGGGTGGTGCCGGAACCCTGTTCTACGCTCCCGGAAAGATGGTGATGGATGCTGACGATGTTCCAGCCCAACTGTTGCCCGGAATCAAATCCCTCGGAGAATTCTATCTGAATACACTTCGCAAGGAAAAAGATATTGACTGGATATTCCTCTCTCCTGCCGCCAACATGACACCGGGAAAACGTACCGGAAAGTTCCGTTTCGGAAAAGACGACTTAGTGGTAGATGCAAATGGAGACAGCAATATCTCCGTTGAAGACTATGCCGTGGCAATGGTAGACGAGCTGGAACAGAAGAAGCACCACAAGGAGCGCTTCACAATAGGATATTAAACAAGGCTATTTCAGAAAATAAATTCTTTAAATTTCAAAACAGAATAAATGCCGGCAAATAAAGAATCACTCTTCTTTTTTGCCGGCATTTGTCTTTTTACCAAACTTAATTGAACCAACCCTATTTATTCTGCATTCCTTTTCAGCCATTCCAACCTGCGCATATCAGGCAGGTGCTTTACCTTGAAGTTCTCAAACTTAACATTAAACCCGCCTCCGTCGGGACAGGCAGCCATGAATCCAACCTTCACTGGAATATTATCCTGCAACCATGCATTCCGCATCATCGTATAAGTCTTGTCATCAAACGAATAGAAGATTTCAACAGCATCCAGCCTGCGGACAGCTTTAATCCAAATATAAGGAACGGGCTTATCCAACGTGATTACGCTCCAGTCACTGGTCTTGTGAGTCACCACTGTACTCAGATTGAATTTTCCGTCTACAAACTCAATACCTGCTTTGATGTAGTTTTCATGATCGATGCGCAACATCAGTCCCGCCTGGTCAAAGCGTGCCTTATAATCGCCCGTCACTTTCACTTTAACTTCGAATTCACCGCCATACGTTGCATAATAGAAAGGGGCGTCATCCACAGTAAAGCCATAATGAGAGATACGCCAGTAATCACTCTGCGGAGTGACAAACATTGAAAGACTTTTATCCTTTATTTCCCACTGTTCAGGTTCGTTGAACCACTGCATTTTTTCCAACGTCTGTGCAAAAGAGGCTTCCACCCCAATCATCATCAACAGACTAAAAAGTAACTTTTTCATTTCCCGTGTCATTTTAATGAATTATTATTCTGATATATATTTAGCCCTGTCCGCTTCGGTAATCGTACGTAGCACACGGCAAGGATTACCGACAGCCAGTACATTGGCAGGAATACTTTTTGTGACCACACTTCCGGCACCAATAATCGTATTATCACCAATCGTCACTCCCGGCAACACACAGACCTGGGCACCAATCCACACATTATTTCCGATAGTGATAGGATAAGCATATTCAAGTCCCTGGATTCTCTGCTCCGCATCCAAGGCATGTCCGGCAGTATAGAAACCACAATTCGGAGCCACAAAAACATTATCGCCAAATGTAACTTTGGCTCCATCCAGAATAACGCAATTCACGTTCGAATAGAAGTTCTCCCCTATTTCTATATTATATCCGTAATCACAATAAAACGGTTGTTCTATCAAGAAGGATTTCCCGGTCTTGCCGAACAACCGGCGGATAATGCTCTCGCGTTCTTTCTTTTGTGAAGGGCGCAGACTATTCAGTTCATAACATACTTCTTTGCAAACTTCCCTCTCCGATACAAGCTCCATATCATTATTGGCATCATACAATTTCCCGGCTTTCGCTTTTGCTTTTTCACTCTCCATAATTTATTGTACTTAAATAAATAACCATTAGTTTTCATTACCTTTGCAAAGGTAAAGGCTTACAGATAAGTCGGCAATACTGATTAATAACCATTTTTCCCATCTCCATGCCGTATGGACATCGTAAATAAACTGAAGAAAGAGTTACTGAAACAAGCGTTCACCGAGGAACAAAAACAAACGGAACGCCTGAATGAGTGCAAACATATAGCTTCCATATATGCACAGACCGAAAATGCCATAGCAGTATTGAGCGATATGAAAGCAAATATTAGTTATATTTATTACGGCGGGGTAGCCGAGAATCTGGGATTGTCAGAACGGAATACCGCCAAAACCATTCAGTCTATATGGGAAGAAGAAATATTCAGCCACATCCATCCGGACGACCTACAGGAAAAGCATTTGCAGGAACTCCGCTTCTTCCACTTCCTGAAAAGTGTTCCTGAAAAGAAACGTCCGGACTACCACCTCATACACAATATACGCATGCGCGATCATTCGGGCAGGTATGTACACATCTTGCACAGAATGTTTTATATAGCGAGCCACTCAAACGGAAGTGTATGGTTGTCCTTATGCCTTTACAACTTTTCAATGGATACGTCGTTAAGTTGCACCATTCTTAACTCAGCAGACGGGCAAACCCTCGAACTGGAAAAGCAGAATTGCAACGACCTGTTGTCAGACCGAGAAAGAGAAATCCTGCAATTGATAAATAAGGGGAAAATGAGTAAGGACATTGCCCAAGCATTATCCATAAGTGTAAATACCGTAAACCGGCACCGGCAAAATATCCTGGAGAAACTTCAGGTAAACAATTCAATAGAAGCTTGCCGGATTGCTAAAGAATTGCACCTGTTATGATAAGAGAAGTAAGACCGGAATTAATATTAACTCGCTAAAGTAGATTTATGAAAGCAAAATTCTTTTTAAGCTGTATGGCGCTGGCAATCTTGTTCAGTGCATGCAATACCACCAACCGCACCCCGAAGCAGAAGATAGAGCAACAAATAGATTCTGTTCTGAAAGATAAAAAAGCTACGGTAGGTGTTGCCGTACTCGCCAATGATGAGATTGTAGCCGTTTATAATAACCAAATCCATTTCCCCCTGTTAAGCGTCTTCAAATTTCACGTGGGACTGGCCGTTTTGGACAAGATGGATAAAGACCACGTCGGTTTAGACAGTCTTATCGAAGTAAAGTCTTCTCAACTGACGCCCAACACATACAGTCCGTTAAGAGATAAATTCCCCGATCAGGATATTACAATTTCCCTCGGAGAGTTGCTGAAATACACCATTTCGAAAAGCGATAACAATACATGTGATATCCTTATAGAATATGCCGGCGGTATAGACCAAGTAAATGAGTATGTGAAATCGTTAGGAATAAAGGATTGTAATCTTGCGGCAACGGAAACCCTCATGCATACCTCCGAAGATGCCTATCTGAACTGGAGTACTCCGGAAGAAGTAGTAAGGCTATTGAATATAGCCGACAAGCACCCCCTGTTTGCCGCCCAATATAAAGATTTCCTGCAAGCAATTATGCAGGAAACCTCTACCGGTAAAGATAAGCTGAAAGGCCAGTTGCCTGCCAACGTAATCGTAGGCCATAAGACCGGCTCTTCCGACCGGACTCCGGAAGGGATAAAGATTGCTGATAATGATGCAGGCTTTGTTATCCTGCCCGACGGACAGAAATATTATATAGCTGTCTTCGTCATGGAGTCGCAGGAAACCGATGCAGATAATGCAGCTATCATCGCCAGTATATCCAAAATTGTATATGATACTTTAAACTCAGATATCCAATGAATAAGAACACTGATCCCCGCTGGCTCGAATGGGCCAAGGAATTACAATTCATAGCTCAGGCAGGACTGACCTACTCCCGCGATCCCTTCGACATCGAGCGTTTTGAACGTATCCGGGAAATATCGGCAGAGATTATGAGCCATCAAAGCGATCTGCCGATAGAGAAAGTAAAAGAATTATTCTGCAATGAAACCGGTTTCCAAACACCTAAACTGGATACCCGGGCCGCCATCTTTAAAGACGGGAAAATACTTCTGGTAAAGGAAAAAGCTGGTGTATGGTCTATGCCCGGTGGCTGGGTAGACGTCAACCAAAGCATCAAAACCAATACGGAGAAAGAAGTCAAAGAAGAAGCCGGACTGGATGTAAAGGCCGTACGCCTGATTGCTTTGCAGGATAGAAACCTGCACAACGTGCCTCCTTATGCATACAATGTCTGCAAAGCCTTTGTTCTTTGCGAAGTAACAGGCGGAAGTTTTCAGAGCAATATAGAGACTACCGAAAGCAACTATTTCTCTCTGGACGAGATACCTGCATTGGCCGAAGAAAAGAACAATAAAGAACAGATAGGCATGTGTTTCGCCGCCTATCTGGATGAAAATTGGAAGGTACCATTCGACTAAAACAACAGGCTGCAAATCTATTCCATTCCCAGTATCTCTTTCATCTTCGGACGGAAATCACCGCCCCATGCCTCAAGCTGTTCGATAATGGGAACGAGTGTTCTGCCCGCTTCCGTTATGGAGTATTCCGTGTGAGGCGGAAGTACTGTAAATATCTTCTTCTCGACCATGCCGTGCATTTCCAGTTCTTTCAACTGCTGATTGATAACCCGAGGACTTGCATCTGTAAACAAACGATGCAATTCACTCGGGCGTTTAGGGCTGGTGAGCAATTCCTGAATAATACAGGACTTCCATTTACCGCCTATCACCTCCATCGTTATCTTTATGCCACAATCAATATCAAAAGGTATTTTCTTCTTATACATAGAGTCAAGTTTGCACAAAAGTAATCATATCAGAGGAAAACTGCACAAAAGACTACAAAGCGTCAATCTCTTCTGGCGTTAGACCGGTAGCTTTAACTATAATGTCAATAGGAGTCTCTAATTGCTTCATGTTACGGGCAACGGTCAGGTAAGCTTCCGCGCGTCCTTCTTCACGACCTTCTGCACGACCTTCTTCACGTCCTTCCTCACGTCCTTCCTCACGTCCTTCCTCACGTCCTTCCATCTTGCCTTCCAGTTTGGCTGAATCCAGCACATCATTCTGAATCATCACAGCACTCAAATGCTCATCATAAGCCATACGTTCTTTAGGAGGCATGGAAAAATATTTCAGTTTCTCACGAGCTTCACTCAAACCGGGAGCTGTGGTATCAGGACAAATAGTGCCATACTTCAAGTATTTCATCCATTCTTCAAGCGGGGTGGCAGCCACCTTATCAAACTCATTCACACGAATCAAGATGTATTCAGGAAATATCTCAGCAGGCATTCGAGGTACGATAGCATCACGCTCTTTGACATTCACTTGCAGGCGGTCACCTGTATGCACACCTACAAAATGATTTTGACCATGATACAGGTAGTCACTACCCTTCCCGATATCAAAGTAAAGAATACTGATAGAATATATTTTCTTCACCTTATAATAAGTCTCGCCCAACGAGATGTGTTCAGTGATGGCCTTGGCAACGCCATAAAGAATCCGTTCCAGATAATAAAGTTCACGAGTGTTTTGTATCTCGATAATAATAATCTCATCCTTACTGTTACGCGCCTTAATATCCACACGATTGAATTTATCTTCGGCAGATAGCTGATTACCTTCACTCTCCAGTATTTCCAGAATAGTAACTTTCTCACCCAAAAACACGGTGAGGAAACCTTCTAATACACCAAAGTTTGCCTTCTGACGGAGCAAGCGTTTTATTGCCCAATCGAAACGCACATATTTATCTTGAAGCTCTTCCATATTATCTGAGTATTAATTGGAATACATTAGTTTACCTACAAAGATACAGCTTATTAAGAAAAGGACAAGCAAACAGGCAAAAGAAAGTATGCCGGACAAACAAAAAACATCTACCAAAACGTTTCGCATTCATTACATTTTATCACTAAAAATTTATCGCTTAGATCCCATTCTCGTAAAAATGAAATAAACGCTTTTACAGGTAGGGATAAATTTATCAGTATATGAATAATTTAGCCGTACTTGTGTATTACTCCGCCACTTCTTATTTTTGTACCTAAAAATGAGAAAGTATTTATTATCAGCTGCACTCATTATTGGAGTCGCTTCAATGTATGCACAACAACCCGTAAAAAGTAAAGATATGAAGAAAGAAACCACCCCTCTCCGCCTGATTTATCCGCAATGGCAAGGCGGAATCGTAGATCATTGGATGCCGGATATTCCGGCAGAAGACTCTTCCAGAGGTTATTATTTAGGTGCCCAGTTACTGAACCTGCTGGCTCCGGACAGCAATCAGAAAACCGTGGAAGTTCCGGTATCTCTCGATATAAACGACAGAACAACGGAAAAGGGTATCAGCTCCCGTAACGTGATTGTCAAACAAAGCAAGGCTGCGCTCGATATACTTAACGAAAACAAACCGGACCGGATTATCATCCTGGGCGGAGAATGTTCGGTCAGCGTTGTTCCGTTCACTTATCTGGCTGCCCGATACCCGAACGATGTAGCCATAGTCTGGATAGATGCGCATCCGGACATCAACCTGCCTTATGATGAATACAAAGGGTATCATGCCATGGCCCTCACCGCTTGCTTCGGAATGGGTGACGAAGAGATTATGAACTTGTTGCCCGGTAAGTTTGACGCTTCCAAAGCATTAATCGTAGGGCTGCGTTCATGGGACAAAGGCATGCAGGAACGGCAAAAGGAATTGGGCATAAAAGGTCTGGCACCGAAAGAAACAGCGGACAACAGTTCCGCCATTATGGAATGGTTGAAAAGTACCGGAGCTTCCAAGGTTGTCATCCACTTTGACCTGGACGTGATAGATCCTGCCGACATGATAGCAGGCGTCGGCGTAGAACCGGGCGGAATGAAGACCGAGGAAGTAGTCCGCGTGATTAACGACATTGCTTCCGAATATGACCTGATAGGATTGACCGTAGCCGAACCAATGCCACGTATTGCTATTAAAATCAGGAATATGCTGAATCAGTTACCTTTATTAAAAGAGTAAGAAAAGAGAAACTCACAAATAATCTCTATATTTGTATGGTCTCAAACAAAAACAACTGGAATCTATAAAAAATACGGACCATGCATACGATATTGATTATTGAAGACGAACCAAGAGTAGCCAGCCTGCTCAAGAATGGACTGGAAGAGAATGGTTATCAAACCATGGTGGCTTACGATGGCATCATGGGACTACGCCTCTTCCGTGCCCATACTTTCGACCTGGTAATTTCCGATATTATCCTGCCCAAGATGGATGGCTTTGAACTATGTAAAGAAATCCGCAAAACGAATCCAGGCATCCCTATCCTGATGCTGACAGCCTTAGGCTCTACAGATGATAAACTGGATGGATTCGATGCAGGAGCCGATGACTACATGGTGAAGCCTTTCGATTTCCGCGAACTCTATGCAAGAATCAGGGTACTGCTGAAACGTAATAATGAAGCAGCCGCACCGCAGCCCCGAGAGATCAGATATTCCGACCTGTACATTGACCTACAAGGAAAGAACGTAACCCGAAACGGCACTCCCATCAAACTTTCACCCAAAGAATACAACCTGTTGCTCTACATGGCCGAGAATGCAGAGCGGGTTCTCAGCCGCATAGAAATAGCCGAAAAGGTCTGGAATACTCACTTTGATACCGGAACCAACTTTATCGATGTATACATCAACTATCTTCGCAAAAAGATAGACAAGGACTTCGACACCAAACTGATCCATACCAAAGCCGGTATGGGCTTTATACTGACGGATAAACTATGAAGATCAGGACAGCCTTAACCCTGCGGTACACCTGTATCACAGCTGCCGTATTCCTGGTATTCATCACTGCCATCTACTACGTCAGTGAACACTCGCGCAGCAATGCCTTTTTCAGGAATCTGAAAAGCGAAGCAATCACCAAGGCACACCTGTTTCTGAACAACCAGGTGGATGCCGAAACCATGCAATCCATTTACCTGAACAACAAAAAGTTCATTGACGAAGTAGAAGTAGCCGTCTACGACACCGACTTCCGGATGTTATACCACGACGCCTTACAAAACGACATCATAAAGGAAACTCCGAAAATGATAGAGCGCATCCTCCAAAAGAAAGAAATAGACTTCTACATCGAGGATTACCAGGGAGTAGGCATCATCTATACTTTCGGAGGCAAGGATTACATCGTTACCGCCGCTGCCTACGACGGCTACGGATATGCCAAGCGGGAAATCCTGAAAGAGACACTTGCCCTATTACTGTTCAGCGGACTGACCGTGCTGATTATTGTAGGTTACCTCCTTGCCCGGAGCGCATTGACACCCATCAGAAGCATCGTGAAAGAAGCGGAGAACATAACCGCCTCACGAATCAACAAACGCCTGCCTGTCAAGAATGAGAAAGACGAATTAGGCGAACTGAGCCTTACCTTCAATGCCCTGCTCGACAGACTGGAAAAATCATTCAACTCGCAGAAGATGTTTGTCAGCAACGTGTCTCACGAACTGCGTACCCCTATGGCTGCCCTTTCTGCCGAACTCGATCTTGCCGTGCAGAAAGAACGAAGCCCGGAGCAATACCAAAACGCCATCCACAACGCGTTGCAGGATTCGCAAAGAGTGATTAAACTCATCGACGGACTACTGAATCTTGCCAAAGCGGATTATGAACCGGAACAAATCAAGAGAGAAGAAATCCGTCTGGACGAACTGTTGCTCGATGCAAGGGAACTTGTGTTGAGGGCGCACCCCGATTTCCATGTGGAACTCGTATTCGAGCAAGAAGCCGAAGACGACAAGGTGCTCACGGTGATCGGAAATAGCTATCTCCTTACAACAGCGTTCGTAAACCTCATCGAAAACAACTGTAAATACTCCCCGGACCAAACTTCCTTCATCCAGATTTCTTTTTGGGAAGAATGGGCCATCATCCGCCTTTCGGACGACGGTGTGGGTATGTCAGACAAAGACAAAGAGAACTTGTTCCAACTCTTTTATCGTGGCGAAAACAAAGATGTGGCATCCGGCTACGGCATCGGCATGACTTTGGCACAAAAGATACTGAGCCTGCACAAAGGGGAAATATCCGTCTTCTCGCATCCGGGTGAAGGGACCACTTACGTCGTTAAGCTCCCGCATATCTGATCTCTCTAATGGTTTTCTAATATTACTCTAATAAATCTCTAACGGCTTCCCCACGAAGCCGTTCTTACTTTTGCGTCGTGAAATAGAAACGCAATTAGTAACTTCAAAAAAGGAAAGAGATTATGAAGTGGAAGAAAAAGTTACAACAGCCTCAGTATGCATTCAACTCCGAGAAAGTATTCCTGACTGCCACACAACCGGCAAAATCCGTTTACTCATACCTGCAAACGACAAGGCTCGGGTTGACAAGGGCAGAAGTTGAAGACCGCCGGCTTACGTATGGAAAGAACGAAGTGGTTCACGAACAAAAGAAGAATCCGTTCATCGTATTCATCAAGACTTTCATCAATCCGTTCATAGGAGTACTGACCGGATTGGCAATCATATCACTCATCATCGACGTACTCATGGCAGAGCCGGGAGAACAGGAATGGACGGGAGTCGTCATCATCGCCGTCATGGTAGTGTGCAGTGCCATCCTGCGTTTCTGGCAGGAATGGAGAGCCAACGAAGCCACAGATTCGCTGATGAAAATGGTGAAGAACACCTGTCTCGTGAAGCGTGCCGGAAGCGGTGAAGAAGAACTGGATATCACGGAATTGGTTCCGGGAGACATCGTCTTCTTGGCAGCCGGAGACATGATTCCGGCAGACATGCGTATCATCGAATCAAAGGACTTGTTCATCAGCCAGGCTTCCCTGACCGGAGAGTCGGAACCGATAGAGAAGTTTCCGGAAGTAAAGGAAAAACAATACCGGAAAGGCAGTATCGTGGAACTGGATAACATCTGCTACATGGGTTCCACCGTTATCAGTGGCGCAGCCAAAGGCATTGTGTTTGAAACCGGCAACAGGACTTTCCTCGGTACTATCGCCCGCAACCTCACAGGACACCGTGCTACTACCGCTTTTGACAGAGGAATCAGTAAAGTAAGTCTGCTGCTCATTCGCTTTATGTTGGTCATGGTTCCATTCGTCTTCTTCATCAACGGGTTTACGAAGGGGGATTGGTTCGAGGCTTTTATCTTCGCCATTTCGGTAGCCGTGGGACTCACGCCCGAAATGCTTCCGATGATTGTAACTGCCAATCTCTCTAAAGGTGCTCTGTCCATGTCGAAGAAGAAAACGATTGTCAAGAATCTGAATGCCATCCAGAACTTCGGTGCGATGAATATTCTCTGCACCGACAAAACGGGTACGCTGACATGCGACAAGATTGTTCTGGAAAAATATATCAATGCAGATGGCAGCAATGACGAAAGCAAGCGGATATTGCGTCACGCTTACTTCAACAGCTATTTCCAAACCGGATTAAAGAATCTGATGGACAAAGCCATCCTCTCACATGTAAAGGAACTAAAGCTGGAACATCTGAAGGATGCTTACACCAAAGTGGACGAGATACCGTTCGATTTCATCCGCCGGAGAATGTCCGTAGTGATAGAAGACAAACAGGGAAAACGACAAATCATCACCAAAGGAGCTGTGGAAGAGATGCTCAGTATCTGTTCGCACACGGAATTCAATGGAGAAGTACAGGCTCTGGCGGATGAGCTGAAGGTCAAAGCTCAAAAGATCAGCGAAGAAATGAACCGGAAAGGGATGAGAGTACTGGCCGTTGCTCAGAAAAGCTATATAGAAAAGGCGGGCAATTTCTCCGTAGGCGATGAGAAAGAAATGGTTCTGATTGGTTTCCTGGCTTTTCTCGATCCCCCGAAACCCTCTGCGGCAGAAGCCATTAAGCAACTGCACGAATATGGTGTGGAAGTTAAAATCTTATCGGGGGACAATGACATTGTAGTGAAAGCCATAGGTCGGCAAGTCGGTATCGACACAAGCTATTCATTGACCGGACCGGACATTGAGAATATGGATGAGGCCATTTTGAAAGAACAGGTAAAGACTACCACCTGCTTTTCCAAATTGACGCCTCTGCAAAAGACACAGATTATTTCCATCTTACAGGAACAGGACAATACCGTAGGATTTCTGGGAGACGGCATCAATGACGCTGCAGCCTTACGGCAATCGGACATCGGCATTTCGGTAGATTCCGCAGTGGACATCGCCAAGGAAAGTGCCGATATCATCCTGCTGGAAAAAGATCTGATGGTACTGGAAGACGGGGTACTGGAAGGCCGGAAAACTTTCGGGAATATCAATAAGTACATCAAGATGACGGCAAGTTCAAACTTTGGTAATATGTTCAGCGTCATGTTTGCCAGTGCATTCCTGCCGTTCCTGCCAATGATGCCGATCCATCTGCTCATCCAGAATTTGCTGTATGACATTTCGCAAACAACAATTCCGTTCGACCGTATGGACCCGGAATTTCTGAGGAAGCCACGCAGATGGGATGCATCTGACCTGAAACGTTTCATGATTTATATCGGTCCGATCAGTTCCATATTCGATATTGTCACTTATCTGGTAATGTGGCATGTGTTCGGATGCAACAATACGGAACACCAATCCTTGTTCCAGTCGGGATGGTTCATCGAGGGACTGCTTTCGCAAACCCTGATTGTACACATGATACGTACGCGGAAAATTCCGTTCATACAGAGCCGTGCCACATGGCCCGTAATCGGTATGACTTCTTTAGTGATGATTATAGGAATTGCCATACCGTTCACATCTTTCGGAGCATCCATCGGTTTGCAAGCGCTTCCATTGAGTTACTTCCCGTGGCTGGTGGGTATTCTGCTTTCCTATTGCGTACTGACTCAACTGGTAAAGAATTGGTATATCAAGAGATTTTCGAGTTGGTTGTAAAAGAAGGCCCTGCTTTTCTTCTTTGTCAGACGATACTGGCGGATGAAGAAAGCAGGGCTATTAGTATCAACAAAACTATAGTGTCATTATTCAGATAAAACTATCATCAATCAAAAAATCTGTTATTCAGAGAAGGACTCGTCGCATACTTCGGTGATTTGTTCATAAGGAATACATCCATAGCTGCGGTCGTCCAGATAACGCAATGCTACATACGGCACATCTGCTCCGGAAACATACATTTGCAATATAGATATCACCTCTGCCATACGCGAAGTGTATGAGCCATTTCGCTCATTGCAAATCTTCACCCACACGCGGTCTCCTCTTTTGATGGGCAGTTCTATATTCTTCATAAACTGTATAATTAATGCGTTTGTTGGAATTACTTGCATAGTAACGGCAAATAACAAATGCAAAGTTGCGTCTTTTTTGACAGAAAAGCAAACAAACCCTAACAAAATATGAATAAATCTTATATCGGACAGCAAAAACAACATTAAGATTAGTCCCTGATACATACAGTTTCCGATTCTTTACCTCAGCAGGCAAAAGGAATTGTGTTTCCGCTTTATCCTTTGAAAGTGGAATGCTTCTTTGTGTACCTTATTATCAGGAAAACTTCTTTTTACCATAAAATGATGCCGTCCGAAAACCCTTTTCCGACCTGTATCAAATGGTAGTTTGCCGTTACTATGCAAGTAATTTCACCTCAACGAAGTACCATACAGCATATTAAATCTGCCATCTTTCTTCTTTTTACTTTTCTTCACCAAGGAAATCACTTGCCTGTTTATTCTGTCTATCACCTCCGCATCAAAAGGTTTCAGATAAGTCATCGTCACCCGAATGGACGAGTGCCCCAACGACTGGCTTATCAGTCCCACAGGTACACCACTATGATAAGCAAGTGTAGCCCATGTATGGCGTGCGGTGTACGAACTTACGGAAACACCGGGCAATAACAGTTTCATCAACCGCGCCAACTCCCGGTTAAAATGTCGCAATGTTTCCTGATAGCGGTGGTGATGTTCCTCCATGAACAGTCCTCCATGCAGAAGCGGGAACAGATACTCCGAATCCGTCTTGTCCCTGTACTTCTGCAACAGCCTCATCGCATCGGGCGGCACATCCACCACCATCAGTTTCCCCGTCTTATGCCGATGGTAAGTGATGCGTCTATTTCTCAAATCCGACTTCCGCAAGTGTGCCAGGTCGATGAACGGCATGCCGCGCAACATGAACATCAGCAAGAAGTAGGTAAGCACCTGTTGCTGATGCAATGTCAGCATACTGAAATCTGTATTTCTGAGTCGCTCCATCTGTTCTGCCGTCAGCGCCCGCTTGGTGCGCGACTCTACCTTCGTATAAACATCCTTGAACAGCACCGGATTGTACCCCTCTGTACCCGGTGACATCCAGCGATTGTACACCGCCTGCAATGTACGCATGTAAGTAGAGATAGTGTTCGGACTGGAATGTTGTCCGGCCAGCCACTCCTCATACTCTTTCAGGCGCTTCGGAGTGAAGATCTCCTGCATGGACAGAGAGGTTGTAGCAATTTCCGGATGCTTCTCCGCTGCATGAAACTTCTCATAGGAACGCAGTGTGCAAGCATAAACATGCATTGCCGGAAACTTTCCTTCCCGCTTCAGCATCCTGATAACTTCCGCCATGTAAAGCCGCAAGTCACTCTTCGCATTTTTTCTTTCTACATTCATAAAGCATTGATTTTAATTACGTGATTTAAAACTGCTTGTACCACAGAACGTACGTGCAGTAGTAATGTTTATGAGTGCCAAAGATAAAGCTAAAGGAATCCGACAAGAGAATATTTATAAATGATACGAATCTGGTATTGAATTTGATTTATATCGATATAAAAGGAAATAATTCATCATTCTAAACAGGGCATTTGTCACAATTTATCAACATTAAAAAAAACATTTCATAAACAACTGATTATCAGATATATTATAACGATAGTATCTCAGTATATGACTGAGGTACCCTAAGTATCATACTGAGATACCCTATATATACGACTGATCTCAAAGACATCTTACTTTATAAATATTTACCACTCATTTATAGGACGTTTATTATACTATATCATCGTTTTACCCATAACAGGAAAGAAAGGAATAAAAGTGATTAGTGTTTGGTGATAAGTGATTAGCGCCATTCGGTATATTATTTTTTAGACGCGGATGACACGGATAACGCGGATTTAAAAGGCTGCGCTATAAAAGTGGAAAAAAAAAAGACCCGCGTCATCCGTGTCATCCGCGTCTAAAAGATTATTTATCATTTAGTTCATAACCCTACAAGAAAGAGTTAATTCAACTCCTGATTCTCATAAATTGTGAAATAGTAGTAATTCTTTCCCTACCCGTTGAACTAATGCCTTGCGCACTCTGTTCTCTGACCAAAATAGAACATTAATTTAGTTTTTAACCATTAAACCTGTTTAATTATGACATGTAAAGATTCTCACTTTTTGATTGGCCTGGGAGTAGGTTCAATCTTAGGAGCACTGGCTTACGGCTTTGCCCGCAGTGCAAGAGCAAAAAAAATGAAAGCAGAAGTATTCGATGCCCTGCACAGAATTGAAGGACATACCGAATGCCTGATCGAATCTGCTAAAGAAAAGGCATTGTATGCCGGAGAAAAAGTAGCTGACAAAGTAGCGAATGAAACTTCTGTCATCGCAGAAAAAGCCAATGACATCAAAGGTAAAGTTCACTCTATGGCTGATGAAGCTAAGAAGTAATCAATCTGCTCATTACCGTAAAAACAGAGGGAGGCGGGGTATCATGCCCACAATCTCTCTGTTTTTTCATTATATGCTCGTGATTGAATGGGCCTCACTTACCAATGAAGCTGGATAATCGCAGATTTCCAATATCTTAATTGCATTATGCTCGGTCGCAACTCCACGTTTCAGCTTGTAATCGAAAGACAGAATACCGTCTTTCACCGACTCGCTGAAATAGTATAATTCGTATTCTTCTTCCAGCATATCGGCCAGTTCCAAATCGTGCGTAGATACAAATACCAGATTATCACTTTTCACCAGCCAGGAAAGCACAGCTTTCGAAATCGCTATCCGTTCCTTGGTATTGGTTCCTCTGAACAATTCATCGAGCAGGAAGAGGTGATTTCCATGACTGCTTTCATTTACAAAATCCTTGATAGTCATCACTTCCTGCATAAAGTAACTCTTATTTTCCATCAAGTTGTCTCCCTGATGGATGGAAGATAGAAGAGAAATCCGGGTATTTATCTCAAATACTTCTGCAAAACAGGTATGAAGTGCTTTCGCTGCTAACAGATTCACTCCTATCGTACGCATGAAACAGGTCTTACCCGCCATATTCGAACCGGTTATCAATGCCGACTTCTCATGCAGTACCATATCGTTCGGAATACAGTTTTCTATCAGAGGATGATACACAGCCTGTGTACGCAATCGCTCCCCTGCCTTGTTATCTCCCGGCAAGCAGTAATAAGGCAACTCCTCCCTCAAGATGGCAACAGACAAAATAGAATCCAGAAAACCGATAAAGCGGTAAACATTGTGGATAACCGTCGCCTTCTCTTTCAACAGATGAAAAGTTCTGCCTACCGCATACGCCTCGTGGAGAAAAAATACCCGGATTAATTCCGCTACCACATAAAGCATAATAGCCATGTCGTTATCGAGACTGATATTGAAACGGAAATAAGAAATATACTTCTTCAGACCTTCCACAGCTTTCAAGTCAGTCGTGATAGAAGGATCTACAGAGACAAACTCCTTATTCTGCGCCAGCTTTCCCGCCTGTCTTATCATCTTCAGAAGCTGAGGTATGGAGAAAAAGTATCTCTGGATTTTCGCCTTATTACGATAGTGCAACACCGCATTCGCCACAAATGAAAAGACAAATAAAGTAAGAAACACTCCCGAATGAGTGATCAGCATCAAAGCCAGAAACAACAAAGGCAGAAACCGGCATATATTAATAAGAACCATCTCCTTAGCACCAATCCCTGTGTTGTCGTTTTCCAGAATGGATACAATGGAATAAGCATCCGGCTTATCCAATTCCTTCAATGCATTACTCAAAAGAGTACGCAATTCCGCATGAGTTGTCAATGAAGACAGAAGGGCTTCCTGCTTTTCCATGCCAGAGGTTTTATCGGATAGCAGAAGATAATACAAGTATTGCCTGCCTATGCTGGAATGACAATAATCGATCTCGGCAAACAAATCGTCCAGATTCAGGTCGTCAATGGTGTTAGCGGATAAACCGGTTTCGCCCTCGGCATTTCTATAAAGGAAATAGTTAGCAATTTCGGACATGGTGTATTCTTTGATTATTCAGTAAACAACAAATCTATTAAAATCAACTGGAAAAGCAAACTCTTTTAGAAATATTGTTTTACCTGAACCACTATTCTTTCATGAAAAAGCAGCGATTCACTGAAATCGGGAATAATTGCAAACTATACATGTGATATCGTTATCCCCCACCCCAACGGAACCGCCTACCTTTGCAACATCAGAAAATAAGAATAAAACTCTAACGGAAAACAGTATGAAACAGAAATTAATAACATTAGCAGGTTTGCTGATTTCGGGAACGATTTTAGCACAAAACGGAGGAACAATTATGAAGAAGTATGAAAATCAACTGCCGCAGGAAGGCAGAGGCAATGTGCATGTAGCCTATCAGGGAAAGACTATCGACCAAATGATTTATGAGTTCATGGAAGAACAGGGCATACCGGGCATGACGCTCGCCATTGTGCAAGCACCTTACATTCCGCGCGTAGTGGGCTACGGAGTAACAGATTTTGAGAAAGGGAATCTGGCAGCTGCAAAAACACTTTGGCCTATCGGCCCTATTTCACAAGGCTTCACGGCAGTAGCCATCATGCAGTTATATGAAAAAGATAAACTGGACCTGAACGATACTATTGGCAAGTATCTTAAGGATATTCCGGAGAACTGGAAAAATATCAGCATCCTCCAGCTGATGCAACATAGTTCGGGCATTGCCGACTACCGTTCGCAAAAGGGCTTCAATGTATCTGCCGATTATCAGCCCGAACAACTGATAAAAACGGTAGAAGCTATTCCACTGGCTTTTGAACCGGGTACAGACGTAAAGCAGAGTGCTACAAACTTTCTGTTGCTGACTTCTATTATTGAGAAAGTAAGCAAGATGTCGTATCACAACTTTGTGAAGAAGTATCAGATAGATTACCTCGGTCTGCAACAGACCTATTTCAGAGAGGATTTAGCCAGAGTAAAACAAGAAGATGTTACAACGACTGCCAATGTACACCAGATTTTCAAGAAAGATAAAGACTACATCAACCCGTCAGAGACGACTACGGGATATATAGAAAAGGATGGAAAGTTAGTTGCCGCCCCTGCTATCAGCTCCTCCTCAATGAAAGGTTTTTCTGATATATGGGCATCTGCCGAAAATGTCAGTCATTGGGACATCGGCCTCGCCGGAGGTGTACTGATAGCTAAACCGGAAAACCGAGAAATGATCTATAAACCTACCCAACTGGCAAATGGAAAGATTATTCCTGCGATAGCCGGCTGGCAGTTCTACAACCACAAAGGTCTGATGGATATAAAAGGAAACGTATCGGGACATTCAGCTTTCCTGAGCCGCTTTACGGATGCATCGGAATTGGTATGCGTAACTCTGCTTGCCAACAAAGAAAGGGTTGACCTGACAAATCTGGGACGCAAAATTGCTGCTGCCTTCGATAGCAACAAGATGGGAACAGGTACCAATGATAACCTGCTCTATACTTACGAAAGCCAGTTCAGCGTAGCAGAAACAATGGCCCACATCGAACAGACTCTGAAGACTATGGGGATACCTGTATTTGCAAAATTCGACCATGGCAAAAATGCTGAAGAGGTAGGTCTTGAACTCCGTCCGAACCAAGTTATCGTTTTCGGTTCACCCAAGGTAGGAACCCAATTAATGCAAGAGAATCCCAGCATCTCCATTGAATTACCACTGAAGATATCTGTCTGGGAAGACAAGAACGGTAGTGTATGGGCTACTTTCCCGCAAATGAAAGTGATGGGTGCAGAATACGGTCTTGATAAAGAACCGGTTATAGGGAAAATGCAGGGGCTGTTAGAAAAGATAGTTATTCAATCGGCAAGTGTATATTAAGTAAAAACAGAAACACAAAAACTTTATATAAAAAACGGAGCGGGGATATGTCCAAAAGAATGGATCCCCGCTCTACTCTTGATATAATTCAAAAACATAGATCCCATATACCACAAGCCCTCTCAAGCTCTACCAATGAAGCAGCATATCCCTTCATCGTCTCCAGATATCCCTGCTGCACCTCATTGTAGGTGCGCTGGGCAACCAGCACATCCAGAATGTTCGTTTCTCCCCTCTTGTACTTGTAGACCATTCCGTCGAGCACCTTGCGGGAATCTTCGAGTACGCCGGCTCTATATTGAAATACTTTCTTTTTCTCCGCCTCATAGTTGTACCAAGCCTGGTGAATCTCCGCCTGTATCTGCAATTCCATATCCCGCTCCCTAACTTCCGACTGAGTTATGCGAAGTTTAGCCGCCTTTATCGCTCCCTTATTCACATTCGAAAATTTCAGAGGAACCGATACTCCGCCAATGGCAGAACGGACCGGAGGAAAAAATCCATGCCAATCTCTTTCATAAGATGCGGAAAGGGCTATATCGGGACGACGTTCAGCTCTTGTCAGCTTGTACTCACGGGCACTGACTTCTGTGCCCTTCTGTGCTACAAGCAGGTCTATGCGATTGTCCAATCCCACCTTTATCAACTCTGCCAACGCAAAATCCCTGCTTAATTCCTCCCAATTGCCCAATGGGATATTCAATGTATCAGCCGTAGCCCCCATGCGCCGGTTGAGCATCACCAAAGCTGATTGATAAGCCGCCTCCTGAGTGTAAACGGCATTCAGCAAAGTCATGGCTTCGAGCTTTGACTGGCGGGCATCGTTTTCGGTAATCTCACCGGCAGCATAGCGCAGACTGTCCGACTGGCTGAGTTGCAACATATATTGATATGAACGGTTCTGTACGCCAAGCAGCTCTCGCTGAAGGATGGCTTCGAAGAAAAGATCGGCGGCATCCGCTCTCAAATCCTGAAAGCCTTGCTCCAGCAACAGTTTTTCAAGTTCTGCCCGGCTGCGTGCAAGCCGAATACGGTTTCCACGCTTGTTACCCAATTCAAGAGAATAGGAAAGCCCCAATGAAAAGTTATCACTACCCGCTTCAAACTCCAGTTCCGGATCGGGAAGCACCTTCTGCGCAACCGTTTCCGCATCAGCTATGCTGACATTTAATCTCTCTGCCAGATATCCCAGATTACTCTTCCCTACCCGATTCAGATATTCCGTAAAAGAAATATCCTGCTGCGGATACTCACGGACTTGAGCAAAAGACGGAATACATGTCATTCCTGACACCAGCAGTATGAGTAAAACTCTATATCGTAAGTTCATTTTCATCATTCTTCTTTTTAATAAAAACACGGTTTTCAACTAAGTAATAAAACACCGGAAGCACAAACATGGAGACAAGTGTCGCAAACATCAACCCATATACGATGACCGTTGCCAACGGGCGCTGTACATCGCTACCGATTCCGGTTGCCATCGAAGCAGGAAACAATCCAAGTATGGTGGTGACGGAAGTCATCAGAATAGGACGAAAACGTTGCCGCGCCCCTTCCACCACAGATTGGCGAAGTTCCATTCCCGTCCTGCGCAACCCGTTGATTTGTGACACCATGATGATACCGTTCTGTATGGAAAGCCCGAACATAGCTATAAAGCCAACGGCCGACGATACATTCAGCGTCATGCCGCGCACGTTGAGGGCAAGCATACCTCCAAAGAGTGCCAGAGGTACAATAAGCAGTACCAAACCTGCCTGCCGGAACTTTCCGAACGTTGCATAAAGCAGAATGAACATGCACATCAACGTCAAGGGAATAATGACCGCCAGTCGGGTATAAGCTCGTCGCTGATTTTCAAAAGCCCCTCCCCACTTGACGGTATATTTACTTTTGTCATAATCCACCTTTTCACTGATTGCCTTCTGTGCCTCACTCAGGAAAGACGACAGATCGCGCCCGCGAAGATTCAGCTTTACCGTCAGATGGCGCCTGTTCATCTCCCGGGTAATGGTACTTTCACCAATGCTCAGCCGGATATCGGCAACTTGCGAAAGCGGAATCCTGGCACCGGTAGAAGAAGTCAGCATAAGTCCGGCTATCTTTTCGGGAGTATCACGTGCATCTTCTTTATATTTGCAGGTAATGTCGTACTGCCTATCGCCTTGGTACAACTGGGCTACGGCTTTACCACCAATGGCAACTTCTATCAAATCAGCTACATCCGAAACCTTCAGACCGTAACGGGCAATGGCACTACGATCCATAATAATCTGCAGTTGAGGCAACGGAGGTTCTTGGTCGATGTCAAGATCAACGGCACCTTTCACTGTTCCCAACACTTGGGTTATATCTTCCGCAAGACGACGTGTCTCACGGAAATCCTCTCCATACACCTTCACCACCAGCTCGCTATGCGCACCGGCTATCTTATCCATCACTCCGTCTATCATAGGCTGACTGAAGCCGACTTTAAAGCCGGGAAGAGTCGCATACTCCTTTTCCAGTTCCTGAATCAGGTCGTTTTTGGTCTTTCCCTTGGGCCATTCACCATAGGGTTTGACGCCGATGGAAACTTCAAAATGCGAAGGGGTGAATGGATCGGTTCCATCGTCATTGCGCCCCGCCTGCACCATAATATAGGTTACTTCGGGATACTTCATCGTACGGGCACGCAAGGTATCGGAAAACTCTCTCGACTTTTCCACCGAAATGCCGGGCGGCAGATTGACTTGCAGCCAGATGGAGCCTTCGTCCAACTCCGGAAGGAAGTCTTTACCAACCGTAATACTGAGGACGATGCCCGCTACCAGAAATACAACCGATGGTATAATCGCCTTCAGAGGAGCATCAATGACTTTCGCTACTACACTTGCATATTTCTCTTTCAACTTCTCCAGCCAGCGGTTCCTATAAAGCTTGCGCGGCTTGCGATAGATGGCATAAGCCAGTCCCGGAATCAGTAAAAGTGCAACCAGAAGTGCTCCTATCATGGCATAACTCATCGTGAATGCCATCGGTGTGAAAAGCTTCCGCTCCACACGTTCAAAAGCAAACAGCGGCAGGTAAGCCGTAATAATCACAATCGTGGAGAATAGAATGGGACGCCCCACTTCCTTGGTACGCCGAGCTATGCTTTTCTCTTCCAGGCAGTTTTCAGGATGATCTTCACGTTTCTTGAGAATGGTTTCCAGCATGACAATAGCACCGTCTACGATAATACCAAAGTCAATGGCACCGAGCGAAAGCAGATTAGCCGGAATATCCGTAAGATGCATCAGAATGAAAGCTATAAGGAGGGAGACAGGTATCGTGACAGACACCAGCAATGCCCCACGCCAGTTTCCAAGAAACAGAATGAGCACTACGATGACCAAAGCCATTCCCATCAACAGGGTATGAGAAACTGTACTCAACGTAGTATCTACCAGACTGGTGCGATCCAGAAAAGTATGTATATGCACTCCTTCCGGAAGCATCTCGTGATTCAGTTCATCCACTGCCGCATGAATACCTGCAAGTACCTGTGATGGATTCTCATGTTTCAACAAAAGCACAATTCCTTCCAGACTTTCAGAATAGTTGCGCATACGGTCTGTATAGCCCAATACGCCTTTTCTTTCCAGATTTCCATATTTCAAGGAGCCTATATCACTGAGAAATACAGGCACTCCGGAGGTAGTACTGACTACGATATGACCCAAATCGTCCAAGTTCTCTATCAGTCCGATACCACGCACCACATAGCCCAGATCACCACGATTCAACACACTGCCTCCCACATTGGCATTATTATTCTCGATTGCTTCGATAACCTGAGTAAGAGATAAATTGTATTGCTCCAACTTATGCGGATCTACTTCTACCTGGAACTGAGTGGTTATTCCCCCGAAGTTGGTGACATCGGCCACTCCAGGCACTTCCTTGATGCGGGGGATGATGACCCAATTCTGCAAGTCGGTCAATTCACGCAGCGAATGCCGGTCACTCTCAATGATATAGCGATATACCTCTCCTATAGGCGATGTCAACGGGTCGAGTCCCGGAACCGCGCCATAAGGCAGTTCCACTTCGTTCAGTCTTTCCTGTACACGCTGGCGGCTCCAGTAGTCTTCCACCCCATCTTGAAAAACAATGGTAATCATGGATAGTCCGAAAGTGCTTTTACTGCGCATAACATGCATACCGGGCAAGCCGTTAATGGCACGTTCCAGTGGTATGGTAATCTGCTGTTCCACTTCCTCAGCTGCCAGACCGGGAACTTGGGTAACAACCTGTGAGGTCACATCTGCAATATCGGGATATGCTTCTATCGAAAGTTGTTTCCACGAGTAGTATCCGAATACGCACAACATGGCAAACAGACAAAGCATCACCCATCTTTTCTGTATAACCGAAAGCATTATTTCCTTCTTCATGATTTCCTATTTTAAGTAGTATCCTCCTTCACTGATAATTTCATCTCCCGGCTGCAGGCCTCTGTTTATGACTGCTACCCCATCTCTGATGACCTCCACTTCCACCGGCCTCCGCACAAAAACTTCCGGAGCCTGCCGGACGTACACGTAGCTGTCCTTCTCTCCCTGCAACAAAGCCTTTTCAGGTATCTGAACCTGCTCCATAACCGGACTGAGAAAATGCACGGTAGTGTACATCCCCAATTTAAGAAGTCCTTGTGAATTATCACAGACAGAAAGCACTTGGATAGACCTCGTCTCCGCATCTACCGCCTCTTCCACATGATAGATATTTCCTTTAATAGTAGTGCCGGGCAATGCCGCTACTTCAATGTCCAAACTACTGCCCGAAGCGATAAACCGAATATCTTTCTCTTTCACCTGCGCAGCAATCCACACACTCGACAAGTCGGCAACGATGGCTATAGATTCAGTATCATCTTTCAGGTACTGCCCCGTCACAATATTATTCTCTATCACTTCTCCCGAAATAGGCGAACGAACGATAAGCGGCTGTCCCAGAATCATCTCCTCCGGATCATCCACTTGATACACCTTCAATGCGGCGGAAGCATTCTCAAACTCTTTATCGGCTACCAGCAAAGCATTCTGCGCCTCTTCCAGTTCCTTTTGCGAACTGACTCCATTCTTTATTAGATCTTCCTTACGCTTCAAATCTTTTCTGGCAAGTTCCCTCGATGAAAGAGCCTGAAAATATTCTTTCTGTGCAGTCGTAAAATCCGGTGAACTGATTTCGAACAGAGGAGTGCCTTGTCGCACGGTTTGCCCTATCCGTATATACGACTTCAGCACCCGACCTGCAAACGGAGGGGCAATATAGGCATAGCGGGTAGGAATAGGTCGCACGATGCCGGAGGTTATAACTTCTTTGGAATAAGGTTCGAGCCGGGCTTCCGATACTTTTATTTTCTCATTCAAAACGTGGTCTGCTACATAGACTGTATCCCCCTTTATGCGATAACCACTCTTCTGTTCCTGTTCCGTACTCTGTCCGCATGCCGCAAAAAGCAACGCACCACCCAGCAGCAACATTGGCAAAATTCTCTTCTTCATCATACTAAGTTTAATATAGTTAGAACCAATTTTCGGGCACAAAAATAGCGGACAAGTCCGCAGGGAGCCGTTAGAAAACGATTAGAACAATATTAGAATCTTATTAGAAGATATCTCAGCATAAGAAAACAGGGAGATCCGGACTTCTACATCCGAACCTCCCTGTTCTATTCTTCTATCTACAGATACAAGTTACACTTTATCCGCAATGGAAGTACTTATTGACAAGTTTCAGCATTTCCTCCTGATTGTCATGCACTTCACTGCGTAACGTACGGTCTTCATAGGACCGCAATTTACTGATAATTCCATCGACCATTGCAGGGCTGAATACATGGTACTGTTCGAAAATAGCACGTTGTTTTTCCAGGCAATCGGCAGAAGCGGCACAGCTATCAGGAAGTTGAGCCAATTGTTTCAGTTTATCCTCATTTTCTTTCTTATGAATATTCACATTCACATAGGTCTTTTCCGCAATCTCCAAAGCATTTTCAATTTCAAAACCATGACGACATGCTACGGCCAGTCCGGCTATCAGTTGGTACAAATCGGCAGAACCGTCCGGAGAACGCATTTCCACGGTTTGTTTCTGCGTAGTGTCATAGTGGCTGGGAGCTTCCAACGGATTAGCCAGCATACACATATCGGTCTTTGCCGACCATCCCAGCGGAACACGTACCAATACAGACCGGTTACGATCTCCCCAACAGATATTTGTCGGAGCTTCCTGATGCGGAACCAAACGGAAATAAGAAGTAGGATTCGTATTGCCGAAAGCCGTAATGGAAGGTGCAAGTTCCATCATTCCCGCAATAGCCTTGCGGGCAGTTTCGGAGAGTACACCGTCTTTCAGCATCTGGTTTTGACCGTCTTTCATGATACGCATATGGATATGCAATCCTGAACCGGCCTTTCCGGCTGTAATTTTCGGTGCAAACGTAATGTCATATCCATATTGATAAGCCAAGTTACGGATAACCCATTTCGCAATCATCAACTGATCGGCAGCCAGATCGGCACGCACCGGCAGGAATTCAATTTCATTCTGCTCATAGATTTTACCGTCGAGCGTGAAATTACCTACTTCGGAATGCCCGTATTTAATCTGTCCGCCCGCCTTTGCAATATGCAGCATACAGTCGGTACGGAAGTCATTGAACTTGGCATAAGGAGCAGATTCATGATAGCCACGTTGATCAGTAGCAGGGAACAGGCCGCTATCTTCTGATATCACATAATATTCCAATTCGCCCATAGCCTGGAATTCCATTCCGGTTACATCAGTAAAGGCTTTGCAAGCTTTACGCAACGTATATTCCGGTGAGCTTTCCAATAGTTCGCCATCTTTATTGAAGTAAGAGCAAAGCATGGAAAGTGTTGTGGTTTCAGCAAAAGGATCGATAAAGGCTGTACAAAAACGCGGCACTACATACAAGTCGCTACTGCCCGCTTCAATAAATGGGAAAAGGCTTGATCCGTCTACACGTTCACCACAAGTCAGTATGGCATCAAGGTAAGCAGCGTCGTTAATGACAAAATTCAATGTTTTCAGCCGCCCGTCTGCTGCAGGATACATGAAGTTCACCATGCGGATATCGTTCTCCTTGATATAAGAAATAATGTCTGCTTTCGTAAATTCGGAAGCCGGTTTTTGAAGAGCAGCCACCAACAGGTTGGCGCTCATTGATAGTTCATGATTCATACGTTGGTTGTTTTTTAAGTTATTATATGGTTAACAATGTGTTGTCATGCAATGATTCCCCACAAAGATAATATTTTATAATAACTTCAATAGATATGGTACTCAAAAAAAGAAACAGTTACTATTCCTTTTTTCCGTCATATCCCCACTTTACGTAAATAGCACCCCAGGCAAACCCTGCCCCAAATGCTGTAAAGATGAGGTTATCACCTTTCTTTAGCTTATCTTCAAAATCCCAGATACAAAGCGGAAGTGTGGCGGCACTCGTATTCCCATAACGTTCGATATTGACCATCACTTTCTCGGCTGGAATCTCCAGGCGCTGCGTCACAGCAGTGATAATGCGCTGGTTGGCCTGGTGGGGAATTACCCAACTAATATCATCTTTACTTAAATGATTTCTTTCAATGACAGCCTCACAAGCATTAGCCATATTGGCCACAGCATATTTGAAAACCGTACGTCCTTCCTGATAGATGTAATGCATGTGATTATCCAGTGTATAATACGAAGGAGTACATACAGAACCTCCCGCCTTAATATGCAGGAAAGGCAGTCCCTTACCATCCGTTCTCAGCACTGAATCCATTACACCCAAATCTTCTGTAGTAGGTTCCAGCATGAAGGCTGCCGCACCATCACCGAAAATGGGACAAGTGGCACGATCGGTATAATCTATGATTGAAGACATTTTCTCAGCCCCTACCACAATAATCTTCTTGTAGTTTCCCGAGCGAATAAAGTTTGCTCCCGTCTCCAGTGCATACAGGAAACCGCTGCAAACCGCCTGCACATCAAAAGCAAAAGCACGTTTCAATCCCAGTCGCTCACACAAGATGGAGGCTGTAGAAGGCAGGCGATAGTCAGGAGTGGTAGTAGCAACAATCACCAGGTCTATTTCATCCGGTTGAGATTTCGTACGCTGCATTAACTGCTTGGCAGCTTTGCGGGCCATATACGAAGTTCCCAGCCCCTCTTCATGCAAAATACGTCTTTCCTTTATGCCTATACGCCCCATAATCCATTCATCGGTGGTATCGACCATTTTGGAAATCTCATCATTGGTTAGGATATAATCGGGTACATATCCTCCGACTCCTGTAATTACTGCGTTTATTTTCTCCATAAACTCTACCTAGTTTAGTAAATTCTGATTATAGGGACAATTATATATAAGTGATACATAAGCAAATGCGGGCGCAAATATACAGAAAAGACTATGAATTCCAAGAATTGGCCAAAAACACTTTGGTCTTTTACCAATGAAAAGGAATAATTGACCAAATTTTCGTTGAATATTATTTCTTAATCCAAATATTGACGATTTCGGAGATAAACATTTGATGTTTGGAGGATTCGTTTTTATAAGCTTCTTCCATGATTTTTGATTTATAAGGCTCGGTCAGGTTGGCATAGTCCAACTCCTGA
The DNA here is from genome assembly GCF_003474285.1 of Bacteroides sp. AF39-11AC. Lineage (NCBI taxonomy): Bacteria > Pseudomonadati > Bacteroidota > Bacteroidia > Bacteroidales > Bacteroidaceae > Bacteroides > Bacteroides sp. AF39-11AC. The sequence goes on along the minus strand of NZ_QROH01000006.1, from coordinate 12,790 downwards.
ACAAACCGATTACCGGTAATAAAATCATTGTTTTCATTGATATTAGGATAATTAAGTCATTAATCATTTAATGTACTCAAGGATAATCAATTTACTGAAAACTCCGATATTTATCAAAAAAAGAGAAATGAAAGTAAAGTCTTTACTACGAAACAGTTCATCAATGGGTAGTCAGAAAAGTCTTCTCAACTTTAGGAAGCGTTTGTTCGATAAGAATTTTATTCATAAATTCACTTGGACTCATGTTATGACACCGCTTAAAATTCCGAACAAAAGTACCAGCAGTTGCATAGCCACATTGTTCCGGCAAATCTTTAAGGGCAATTGAAGGATTTTCTCTCATCAATTGTTCGGCATACTGAATACGGAAATTATTCAGCCAAACACTGAAACCTTTATCACAGAATCTATTGATGCTAACCGATAAATAAGAACGATTCGTATTCAGTACATCAGCCAACGTCTCTATCGTAAGGTCACTTTTAAGGAAGTATTGTTCATCACGAACTTTATGTAAGGCTTGCCAGAATAAAAGTTCATATTGATCCATAGATACAGAATGTGATTCAGGCATATCTCCTTCATCGCATTTCTTAATCATTCCTTGAAGTCTATAATTTACAGCACCTTGTTTCTTCAACTTGCGGTACATAGATATAGACTTGAATGTAGCTGCTACAGAAATTACCAAGAGAAAAATACAAATTGCAGCCACATGTGTATTTATTCTATTTACATCTTCACTCTCATTAAGCTCATGCTTCAATTCCTGAATCTTTAAACGTTCTGCATAATTCTTTTTATCGTTTTTCGCTTTAAATTCCAAATACGTTTGCAGAACTGAATCTCGTCGAGCTAATAAATCCAGAGCCTTTTCATATTGCTTAGTTTCACGGCAGAAAGAACTAAAATTGGTAAGGGCTTTTATTTGGAGCTCCATCCGAACGGGCGTTTTAACCATCTCTTTCATTAAAGGTTCAACAATCATAAAATATTGACTTGCTTGTTGAATCTTACCTTTTTTCCACAATAAATCAGCAAATAAATAACAAGGAGATAAAAAACAATTGGGTAAAACAACATTCTTACCTTTTCTTTGATAATAGTTACATTTTTCATTATAAGCTTTCATAGCTCTATCCAAAAATGCAGAAGCGGAATCTTCCTTCCCTTCAGAAATATAGGTTTCAGCCATCATACAATTTAGAACAATTTTATTGCTTCCTTCTTCTGACAACAATCTTTTAGATAAATAAATACGTGCATTATCAGGCTTATTTAATTCCATGTAGTTCTTTACTATTTCATTCTGCACGGAAGAATTAGATGTCATTTCCTGGCTTATCTGATTATAATATTCCAATGATTTTGAGTAATACCCCGCCTCACATAAATACTTTATCAACATTATGCCGGAAGATTTCCGTAAGTCTACAAATTCATGCTCTACAGCTAACTGATAAGCCTCTTCATATAGCGGCAAGGCATTATCGTAATCTTCCAACATCACAAAATGTTTTGCTATAGTCAGAAGACACTTACCTATATCTTCTGGCATATCAGCCTCACGATATTGTTTTAACAATTTATACCAAATAGAAAGAAATTCTTCTTGATTTCCCCGTTCATTAAACAATAATGCTTTCATTTCATTCACTTGCCATTCTTCTTTCTGTGTAAGTGAATGATTGGTTTCTAACATTTCTATCCATTTAAGTCCCTTAGAATAAGCACCAAAAACTCCAAATCTATCCAATTTATTACAGATTGTAACTAATTGAATTAGAATTTCTTTTCTATTTCTACCAGAACTTAAAGGCAAAACCTCCATTAAAAGTTGTTCTTGCTTTCTTACTCCATCTATTTCTTTTTCGTTCCTATGCGATATTTTAATTATATATGCTAGCCTATTCCGAGAAGGCATATCTCTAACTTCAAATAATAAAGAATCAAAAGAAGCTGATAATATCGGCATTTTTAACAATTCTTCATCCAAAATTCTGTTATCGCCAAGGCTAGAACAAGCACTACATAAGAACAGAAAAAGAAATAGATAGAAACTCTTCACGTAATATAACTATCTAAAGGTTATCGCCCTAAATGCACAAGCACTGGCACAATCTTCACATTCAGTGCAGTATCTTTCTTCTTTCATTTGTACTTTCTCATTCTCTATGTAAAGAAGCTCCAAACTACATGCATCCACACACTCACCACATCCCGTACATTTGTCAATGTAAATAATCCATCTACCGACAGGACCCGGACTTAATTTTTGTCCATCCAAAATTTCTTTTTTTTCCATAACTCTATTGTTTTTTAGTTAGTCGCCTCAAAACTACGGAATCTATTTAGAAAAACAATCCTATTTGTACAGAAATATTTTCCTTATTTGAATTAAATAGTTTTTTAGAAGCATTTTCATATCCCGCCGTCAATCGCGCAAACCAAGTAAAAGAAATTATATGAGTATAAGTTAGTGATAAATGTAATGCCAATCTGGGCTCTGTTAAGTAATTGTACTCTTGTTCCAATCGATCCATATTCTGCCATAATTTGATTGCGGGCGTATTCTGTCCTGATTGCAACTGTTTTTCAGCTATCATAGTTCCACCTCCTTTACCGTACTCTGCCCCAATAGCTAAATCAATTCGGGCATTAGATAATAAGAAATTTCGAGTAAATGTAGAATATGCAGTAAAACGGCTCACAGTTTGCGTATATTCAGCCGGATAAAAAAGCAATTGACTTTTTGTCTGCTTAAAGTCAATTCCCGAAACGATAGAATAACGACTATTCCACTCATTATAAAGTCGATAGTAACCATACGTCAACCCATATTCATTAATACGGGAAGTAGAACGGAGAACCTTCCCCGAAGAATGCCATGTACCCATGTTCTCTTCCTGCTGCTGCAAAAGATCATAACTATCCGACTTGTCAAACAAAACTTTCCAACTCCATTCATGTCGATTCAATGAAGAAACTAATGAGCCTATCCCTTTATAATCCAGTTTCCAGCCATCTGTTTCACTTTCTTTCTTGTTTTGTATGCGGTCACTTACTATATTTTGTCTGACAAGGTTCCCTCCTATTTGTTGAAATAGCCGGAAGCGTCCATAAGCTCCCTCTTCTTGTAAGAATCCTCCTAATTCCTGTGCAGAATAATACCATTTTATGTTTTCTCCTTTAGGCAAAGTTTTAAAGTACCCTAACGGATAAGAAACGAAGAAAGGATATGTCGTATGAGTACCTATATTTTGATAATCTACCGTTTCTTTACGATTGCCATAAAATATGGAAGCACCCAAACGATGGTTTCCATACTCATAACCAACTCCGGGAGTTATTCTCCACTCCATCCATTGGTTTTCATTCCGGGGATCTGCATCCTTGACATTCAGGTCAACTAAATAATCAAACCTCGAACCTATCAGCCAATGCGAAGAAACGGGTAATGAAAATGCACCGGACAGTTGGTATTGTTCCGAACGTTGATCGCCACTCACTGAGTCACAAAGATTTATTCCACGCCAGCAGTCACCGGTCATCCCATTCCAGTTCACCTCTTGCTTTCGGTTATTCACATATCCTATTTTTCCATATAAAGAGACATTACCTATAGTCTGATAGGATTCACCAAACACTGCATACTTATTGGATGAAGCCGGCAAACTGACATTACCAAAGTTTCCATCTTCAAACCTATACCCCACTTCCGCCACAGAGAACGAGCGGAAACGGTTGAATGACATTCCTACCGGATTAGCTCCTGTCAGCCAATTATTCTGCTGATAAACCTCTTGCATAGAATAGATATGCAATGAATCAGACTGCGCATATACGGGAATCGCCGACAGAAGCCATAAAATAAATAATGTACTCCGCATAGTTGCTTGCTTATTTTTTCAAAGACGGTTCGGATACGACAAAGTCCTCTGCCGCATTATTCGTATCCTGATAAATGAAATGCCCGTTGGTTGATGCTGCACTTTTACGTATCAACGATTTCCCGGAATAATCTCCTTCCGGAATATACACAGGTTCATGGTTCAGTTCGTCAGGCACACGCTTATTGGCAAGCTTGGCTTCATTTTCCACACACTCCACACAATCAATCACCCACTCTTTCGGAATCATCAAATAAAATTTAGTCTTATTAGAAGCTTGGGGCCTGTTTTCCCTGTTCAATGGATTATTTATATATTCCTCCGCACTAATACCTTCAAATCCAAATATCATGAATGTGGGGCCAACCACCGGAAATGAATACATCCATGCGGTCGAGTTAAGATTTAAAAGCAGGTTCAATGGTTTCACACCGGGTGCTATGGTCTGTTTGCTCAAACTTACATGCCAAAATCCCCAGTCAACTTTAGATAAGTCAACCGAATTAGCATGCTGATATTCGCCTCCGGTATGATCTACAGCATTCGTTGCAATGGTAGTTTCTGCTCCCGGCAATAAAGGATACTCCTTACCGCTACCCGGAAATTGCCAGGTCATATCAGCAACGGGAATCCGTTTCATATCCGTATATTTCACCCAGGGAGATACAATACCCGGCATCGGATCCACCAAAGCCAGACACAATCCATCCAGATAAATAGTCTCATCAGAGTTATTATAGAGTGTAACATATTGGTCAGCCTGGTAATCTGCTCCCAACTCTCCTTTACAGCCCACATAATAAATCTCTTTAATGACCAATGCATTTATTTTAGAACGAGCCAGTTGCAACTGAACTTTCATTACTTCTTCACCCTGTTCGGGCAATAACGACAAAGATTCCAATCTTCCACTGAAAATAATTCCGGAAGCAGATTGATAATGTACGGCAACTGTATAATATCCATATTCCACATTAAACAGAGCTACTCCATCAGAAGAACATGAAGAGGTATAAACCGTGCCTTGATCTTTATTTGTCAATACCACCTCCATCTCTTCAAAAGGCAAGATCACTTCATCCGTAGGAGAAAGTAGTTGGACACTCACAGAGCATGAAGAACTATTTTCATCCCCGGTACAAGCACAGAGAAATAACACGAAGAAAAACAATACATAATATTTCATTCTCATTCAATATCTAAAATTTAATACAAATACTAATTTTAAAAGCGGATACTAATTTCCGCACCATAATATAAATCCGGATTCACAACTGTATATTTCTGTATGCTCCGCCGATATCGTTTCGGATTGGATTGCAGCAGGTTATTGGCACAAAAGGCAACCGAAACATGACGTCCTATCTCTTTAGTAACCCGAAGATTCAATAAGAAATAAGGTTTATACGAGTCCTTCAGAAAAGCGGTAGTTGTATTCGCCCTGATCACTAAATCAGCAAAACGTTCATCCGTCGCCATGTCCGGCGTGAAAGGATGTTGGTTTCCCTCTCCATCTATATAATAAACCGGATTCAGGCACTTCTGATTATTACTATCCGTGTACACAGGATTATTAAACCGGCTCTCCATTCCCCGCTGTTGTTTATCCATCCACACAGCCTGAAGCGTCAGGCTCGTGATCAAACCGATTCTGGGAATTTGAGTAACACACTGAAACCGACTATTCAATTGTTGCCAGATTTGAGTATTCGCAACAGAAGGCCCTGTTTCATAAATACCTACATAAGGGTAAGCTTTTCCATTCACTTCTATCTGAGGATGCAAGGCAGAAAGTGCCGTATTCTTTTCACATACATCCAGATATCCGCCACTTATGTAAAATGAAGAACGCAATGCCTTTGAGTGAATCGGACCAATGGTATACTCAACACCTTGTTTCTCCTGTTCTATACCATTCTGGGGTGATGAATAGGTGGCAAACGTAGTATTCAAAGTATATGGAAGAAGTTCACCATCATTCATGACACCCTCATCCGTCAATTCCGGTTGTTCTCCTTTACTGATCAAGGGGGAATAGCGGCGATAGGAAAAAGGTTCGGCAAGTTGGGAGGTACAATAGCCATTTTTGAGATGTTCCTTAAACCATACCACATCCGCAGTAACACCTCCTATCCGGAAATTCACCCCTATTTCAAACTTCTGATTAACAGGCAAACGCAAGTCGGAGTTAAAATTACGGTCAGTTACAAATGTATGCATGACGGTCAGACGCTGATTATTCTCAGCATCATTGTACGTAAAGCAATTCATATCCGTATACGATTTATCGGGATACAAATAAGCAAGTACAGGCATCTTATGCATCAATCCCCACCCCAGACGTACACTGAAACGACTCAGAAAAGCATCATCCGTTCTATCAATAAATATATGGGAAAGATTGATACGCGGATCAACAGAAGAGTTCCGGCGCAGACGCTTAGTCGGCAACTGAGTAAAACGTACTCCTGCCTGCACTTCGGTCCGCATCTTCCCATAACGGAGAATAAAGTGATTTTCAGCAAAAGCAGAATACTTATATAATAAAGGTATATCCCGATAAGACCTTGTCCGCACTCTGAGCATTTCCAAGGGAGGGTGAAGAGGATCGAAACATATTCCTTTTCCACGATTCCCTTCCACCTCAGCATGAAGCCCCAGTTGAAAATGGTTACTGATATTCTCACCCATCGTTTTTCTGTGATTGGCAGTCAACGATACATCTCCGTTCAACGGTTTGCCTTCAACGGATAACTGAGAGAAATAATGGGGAGGCAGGAACACTCCGGCATGTTCACCTGCCTGTGCGGTATAGGTGGTAACTTGCTGCGTTCCCGAATAATATGTACTGGATTCATTCTTCTGGCTTCCATACGTAAACCCCAGCTGATATTCCAGATTGGAAATCCAGGAACGATTCAATTTCCACTGTCCGTTAGCAGAAAAGGATATGTTTTGATTCCGGTTTTTCCGAAATTCACCATCCACCGTATTCTGCCCTCTTTTATCATTGTCCTTCATCCAATAACCACGCATATTAAGACGCAAAGTAGCCGACCGGAAATCCTTTGCATAAGCCGCTTGGATTCCAAATCTTTGAAAAGATTCTTCAAAGACTTGAGGCGATTGATTTGAAAGTGCATAATCCGCTCCTAAATAGAGAGTTCCCCCATTATTACTGATCGCAATGCCCTTCCCCACAGAAGCAAGTTTCTCCGTAGCTGTCAGACGAATGCCGATAGTAAAAGGTTGTATCCCGGCTTTCGACTTAACCAGAACAACCCCACTGGTCACATCTCCATAACGTGCCGAAGGAACACCACGTATCACCTCGACCGACTCCACAGAAGATGGAGACAAAGAACGCACGTCGAAACCGGATAACACCGTGCTATTAAAGAGGCTTCCCCTACCTTCAAGCCCCATTTGCTGCATATTGGCATTATTATTCATGCGAAGTCCATCCACCACTATGGCTGTCCCTAAAGCATTAGTCGTATTTTCATAAGTTGCACTGCGGATGGTAAAGGCAGCCGGAGCATTCAGATCCGGATTGCGTACAAGAACACCGGGTAGTAATTGAGATAAGACAGAAAGGTCAGTAGCCTGTATATGGCGAATAGCATCCTGCCCAATGACAGAACGGGTTCCCGGAGCATCTGATTGAGTAGCAGTAACAATCACCTCCTGTAACCGGATGTTGCGAAGAGTATCTATAGCCAGTATCTCAGTCTGTCCATATACCGCCAGCGAACAAACCAAAAAAGCAATCAATATAAAACCCCTGTAACAATTATTCATTTGTACAACCCAAGATGGCAGTTTACATACCTAACGAGTGTTATATAACAACCCTCAGATTAAGGGGCAAAGGAAACAATTTTCTACCAACATTTCATTACCAAACTTAAAAAAATGCAGAATAAAATCACTCTTTTCAGACTTTTGTATGTACATTTGCAAGCAACAGAACAACAATACTATGCCATTTTTCATATTAAAGACACTGCTTATTTGTACTTTTCTGCTGACTTGGGCTGTACTAAGTCTTGCTTCTATCTCTCTGATTTGGAGAAACAAGCATAAAAAGGATTTGGTTATATCATTAGCACCAATCCTACTAATATACTGGGGATTAATGTCATATAGCACATTATACGAAAATTTCTTCCTGCTTCAGAGAACATCCCTCTTACCCACCCTATACTGTTGGGGACTGACTTTTCTCCCTCCTTTACTCTATTTCTTTATCCGCTTCCGTATTACCGGAATATTTCCCCAAAAGCCACAATGGTGGAAGCATTTGTTACCCTCGATGCTATTGTCGTGTTGTTACATACTGATGTCAGTTTTAAGTCCGGTGACAGATCGCTTAACTTACAGTTGGGCTGAAATTCTATCATCGTTCCCGGCTTGGTGGACACTTTTCCGTTTAACGTGTATAATAACAGGAATCACACAGACTTTCATTTACATGTTGCTTTTGCGAAATATGAATGAAACAGACTGTATATTCCTAAAATCAGCTTTCGATATTCAAAGAAAAAGCATCCTAATATCAGGGTTCTTCTTCATGTTCTTACTGAATATGTTTACTTCTTCATACATCTGCAATCTTTTATACAACCTTTGTATTGGTGTATTAAGTGGATATATCTTTTATAATTCTCTCTTACACCAATTCGTAAAACAAAAGCTCAAGTCGCATATTTATCGGGAAACATTGTCCCCGTTCCCAGTGAATAACCTAAATCAACAACCAGAAAGCAAATCAGAAAAAGAAGTCGTAGAAAAAAAGGTGCTCATAAATGGAAAGAAGAGCTCCAAAGTATACTTGACTCCTCAAAAAATCAATGAAATAAACCAACTATTACAAACACCGGAATTCATTTATGATCAAAAAATAAAATTGGAGCAATTCGCTCAAAGACTGGCAGTCAATTCTACCTATTTAAATAGATATTTCAATCAAGAATATGGATGTAGTTTTCTTCAATATCTTACGTCACTTCGCATCGAACAAGCAGAAACGCTCCTAAAAGACTCGAATGCAGAAATAGAAGACATCTGTTATAATACAGGTTTCAACAGCCCTTCTGCATTTCACAAAGCTTTTAAAAACCGATATGGTTACTCTCCCTCGGAATGGAGAAGAAGATGTCTCACTGAAAAGTTGAATGCAGGCGTTCAATAAAAAGTTGGTTCAAGTTACTCTCACTACTCTCACTTTCAATGTGAATCGTTGATAGTTAATACATTAAGTGTGGTGGCAGTAAAAAATCCAGTGTGAGAGTAAGTGGCTTACTCTCACTTTCGCAGTAAGGGTCTCCGCGATGGCATCTTGTGTTTTCTTCTTCTTGCCGTTATCTTTGCCTTCAAAAAAAACGTCATGTACTCTTTACCTATTTTTCCTCAGATAGTGGACGACTATAAGCGGCATTTGCGTAGTGGTGTCACTCCTCCCCAGTGCTTTTACCAGTTCGTCAAACCCTACCATGTACGATACGTAAGCCTTACCATGTACGATACGTAAGCCTTACCCAATGGATGCGTCGTCACGGTCTTTCGGTTCAACAGCTTCAATACGATGCCCTGCTGGAAAAGTGCGGCACGCACCGGGATGAAGTCCTCGCTCAATTATCCTCGAAGATGCAGCCTGATATCCATCCTGTCATTCTAAAAGGAAAAGGTGGCATATCCGAAGACAAACTCCTTCGTAAAGTCAGCGTTACTTTCCCTGACGGTCTGGTCGTCAGCATCGTTGAAGCCAGCTCAGCGGCACTTTATGATTTCATTAACCGATACAACCACCTTTTAGACAGCCAGGATGTTCGGATTGGATGAAAGGTTGAAATACCACCTGTACGCCTCATACATAAACCTGGGAAGCGGAACGGAAAAACTATCTACACTGGCTGTCGGAAAGCCAGGCTCTAATCCGCTTGCGGGCGATGCGTATCTGTTTTTCAGCAAGGATAGAACCTGCGTAAAGATACTCAGATGGAATATTGACGGATATATTTTATACGAAAAGCGTCTTGAACGGGGCACCTTTGAACTCCCCCGGTTTAAGCCCGGTGAGAGGTGGATAGAGCTTGAATGGAGGCATTTTTTTATGATAATGTCAGGCATCCCGTTGAAGTATGCAAGGTTTAGGAATAGGCTGGACATAAGGATGTAACATGTTATACTACAATGTATTACATCTTGTGATAGTTCATCTGCCGGCCGATTCCCGTGAAAGGGAAACAGCCGCCGCTGAGCGCACCGCACAGGCCGAAGCGGAGTCTGCCGTGCTGCGCGTGCAGATCAGCGAGCTTCAAGCGCAACTGTCCCACGTCGTCCGCCTGCTTGAAAAGAGCAACGAGACTTCCGAGAAACTGGCCAATGAACTCAGGCTGTACAGCCCGAAGAGGTGCGAAAGAATCAGGGAGAGTGAAGATTCCCCGGAAATTCTTGTGGAAGAAACGCCCGCCGCGGGGGATGAATCGACAGCCGGTGAAGCAACGGAAAAGCCGTCCCGCTGGGCGGGAGCGAAAAGTCGCGGCAACAATAATGCCAAACGCAAGGAATATTTCTGTTCGGAAGTCCGCCATCATGAGGTCTGGCCGGAATCCGTCGGAGACACTGGCGGGAAGTCCGCCAAGGTTCTTCGGACAAGGATGGTCATCAGATACGAGTACATCCCCGGGAAGTTCATCAAGCATATTTATACACTAAACGTCTGCCAGGTGGACGGAAAAGCGGTAACGCCCCTCGCGCCCCCGGCGCCCGTCTTCAACTCGAATTTCGACTCCTCGTTCATAGCCGCCATCCTACAACTGCGCTACGCATACTTCCTGCCTGTGGAACGCATAGCGCGTCTCTTCAATGAATGCGGCTTTGACGTGGGCAAAGGGACGCTGGACGGCCTGCTCGCCAAGGCGTACGCCCTGATTGAGTCTATGGATGGAGCGATGAAAAGAGCCGTACTGGAACAGGGCCTCCGCTCCACCGGCGGCATTTACAGTTCAAAGGCATACATCTGGTGCGCTCAGGCCCGCCACCTGAATCTCGTCCACATGTTCTATAATAAAGGCTCCAGAGGGAAAGAAGTATTCACGGATTATCTGCCGCGTAGCTATCGCGGTGCTGTACAGACGGACGGGCCGGTCAGTTACAGGGAAATAGAGGGCGAAGGCTACCCGGATGCCATACACCTCACATGCTGGCAGCATTGCAAAAGGAATTTCCTGGACATAAAGGAAAGTGAGGACGCGGGAAGGATAGTGAGGAAAATCAATAAACTTTATCAAAAGGACCACAGAATGGGAGAAGAATGGTCGCCGGAGAAAATAGTTAAATACAGACAAGAATACGCTCCGCCCATTTTCAAGGAAATAGAGAATACGATAAAAGAAGTGTTGGCCAAACCTACAACACTACCCAAAAGCGCACTGTACAAGGCCTGCAACAAGGTCTTGAACCAGTTCGAGTCTTTATGTTCCTATATCAAGGGGGCGGAATATGACTTGGACAACAATGCCATTGAACGAACCATGAGAACGATAAGCATGAGCAGAAGAAGTTCTCTTTTTGCCGCAAGCCACCAGGGAGCAAAACGTTCAGTGCTATTTTATTCGCTGGCATGTTCCTGCAAACTGAATAATATCAATACATTCGAATACTTCAAGGATATACTGGACAGACTTGCCAAATTGCCCGACCCGGGAATGTATCCGGAAATACTCAGAGAATTGCTACCGGACAAATGGTTCAAGAAAGAACTATAACTTCAAATTGTTAGAAAATGGGAATTGCTCAGAGTTATGAGTCGAGACAAGCGAAAAATAAGCAGAGATGCCATCGCGGAGACCCTTACTACCGATGAACAGGGGATCGGGGGAAACTGAAGGCTGAAAGAGGAAAAAGAACACTTAATGTATTGAATAAAATCTGAAAACAAGTAATGTTGTGATCCGGAACAAGTAATGTTGAGAATGATTACATTGCTTGTTCTTATCCACAACAAGCAATGTAATTTCAGGCAAGTCCGATTCCGTTGACTTTTAACGTCTATATATCATATCGGTGGCGTTGGATATATAGATGCTGCACATCCGATATATAGATGTGTCATGTCCGATATATATTGCTAATATTCGGAGCATCTGTTAAATTTCTATTGGTTATGCTTTGTATATTTCGGATAGGTTAATCACTTTTATTCCTTTCCATATCATAATGCTGGGTTATTATAGATATTTCTCCCACAGATAGCGGAGCGGACTGAGTAGACGTGCAGTTACGCTCCGTTCATCCGTCATGACCTCTGCTGTGCCGGAAAGCTCTCCTTTAAAGTCCAGTTGCTTGCCATATGAGGTGCATAAGTTCTGTGGCAGACCTACCGTGACAGTGTACATATTGTCCTCGCTTGCTAATAGTGAAACAGACAGCACTTCCCCGGTGAGGAAGCCGAATTCCATGTATGGATACCCTGTCACGCTGATATTAACTCTCTGCCCGGGGGATACTTTGCCCGATCCGCTGACGGGTAATTTTATTTTTCCTATAATGTCACCGGGAGAGGAGGCTACAATAGAGAACACTTTATCTCCCGCATTGACATTCTGGTTCTTCTGCCAAATATTATTGTAAGATAATATACCACCGGAAGGGCTGATAAAGAGATAACCCAATTCCCAATCGCTGATGCTTACTTGCAAATCATTTAGAGCAGATTTTAACGAAGTACTTATTGTATTGGCTTCCCGACTACGTTCCATACGGATCTCTACAATATTCTGTTGCAATTGGGCTTCTTGAATTCTAGCGGACGAGAGTGAAGTCATTAATTGTTCGCGTCCCTGCCTGCGATTCAGATAGGTTTGTTGTGCTTCTTCATAATCAGCTTTCGATAT
>NZ_QROH01000005.1:596179-618669 GCF_003474285.1 Bacteroides sp. AF39-11AC | reverse complement strand
TTTTTAGAGGAAAGCCTCCATATCTAACGATATGGGGGCTTTTTGTATTTATAATGGTTGCTTTCAGTAGCTTTTTTTCCTCTTTGAACCCTCTATTTTCCTTTTTCAGCAAGCAATTTCTTTTAAGTTTGCAACTTCATCCTTATCTTTACGGAATAAAAATGGCATAAAAAGACTTTTTTTGAAAAATAGGATGTTTTTATTCCATTCTTTCTCCTTTTTATCTGAGGGATTTTAGTACTTTTGGACTCGAATCTAATAAAAAGGGAAAGAATCGCAATTATATAATTATTAAAATAACTCCTGTGTATATGGAAAACAAAATTCAAGAGTTGACTGATAAGATTTACCGCGAGGGGGTCGAAAAAGGTAACGCCGAGGCCCAAAAACTTATCGCTAACGCTCAAGATGAAGCCAAGAAAATTGTAGAAGATGCTCGTAAAGAAGCTGAAGCAATTGTGGCTGCCTCTCGTAAGTCTGCCGATGAACTGGCAGAAAATACCAAGTCGGAATTAAAATTGTTCGCCGGCCAGGCAGTGAATGCCCTGAAGTCTGAAATCGCCACACTTGTGACGGATAAAATTGTCAATGCGGATGTGAAAGCATTTGCTGCCGATAAAGATTATCTGAATGCATTTATAGTTGCATTGGCTTCCAAGTGGAGTGTGAACGAGCCTATCGTGATTTCGACTGCTGATGCAGATGGCCTGAAAAAATACTTCGCTTCACAAGCTAAAGCGTTGCTGGATAAGGGAGTGAAGATAGAGCAAGTGAACGGAAACAAGACATTGTTTACAGTTTCGCCTGCCGACGGCTCGTACAAGGTGAACTTCGGTGAAGAAGAATTTATGAATTACTTCAAAGAATTCCTGCGCCCGCAGTTAGTGGAAATGCTGTTCTAAAACCACAGGATATGAGTAAATACTATTACTACTTGGTAGCTGGTTTACCCGAACTCACATTGGAGGACAGTAAGCTGAGCTATACGGTAGCTGATTTCAAAGCGGAACTGTATCCGGAATTGTCCGACGAAGATAGACGACTGATTGATTTGTTTTATCTGAAGTTTGACAATGCGAACGTTCTGAAATTACTAAAGGACAAAGACGCTGCCATTGATCCGCGCGGAAATTATTCTGCAGAAGAATTGGCAGAGTTTATCTCATCTCTGAAAGAGGGTGATGAGATAGCGGATGCCGTGTTCCCTTCCTATCTCTCCACTTTTATTTCCGAATATTTCAATGTTGCTGCTGAGGACGATTTTCTGCATGAAGACCGTCTGGCTGCGCTTTATTATGAATATGCAATGAAGTGCAAAAATAAGTTCGTGTCTTCCTGGTTTGCGTTTAATCTGACGATGAACAATATACTGGTGGCACTGACTGCCCGGAAATTCAAGATGGAGATCGCTCCGCTGATAGTGGGTGATACGGAAGTGTGCGAGGCTTTGCGTACATCCGGTGCCCGTGATTTCGGACTGACGGGGGAAGTGGATTTCCTGGATCAGTTAGTGAAGATCAGCGAAACCGAAGAACTGGTGGAGCGGGAGAAGAAAATAGACCAGTTGCGTTGGAATTGGATGGAAGAAGCTACTTTCTTCAATTATTTCACCGTGGAACGTCTGTTTGTTTTCCTGTTGCAACTGGAAATGATAGAACGGTGGATTTCTTTGGATAAAGAAAAGGGTAACCAATTGTTCCGCAGCATCATAGCAACGTTGAAGGACGAGGTGCAGATACCCGCAGAATTCAGATAAAATAAATAACATAATTATATGGCAACAAAAGGAACTGTTAGTGGCGTTATCGCCAACATGGTAACCCTCGTCGTTGACGGCCCGGTGGCACAGAACGAGATTTGCTACATCTCGACCGGAGGTGACCGGCTGATGGCGGAGGTGATTAAGGTGGTAGGTACCCATGTGTACGTGCAGGTGTTTGAAAGCACCCGCGGACTGAAAGTAGGGGCTGAAGCCGAATTTACCGGACACATGCTTGAGGTGACATTAGGCCCGGGTATGCTTTCGAAAAACTATGACGGTCTGCAAAATGACCTTGATAAGATGGATGGAGTCTTCCTGAAACGTGGACAATATACGTATCCGCTGGATAAGGGAAGCAGATGGCATTTTGTACCTCTGGTGAAAGTAGGGGATAAAGTGGAAGCGGCTGCCTGGCTAGGACAAGTGGACGAAAACTTCCAACCGCTGAAAATCATGGTACCTTTCACCCAGAAAGGTGTGTGTACTGTGAAGTCCATCGTAGATGAAGGTGAATACAGCATCGAAGATATTGTAGCTGTACTGACTGACGAAGAAGGAAATGACATTCATGTGAACATGATACAGAAATGGCCGGTGAAACGCGCCATGACGAATTATAAAGAAAAACCGCGTCCCTTTAAACTGCTGGAAACAGGTGTGCGTGTAATCGATACTGTGAATCCTATTGTAGAAGGTGGTACGGGATTTATCCCCGGTCCGTTCGGTACAGGAAAGACGGTGCTTCAGCATGCCATCTCCAAACAGGCGGAAGCGGATATCGTAATCATCGCTGCCTGTGGTGAGCGTGCCAATGAGGTTGTGGAAATCTTTACGGAGTTTCCGGAGCTGGTTGACCCGCATACCGGACGTAAGTTGATGGAGCGTACAATCATTATCGCTAATACTTCGAACATGCCGGTAGCTGCCCGTGAAGCATCTGTATATACGGCTATGACGATTGCGGAATATTACCGAAGCATGGGTCTGAAGGTGTTGTTGATGGCTGACTCCACTTCCCGTTGGGCACAGGCATTGCGTGAAATGTCCAACCGTATGGAAGAGTTGCCTGGACCTGATGCGTTCCCGATGGACTTGTCTTCTATTATCTCCAACTTCTACGGACGTGCCGGATATGTGGTGCTGGGTAACGGTGAAACGGGGTCTATTACCTTTATCGGTACGGTATCTCCTGCCGGTGGTAACTTGAAAGAGCCTGTAACGGAAAATACGAAGAAAGTAGCCCGTTGTTTCTATGCTCTTGAACAGGATCGCGCTGACAAGAAACGTTATCCTGCCGTGAATCCGATTGATTCTTACTCTAAATACATCGAATATCCTGAATTTGAGGAATATATCAAAACTCATATCAATGGTGAATGGATTGGTAAGGTAAACGAAATCAAAAACCGCTTGCAACGTGGTAAGGAGATTGCCGAACAGATCAACATTCTGGGTGATGACGGTGTTCCTGTTGAATATCATGTAACGTTCTGGAAATCAGAGTTGATTGACTTCGTAATCCTGCAACAGGATGCTTTCGACGAAATTGATGCTGTAACACCGATGGAACGTCAGGAGGATATCCTGAATATGATCATTGACATCTGTCATACGGAATTTGAATTCGATAACTTTAATGAGGTAATGGATTACTTCAAGAAGATGATTAATGTTTGTAAGCAGATGAACTATTCGAAGTTCAAGTCTGAAGAATATGAAGGATTCCGTAAACAGTTGCAGGAACTGATTGAAGAACGTAAAGCATAAGGAAAAGTACAATTTACCATTTACAAGGTACAATTTGCCGTTCGGCATGTGTGTGTAGGTGGTAAAAAGTCAGAATGCGAAAATTGTAAATTGTAAATTGCTAAATTGTAAATATATAGATGGCAACAAAAGCATTTCAAAAAATATATACCAAGGTCACTCAGATTACAAAAGCCACCTGCTCGCTGAAAGCAACAGGGGTAGGGTATGACGAGTTGGCTACCGTAAACGGTAAGCTCGCCCAGGTGGTGAAGATTGCCGGTGACGATGTGACTCTGCAGGTATTCGAGGGTACGGAAGGTATCCCGACCAATGCGGAGATAGTATTTCTGGGCAAGTCGCCTACGCTGAAAGTGAGCGAACAGCTTGCAGGGCGTTTCTTCAACGCTTTCGGTGATCCGATTGACGGAGGTCCGTCCATCGAAGGCCAGGAAGTGGAGATCGGTGGCCCGTCTGTGAACCCGGTACGCCGTAAACAACCGTCGGAACTGATTGCGACTGGTATTGCTGGTATCGACTTGAACAATACGCTGGTATCCGGACAGAAGATTCCGTTCTTTGCCGACCCTGACCAGCCGTTTAACCAGGTAATGGCGAATGTAGCACTTCGTGCTGAGACAGATAAGATTATTCTGGGTGGTATGGGTATGACGAATGATGACTACCTGTACTTTAAGAATGTGTTCTCCAATGCCGGTGCGCTCGACCGTATCGTCAGCTTCATGAATACAACGGAGAATCCTCCGGTAGAACGTTTGCTGATTCCGGACATGGCATTGACGGCAGCCGAATATTTTGCTGTGAACAATAATGAAAAGGTACTGGTACTGTTGACTGATATGACCTCATACGCCGATGCGTTGGCTATCGTATCTAACCGTATGGACCAGATTCCTTCAAAGGATTCTATGCCGGGTTCTCTTTATTCGGATTTGGCTAAGATTTATGAGAAGGCTGTACAGTTCCCGAGTGGCGGTTCCATTACCATTATTGCGGTAACTACTTTGTCTGGTGGCGACATTACGCATGCTGTGCCTGACAATACGGGTTACATTACGGAAGGTCAGTTGTTCCTGCGTCGTGATACGGATATCGGTAAGGTTATCGTTGACCCATTCCGTTCACTATCCCGTCTGAAACAGCTCGTTACAGGTAAGAAGACCCGTAAGGATCATCCGCAGGTAATGAATGCTGCCGTACGTTTGTACGCTGATGCTGCCAACGCCAAGACGAAATTGGAGAACGGTTTCGATCTGACGAACTATGACGAACGTACCCTTGCATTTGCCAAGGATTACTCCAACCAACTGCTGGCTATCGATGTGAACCTCGATACGACAGAAATGCTCGACGTGGCCTGGAGCCTGTTCGGCAAGTATTTTCGTCCGGAAGAAGTGAATATCAAGAAAGAATTGGTTGACGAGTTCTGGCCAAAAGCAAATAATTAATCACTAACAACTAATCACTAATAAAGTGGCTATAAAGTTTCAATATAATAAAACTTCCCTCCAGCAGTTGGAAAAGCAACTGAAAGTGCGGGTCCGTACACTCCCTATTATAAAGAATAAGGAGAGCGCACTACGCATGGAAGTGAAGCGCTGCAAATCAGAAGCTGCCGCGCTGGATGAGAAGTTGGAACGGGAAATCCAGGCCTACGAAGCGATGTTTGCCCTTTGGAATGAGTTTGACCCCTCATTGATAAAGGTGAGCGATGTACATCTCGGCGTGAAAAAGATTGCCGGTGTACGGGTGCCGCTGCTCGAAAACGTTGATTTCGAAATACGTCCCTACAGCCTGTTCAATGCCCCCAAATGGTATGCCGACGGCATACATTTGCTCAAGGTATTGGCACAGACGGCTATCGAGCGGGAGTTTATCGTCGCCAAACTGGGCTTGCTGGAACATGCACGTAAGAAGACTACCCAAAAGGTAAACCTCTTTGAGAAAGTGCAGATTCCAGGCTATCAGGATGCTCTGCGAAAGATCAAGCGCTTCATGGAAGACGAGGAGAACCTCTCCAAGTCATCGCAGAAAATCATGAAATCCCATCAAGAGAGTAGGAAGGAGGCAGAAGCATGATTACAAAAATGAAGAAGCTTACATTCCTTGTATATCATAAGGAGTACGAAGCATTTCTGAACGGAGTGCGCGAACTTGGAGTAGTGCACGTAGCCGAAAAACAGCAAGGCGTAGCTGATAATGCAGAATTGCAGGATAGCATCCGGCTTTCTTCACGTCTGCAGGCGACACTGAAAATGCTGCATGGTTTGAGCGAAGCGAAGGAACCTACACCCGCTTCTGCTGCCCGCGGACTGGAAGTTCTGGACGAAGTAGATGTGCTGCAAAGTGAAAAGGCGAAGCTGCAACAACAGTTGCAAAACTATCAGAAGGAGAGAGCCGCCCTGGAACCCTGGGGTGATTTTGAGCCCGAAAGCCTTAGTAAACTGCACGATGCCGGTTTCACGGTGAACTTCTACTGTTGTTCGGAGGGTAGCTATGACGAGACTTGGGAAGAAATTTATAATGCGATGATTATCAATCGTGTATCCTCGCGTATCTATTTCATTACTGTAACTAAAAATGCAGTGGAAGTGGATCTGGATGCAGAACAGATAAAGTTGCCTTCTTACTCGTTGACCCGTATGCAGATACTTTGCCAGGAGACTGAACAGGCTTTGGCAGACAATGACCAGAAGTTGGCGGTACTTGCCGGAAAAGAACAACCTTCATTGCAGGCTGCACTGAAAGAGGTGAACACTGAAATAGAGTTCTCCAAAGTTATGCTGAATACGGAGGCTACGGCAGGAGAGAAATTGATGTTGCTACAAGGTTGGGCACCGGCTTCCAAAGAAAAGGAAATTGCTGCATGGCTGGATGAACAGCATATTTATTATGAAATAACGAATCCGACACCGGAAGATAATGTACCTATTCAGTTGAACAACAAAGGTTTCTTTGCATGGTTTGAACCGATATGCAGGCTCTATATGCTTCCGAAATACAGTGAGTTGGACTTGACGCCGTTCTTTGCACCGTTCTTTATGGTGTTCTTCGGACTGTGTCTGGGTGACTCCGGTTACGGGTTGTTCCTGTTCCTTGCTGCTACGTTGTACCGTATGTTTGCCAAGAACATCAGTGCTACGATGAAGCCGATTCTTTCATTGGTGCAGATACTGGCTGCCTCTACATTCTTCTGTGGAATGCTGACAGGTACGTTCTTCGGGGTAAGTCTCTATGACATCAATATACCTTTCCTACAGTATATGAAGGAGCATTTGTTCATGGACAACAATGCCATGTTCCAGCTCTCATTGATATTGGGTGTGATACAGATTCTCTTCGGTATGATACTGAAAGCTGTGAATCAGGCGATACAGTTCGGCTTCAAGTATGCCGTAGCTACGATTGGTTGGATCATATTGCTGGTATCCTGCGGAGTAGGAGCCTTATTGCCCGAAATCATGCCACTGGGCGGAACGGTACATCTGTGTATCCTCGGTGTGGCTGCTGCCATGATATTCCTCTTCAATAGTCCCGGTAAGAACGTGTTCCTGAACATCGGGCTGGGATTGTGGGATTCTTACAATATGGCTACAGGCTTACTTGGCGACGTGCTTTCGTACGTTCGTTTGTTTGCCCTCGGTCTGTCGGGAGGTATCCTTGCAGGAGTATTCAACAGTCTGGCTGTAGGTATGAGCCCCGACAATGTGATTGCCGGACCGATTGTGATGGTGCTGATATTCGTTATCGGACATGCAATCAATATGTTTATGAATGTACTGGGTGCGATGGTTCACCCTATGCGTCTGACCTTTGTGGAATTTTTCAAGAATTCCGGTTACGAAGGTGGCGGAAAAGAATATAAGCCATTCAAAAAATAACAATTATAGAATTAAAAATTAAAACAATAAAAACGTAAGATTATGGAAATGAATTTATTGATTGCCTACATCGGCATCGCAGTAATGATTGGTTTGTCTGGCATCGGTAGTGCCTATGGAGTGACGATTGCCGGTAACGCAGCTATCGGCGCTTTAAAGAAGAACGACGGTGCATTCGGTAACTTCCTCGTATTGACCGCACTTCCCGGTACACAGGGTTTGTATGGTTTTGCCGGTTACTTTATGTTCCAGACTATTTTCGGTATCCTTACTCCTGAGATGACTGCTATCCAGGCTGCCGCTATCCTCGGTGCAGGTATCGCGTTGGGATTGGTTGCTTTGTTCTCAGCTATCCGCCAAGGACAGGTTTGTGCGAATGGTATTGCAGCTATCGGACAAGGTCACGATGTATTCAGCAACACGCTGATCCTCGCTGTATTCCCGGAACTTTACGCTATTGTTGCTTTGGCTGCAACATTCTTGATCGGTAGCGCATTGGTTGCATAAGAATCTATTTCTGAATAATTTGCTGACCCGGGGTTGCCTTTTTGATGTCAACTCCGGGTTAATTGTTTCCGGATGCCACACTAGAATAAGGTAAATGCCACACCTCGGCAAGTGAAATGCCACACTTTGTATGTCGCGAAGCGTGGCATTTGCTCTGTTAAAGTGTGACATTTGGAACGATAGTCAGTCTATCTAACTATTTTTCGCAAACGATTGTTTATGCATATTTCATTAGTTTTTTCGATTAATAGGCTATTTTTCAAAGAATAATGTGTAATTTTGCAGCCGGTATTAAGTAATAGAGATTAAAAGTAATATGACTAAAGAGCTGTTAACCCCCGACTACATCTTCGAGTCAAGCTGGGAAGTATGTAACAAGGTTGGAGGTATCTATACGGTTTTGTCCACGCGAGCAAATACCTTGCAGGCAAGATTTCATGATAGATTGTTTTTTATAGGACCTGATTTTTGGCAGGGGAAAGAGAACCCTTTGTTTATCGAGTCCGATAACCTTTGTGCAGCATGGAAAAAGCATGCCTTTACAAAAGATAACCTTTCCGTCCGCATAGGGCGCTGGAACATTCCGGGCAATCCGATCGTTATATTGGTTGATTTCCAACCGTTTTTCGCACAGAAGAATGATATCTATACAGAAATGTGGAACCGCTATCAGGTGGATTCACTGCATGCATACGGTGATTATGATGAAGCATCCATGTTTTCGTATGCTGCCGGAAAGGTGGTAGAGAGTTTCTATCGCTATAACCTGACGGAAACGGATAAGGTGGTTTATCAGGCTCATGAGTGGATGACCGGTATGGGGGCCCTCTACCTGCAGATTGCCGTTCCTGAAATTGCAACGATCTTTACCACGCATGCCACGTCTATCGGACGCTCCATTGCGGGTAACAATAAACCTCTGTACGACTATCTCTTTGCCTATAACGGTGATCAGATGGCGGAAGAGCTCAACATGCAGTCCAAGCACTCCATTGAAAAACAAACTGCACATTATGTAGACTGTTTTACGACTGTGAGCGAAATCACGAATAACGAGTGTAAGGAATTGCTCGATAAGCCTGCCGATGTAGTGCTTATGAATGGTTTTGAGGATGATTTTGTACCGAAAGGGACTACGTTTACCGGAAAGCGTAAACGTGCGAGATCTACTATGTTGCGCGTTGCCAATTGCTTGATGGGTACGGATATGGGAGATGATACGTTGATTATCGGTACCAGTGGCCGTTATGAATTCAAGAACAAGGGCATTGATGTCTTCCTTGAATCACTGAACCGGCTGAATCGCGATAAGAATCTGAAGAAGAATGTATTGGCGTTCATCAACGTGCCGGGTTGGGTAGGCGATGCCCGTGAAGACTTGCAGCAACGTCTTAAGAGCAAGGAGAAGTTTACTACTCCGCTGGAAGTGCCTTTGATTACCCACTGGCTACATAACATGACGCACGATCAGGTGCTGGATATGTTGAAGTACATGGGCATGAGTAATCATCCTGAGGATAAGGTGAAGATTATTTTTGTTCCCTGCTATCTCGATGGAAAAGATGGCATTATAAACAAGCAATATTATGATTTGATACTGGGAGAAGATCTCAGTGTCTATCCTTCATATTATGAACCTTGGGGATATACCCCGCTGGAAAGTGTTGCTTTCCACGTTCCGACCATCACGACCGACCTGGCTGGATTCGGACTTTGGGTAAACAGCCTGAAGAATCAGCATGGCATCGATGATGGAGTAGAGGTACTTCACCGTTCGGATTATAACTATTCCGAAGTGGCTGATGGCATCAAGGACACCATTTCCGCATTCTCTGGAAAGACGGATGCAGAAGTGAAAAACATTCGCAAGCGTGCTGCCCAAGTGGCTGAGCAGGCTCTGTGGAAGCATTTTATCGAATATTATTATGAGGCCTACGATTTCGCCCTTCGCCATGCGATGGAGCGTCAGTTGGGTTGAAATAAAATAGAATATTAATCAATCAAGTTATCATACAATGAAGATTAAAGTTAGTAATGTAAACACTCCGAACTGGAAAGATGTGAATGTGAAATCTCATATTCCTGCTGAGTTGGAGAAATTGTCTGAATTGGCACACAACATTTGGTGGTCTTGGAACTACGAAGCTACTGAACTGTTTAGAGATCTTGACCCCGCTCTGTGGAAAGAAGTTGGTCATAACCCTGTACTCTTGTTAGAAAGAATGAGTTATGCTAAGCTCGAAGCACTCGCAAACGACAAAGTAATTCTGAAAAGAATGAATGATGTGTATTCTAAGTTTAGAGCATATATGGATGTAGAACCTGATAAAAAACGTCCTTCCATTGCTTATTTCAGCATGGAGTATGGTTTGAACCAGGTACTTAAGATATATTCAGGTGGTTTGGGCGTTCTTGCCGGCGACTACCTGAAAGAGGCTTCTGACAGCAATGTAGACCTTTGCGCAGTCGGTTTCCTGTATCGTTACGGTTACTTTACACAGACTCTCTCTATGGATGGTCAGCAGATTGCCAACTACGAAGCTCAGAACTTCGGCCAGTTGCCTATCGAGCGTGTGATGGACGAGAATGGTAATCAGGTGATTGTGGATGTTCCTTATCTGGATTACTTTGTTCATGCGTTTGTATGGCGCGTGAATGTGGGACGTATCTCTCTCTATCTGTTGGATACGGACAATGAAATGAACAGTGAATTCGACCGTCCTATTACTCACCAACTTTATGGTGGTGACTGGGAAAACCGTCTGAAACAAGAAATTCTGCTCGGTATCGGTGGTATCTTGACACTGAAGAAGTTGGGTATCAAGAAAGAAGTTTATCACTGTAACGAAGGACATGCAGCATTGATCAATGTTCAGCGTATCTGTGACTATGTGGCAGAAGGATTGTCTTACGATCAGGCTATCGAACTGGTGCGTGCATCTTCTCTGTATACTGTACATACTCCGGTTCCTGCCGGTCACGACTACTTTGACGAAGGTCTCTTCGGCAAATATATGGGCGGTTATCCTGCCAAGATGGGTATCAGCTGGGATGACCTGATGGATCTCGGCCGTAATAATCCGGGTGATAAAGGTGAGCGTTTCTGTATGTCAGTTTTCGCTTGCAACACTTCACAGGAAGTGAACGGTGTAAGCTGGCTGCACGGAAAAGTTTCTCAGGAAATGTTCTCTTCTATCTGGAAGGGTTATTTCCCCGAAGAAATGCATGTGGGCTATGTTACCAATGGTGTACACTTCCCAACTTGGAGTGCTACTGAATGGAAACATCTCTATGCTGCTAACTTCGACGAGAACTTCTTGTACGATCAGTCTAACCCGAAGATTTGGGAAGCTATCTATAATGTGCCCGATGAAAAAATCTGGGAAACACGTATGGCTTTGAAGAACAAGTTGATCGACTATGTTCGCAAGCAATATCGCGAAACCTGGTTGAAGAACCAGGGTGATCCTTCACGTATCGTTTCGTTGATGGATAAGATTAACCCGAATGCATTGCTGATTGGTTTCGGTCGTCGTTTTGCTACTTACAAACGTGCTCACCTGCTGTTCACTGACCTTGACCGTCTGGCTAAGATTGTGAACAATCCTGACTATCCGGTACAGTTCCTGTTCACCGGTAAGGCTCACCCGCATGACGGAGCCGGTCAAGGTCTGATCAAGAGAATTATTGAAATCTCCCGTCGTCCGGAATTCCTGGGTAAGATTATCTTCCTGGAAAACTATGATATGCAGCTGGCTCGCCGTCTGGTATCCGGGGTGGATATCTGGTTGAATACTCCGACTCGTCCGCTCGAAGCATCCGGTACTTCCGGTGAGAAAGCGTTGATGAACGGTGTTGTAAACTTCTCCGTACTCGACGGTTGGTGGTTGGAAGGCTACCGCGAAGGTGCAGGTTGGGCGCTGACAGAAAAGCGTACTTACCAGAACCAGGATCATCAGGATCAGCTCGATGCAGCTACTATCTACAGCATCCTTGAAACTGAGATTCTGCCGTTGTACTATGCACGCAACAAGAAGGGATACTCTGAAGGTTGGGTGAAGACTATCAAGAATTCTATCGCACAGATTGCACCTCACTATACAATGAAACGTCAGTTGGACGACTATTATAGCAAGTTCTACAATAAGTTGGCTAAACGTTTCGGCGCACTGTCTGCTAATGACAATGCCAAAGCTAAGGAAATTGCTGCTTGGAAAGAAGAAGTGGTTTCTAAGTGGGACAGCATCGAAGTCGTATCTTATGACAAGTGTGAAGAATTGTTGCAGGCTACCATCGAAAGCGGTAAGGAATACACCATTACTTACGTTATCGATGAGAAGGGCTTGAACGATGCAATCGGTCTGGAACTGGTAACTACTTACACTGCCGGTGACGGTAAACAACACGTTTACTCTGTTGAGCCGTTCAGCGTAGTGAAGAAAGAGGGTAACCTCTATACCTTCCAGGTGAAGCATAAATTAGAGAACGCAGGTAGCTTCAAGGTATCCTACCGCATGTTCCCGAAAAACTCTGACCTGCCTCACCGTCAGGATTTCTGTTACGTTCGTTGGTTCGTGTAAGAGTTTAATATATCAACATAGTGAAGCTGCTTGCGGGAGGTTGTCATAACCTCTCGGAGCAGCTTTTGTTTTGAACAAGTTCCGGTAGATACGTGTTTTATTTATACGACTAATAAAATAAAAATTCGTATGAAGAAAATTGTATTGCTCCGCCACGGTGAGAGCGCATGGAATAAAGAGAATCGTTTCACAGGTTGGACCGATGTGGATTTAACAGAGAAAGGTATTGCCGAAGCTAAGAAGGCAGGAGAGTTATTGGTAGATAATGACTTCCAGTTTGATAAGGCCTATACCTCTTACCTGAAACGTGCAGTAAAGACGCTGAATGTGGTATTGGATCGTATGGATCAGGACTGGATACCGGTAGAAAAATCCTGGCGTCTGAACGAGAAGCACTACGGGCAGCTACAGGGGTTGAACAAGGCGGAGACTGCTGAAAAATATGGTGAAGAACAGGTGTTAGTCTGGCGTCGCAGCTATGATGTAGCTCCACATGCATTGGCTGAAGATGATCCCCGTAATCCGCGTTTCGAGGTTCGATACAATGAAGTGCCTGATGCCGAATTGCCTCGTACAGAGTCACTGAAAGATACAATAGAACGCATTATGCCTTATTGGAAATGTGTGATTTTCCCGAATCTGAAAAGTGCGGATGAACTACTTGTTGTAGCGCATGGCAACAGTTTGCGAGGAATTATCAAACATCTGAAAGGTATCTCCGATGAAGATATTGTAAAACTGAATCTGCCGACTGCTGTGCCTTATGTGTTCGAATTCGATGATGATCTGAATTTAACGAAGGATTATTTTCTGGGAGATCCGGAGGAGATAAAGAAGTTGATGGAAGCGGTGGCGAACCAAGGAAAGAAATAATTAAAGATAAAAAGAGGAATGATGAACGCTCCGTTCATCATTCCTCTTTTTATTATCCTGCCAGCTCGTGAAATATCGTAATACTCAGAAATATTCCGATTGCTAAGCAGAGTGCTATTAATATCCAGTTTGTATATTTGGCACTTGGTTTTGTTTCCTTATGCAGATTCTGGTCGAAGTAATTCTTGAAGAAGAGGTAGATGGCTGGTACGGTTGCACTCGCCAACAATAAATCTTCCGGAATTTTGTAGACGTAAACTTTGGAGAAAGCAATGAGCGCCCAGTGACAAAGGAAAAGGATCACCAATAGATTGACCTTACGGGAAAACGCCAACAACAATCCGATAGTGAATACGGCTACGGAACAAGGCATCACGCTGGTAGTCATCATCGGGAATTCCATGCCCCGTGCCCATGAGAGGAGAGGGTAAAGGAACGGCATGGCATACAATATGTAAGTCAGCTTGTCATATTTGTGGTAACGCTCAAACGGCGTATAGTTCGTAATAAGATCCCATAGCCAGATAAGTGCGATTATGCCCCAGAATATGGCAAGTATATAATTGTAATTCCGGTCACCACAATAAATCATGTAGTAGACGATAGAAATCCAACTATTTAAAAATACCATATATCCCTTCATCAGCCGCTTGACCAGTAGTGTCGGTTTCTGATAGAGAAGTACGGTCAGCAAGATGCCTACAACGGTTATAACGATCTGGGCTATCCAGGTTCCTTCATTATATTGTGCGATTGTTTTCCAAAAAACTTCCATACGCAATCTTTTAATTTTTAATTTTCAACTTTTATTTTTTCTCGTGTCTTGTCATGGAGAAGGCCCGTTTGATGAACAGGAATAATGGTATAGTAGCGCCCACTGCCAACATGAAGATAACACTACAGGTAATGATTGAATTCGTAAATAAGTCAATCAGATACTTTTCCTGTAATTCGGGCACTTTCAGGTTCTGCATGAACATGATGAGCGAGAATACTATTTTGTAGGCATACATACCCGGAATCATTGGCAGCAGTGCAGGAATATAAAGTACAGTCATAGGGCAATAGATGCGTTTTCCCAGAACCAAACTTCCCATACCGATACTGAAAGAAGCACATAGGGATGCAGTAGCAATATCCACTCCCAGATACGTCATCAGGCAGAAGCGCAGGGCATGACCGATGGCGGCAAGCAAAGCAATGGAAGGGAAAGCACGTAAAGGAGGATCTGAAATCGCTCCGAAACCGATAGCGGCGACAGCGGCGAATATGCCGTCTGTAAGTATATCAACAAGTATCATAATAAACTATTTCTAATTAACATAAGAGTACAGGAAAGTCCTACGGCAATACATAGCACCAGCAATAAAGCCTGAATAAGGCGGGTGCATCCGGTGAGTACGTGCCCTTCTACAATGTCGATAACACCGTTCAGCAGAGGTACTCCGGGTACCAGGTAAAGAACGCTTGTAGCGATGGCAATTTCAGCAGTGGTTTCCAGTGTCAAAGCTGAAGAGGCAACCATGGAAGCGATGAATGCAGAGGCTATGAAAACAAGGTAATGATTGAATTTCTTTTTCTGCATAATTTGTTTGAGGTAGAAACCTATGAGGGTAGCGGAGAATACAATAAGACGTGCAGTCCAGTCGCCACCGAACAAGGCGCAGAATGATGCATTGGCAAATCCCACCAGGAATAGCGTACAAAGCGGGTCCATTTTGGGGCGTGCAATGATTTTCTCGTATTTTTCCCACAGGGTGTCGAGAGGCAGATGATTGTCATAAGCTTCCCAGCTAAGTGCGCTCAGTTCGGCATTCAGTTCAAAACTGATGGGAAAAGCGGGGATGATGGCTACTTCATTATAAACTTCAGTGCTGTCGATGTCACATACGCTTACTACCATAGTCTTTTGAAAAAGGCTCATTTTCACGTCTACATCCAGTGACTTCCCGATACGGCGGGTGTTTCGTATCACGCGCGAAGTGTGTACACCTGAACCCATAAGACGATTGGCATACTCCAGTAAAAACCGGGTAATTTCTTTTAATTCGTTTGGCGAATTCATACTTAAAATGTTATCCTAATATTATCTGTTCTTGAAAAGCGCCGCAAAGGTACGGCTTTTTGAGAAAACAAAAAAGTGATGCAAGGTATAATTGCGGGAATTTTTGAGGAGGTGGGCAGGGAAGGAGATGCATCAGAAGCACCTCCTTATGTTTGCTGATTATTAAGCGATACGAGGTATAGGGTTGTAGTTGTAAGCCACTACCTCTTCTGTATGCAGTGAAGCCTGTACATCAATCAGGCGTTGGTTTTTACTTCCGCGGAAGCATAGGCTTTCATCCCGCAGTTCTTGTTTAAATTTTCCATCCACCAGTACATCGATGTATTGCAATAGTTTGGCCTGGAGAGGGTTGCGCAGCAGAGTTTCAAATGTATATCCGGTATAACACCAGATATTTTTACCGCTTTTTTCCTTAATGGCGCATGCCAGTTCTGCAAATCCTTCCGGCTGGTACATTGGGTCTCCGCCACTGAATGTTACGTCTGCAAAGTCGTCGGCAAGTACTTTTTCCAATATTTCGTCTGTTGACATCCAATGCCCCCGTTCGATATCCCAGGATTCGGGATTGTGGCAGCCTGGGCATCTGTTCGGACATCCGGCAGCATAAATGGAGGTCCGGAAGCCCGGACCGTCCACTGTGGTATCTTCTATAATATCAAGAATGGAAAGCACGTTGATAGTGATTAGTGATTTAGTGATTAGTTGTGAATGACACGGTCGTTCAGTTCCGCTAATTTAGCGTTGTTCCAGCGGTCGGTAGTACCCACCAGATAACCGGTGATACGCTGTAATTTATCGATGTGGGTGCTTCCGCATTTCGGGCAAGCTTCCAGATTTGGAGTTGAATTTTCGTAGCCGCATTCCAGGCAACGGTTACGGTTATGGTTTACTGAACCGTATCCGATGTTATACTGATCCATCATATCCACTACACGCATGATAACTTCGGGGTTATGTGTTGCATCACCGTCTATTTCTACATAGAAGATGTGTCCGCCACGTGTCAGATCGTGATACGGAGCTTCCACTTCAGCTTTATGGCGGGCGCTGCACTTATAATATACGGGCACGTGATTGGAGTTTGTATAATAATCCCGGTCTGTAATGCCCGGCAGTACCCCGAATTTCTTACGGTCGGCACCTGTGAACTTACCCGATAAACCTTCAGCAGGCGTGGCCAGCACACTGTAGTTATGGTGATACTGTTCGGAGAACTGGTTGGCACGATCGCGGATATAGGTCACTATCTTCACTCCCAGTTTTTGTGATTCTTCCGATTCTCCATGATGTTTTCCTGTAAGGGCTACCAGGCATTCTGCCAGACCGATGAAACCGATGCCCAATGTTCCCTGATTGATAACAGAAGCAATCGTATCGTTAGGTTTCAGCTTTTCGCTACCCACCCATAAAGCAGACATTAACAGCGGAAATTGCTTGGCAAATGCTGTTTTCTGGAATTCCATGCGTTCGTGGAGTTGGCGGGCTGTAACTTCCAGCATTGCATCCAGTTTGGCAAAGAATTTGGCTATACGCAATTCTTCGTCTTCTATCTTCATGCATTCGATGCCCAGGCGTACGATGTTGATGGTGGAGAAAGAAATATTTCCGCGTCCGATGGATGTTTTCGGTCCGAAACGGTTTTCAAATACACGTGTGCGGCATCCCATGGTTGCCACTTCGTGCTGATAACGCTGAGGATCGTCCGCTCTCCATTCTTCACTCTGGTTGAATGTAGCATCCAGGTTCAGGAAGTTCGGGAAGAAACGGCGTGCGGTCACTTTGCAGGCAAGTTGGTAAAGATCGTAGTTGCGGTCTTCCGGCAGATAACTTACGCCACGTTTCTTTTTCCATATCTGGATAGGGAAGATGGCTGTCTCGCCATTGCCTACGCCCTGATAGGTACTTTTCAGTAACTCGCGGATGATGCAACGTCCTTCGGCTGATGTATCCGTGCCGTAGTTGATAGAGCTGAATACGACTTGATTGCCGCCGCGTGAGTGAATGGTATTCATATTATGGATGAATGCTTCCATGGACTGGTGTACACGTGCTACAGTTTTGTTGATGGCATGTTGTACAATGCGTTTTTCGTCGGACAGGCCATCCAACGGCTGTTGCAGGTAGTCTGTAAGTTCCTTCTGATAAAGATGTGAATAATCTTTTCCGTTCAGCTCTTCCAGATTTTTGATTTCTTCGATGTAGCTGTTGCGTACATAAGGTGCCAGATAAAAATCGAATGCAGGAATAGCCTGTCCACCATGCATTTCATTCTGGGCAGTTTCCAATGAGATACATCCCAGAATACTTGCTGTTTCGATGCGTTTGGCAGGACGTGATTCGCCATGTCCGGCAGAAAAGCCACAGGATAAAATGCGGTCCAACGGGTGCTGAACGCATGTCAGACTTTTGGTAGGGTAGTAGTCCTTATCATGAATATGTAGATAATTGTTGTGTACAGCTTCCAGTACCTCGGCGCTCAACAAATAGTCGTCTACAAACGGTTTGGTGGTTTCACTGGCAAACTTCATCATCATGCCCGCCGGAGTATCGGCGTTCATATTGGCATTTTCCCGTGTCACATCGTTGGACTTGATGTCTATAATCTCCAGAAACATATCACGCGTCTTGGCTTTGCGGGCAATGCTACGCTGGTTGCGGTAAGCAATATACTTTTGTGCCACATCTTTCCGGCTACTCTTCATCAGCTCCATTTCTACTGCATCCTGAATGGCTTCCACCGTCATTTGTGCACTTCCCTTGAAGGATATGTGATCTGTGATCTGGCGTATCAACTGCAGATCTTCACCTTTGTCCGTGTGTAACATTGCTTTACGGATGGCAGTTACTATTTTCTCTTCATTAAAGCCGACTACTCGTCCGTCTCTTTTGATTACAGTCTGTATCATGGTCTCATTCTTATTATTTAGTTATCCATTTGAATTGGGAGCACAAAGATATAAACTAATCTTTGAGTTTTTATTTTTGGAAAACTTTTGTGCTTGTAAAATATGTTAATTAGCTGATATTCAATGGACGTTTAAAGAGAAATGGAAAACTTTTTATTTCGTAGGCCTTTTGAAAGTTGTTCGAAATGGAAATTCCTATGTAGTAAGTAGATACAAAAAACCTCGCCTGCTACACATACATGTAACAGGCGAGGTTATATTATAAAAATAATCTTGAATAGGAATTATTCTTTCCCGTACGAAAATTATTTCAAAACTTCTGCCAGTTTTGCTTGCAATTCTTCACCGTGCAATCCACGTGCGATGATGGTTCCTTCGCCATCGATCAATACAGTGTGAGGAATGCTGCTTACTGCATACAACTGAGCGCCTTCGCAATTCCAGTATTTCAGGTCAGACATTTGCGGCCAAGTGATGTTTAGCTTCTCGATAGCATCTTTCCATGCTTCGCCACTTTGATCCAAAGATACACCTACGATTTCAAAACCTTTGTTCTTGTATTGAGCATAAGCTTCTACCAGGTTCGGCATTTCGCGACGGCAAGGACCACACCAGCTTGCCCAGAAGTCGATGAGTACCACTTTGCCTTTACCTACATAGTCAGACAGTTTCATCGGTTTTCCGTCAGGAGTTGCCATTTCAAAATCTGTGAACTTCTGGCCTACAGCAGTAGCTTTCATTTTTTCTACGTTTCCTTTGATCTTGATGATAACTTCATCGTTAGCAAATTCAGCGGGAATTTGCGGCATCAACGGATCCAGTTCGTCTACTTCAAGGTAGTAGTAGTTATTCTTCAGCAAATGAACGCCCACCAGGTTAGTGATATTCTTAGCAATACCTGCCTTAGTGATTTCCATTGATTTTTCTTGCAAATCGTTCATTTCCTTCATTTTGGCTTCGCGCTGCTCGTCAGTCAGTGTAGTATCTGACATAGACTCATATATAGTCATCATTTGTTTGTTCAGATCACTCAGCTGAGCTCTGATTTCCTGATAAGCATCGTTGCTCGGCGTGCCGGTAGCAGAGTCATTATCGCGGGTCAAATTGATCTTGATATTACCGTTTTCAAGGAAGAAGTCCATCAGGATACCTTCTTTTCCTGCCGGTCTGTAGGTTACGTAACGGTTCGCAGCAGTATCTTGTACGCCTTTAAAGGTGAATGTACCTTTGGTGATTACTGCGGAGTCTACTTTTACAAGATTTCTTCCGTCTACTTTTTGCAAAAATACAGTGTCGCCGTCAGCTCCACCCTCTACGGTTCCGGTTACTATGTAACCTTTGTTTCCGCTACAGGCAGCAACGATAGCAGCCACAGCGAGCAGATAGATAAATTTTTTCATTGCTTTTATTATTAAGTAAAAATATATGGCTACAAAGATAGTCAATAAAAAATCCCCTCCGGCATAACCGGAGAGGATTTTATAGTTTTAATCCCATTTTTTGTAATCGTACTGTGCTTACTATTATTCAGCAGCAGCTTCAGCAGCGGGAGCTTCTTCAGCAGGAGCCTCTGTTGCCTCTTCAGCAGGAGCTTCGGCAGCGGCTTTTTCTGCTTCTTCAGCAGCTTTCTTTTCAGCCAATGCTTTTGCTTTTTCAGCGTTTACTTTCTTTTCAGCTTCCAGACGTGCTTTTGCTTCAGCTTTCTTAGCTTCTTCGTCTTTAGCTTTCAAAGCAGCCAGACCGCTTTGTTTGTTGTTCTTCCAAGCTTCGAATTTAGCTTCAGCTTCAGCTTCGCCAAATGCGCCCTTGGTTACACCACCCAAAAGATGTTTTTTCATGTAAACGCCTTCGCGTGACAAGATGTTACGAACAGTGTCAGTCGGTTGTGCACCTTTCATAACCCAGTCAAGTGCGCGGTCGAACTTCAAATCTACTGTGGCAGGATTGGTGTTCGGATTGTACGTACCAATCTTCTCAATAAATTTACCATCACGTGGTGCTCTTACGTCTGCAATAACGATAGAGTAGAAAGCGTAGCTTTTACGTCCATGTCTTTGCAATCTGATTTTTGTTGCCATTTTAAATAATGTTTTAAATAAATGATTTGAATTATGCTACTATCTCGTAATAGCGGCTGCAAAGGTATGGTTTTTATTTTGATTGACAAAGAGTTCCTAACAAAAAAAGGATGGATTTCATCAGAAACCCATCCTTCTTTTTAATAACGTATTATCGTGAGAATAATTAATTCTTCGGTAATGCTTCTTTAACTACCATCGGACGACCTGCGTATTCTGCGCCGTTCAATGCATTGATAGCGTTAGATGCTTCTGAAGAATCCGGCATTTCGATGAATGCGAATCCTTTAGATCTTCTTGTTTCACGGTCAGTGATGATTCTTACTGAGTCTACTGTTCCGTACTCTTCCATAACTTCTCTTAAATCTGATTCTTTAACCCTGTAATTCAGGTTACCTACATACAAATTCATAAATCTAAATAAAATAATAAATTAATAATTCAATAAACAAAGTTTTTGGAAGTTGTTAGGTCAGAAATGGAAATACTCAATACAGAGGAAATACATACGTGAAATAATCAAATCAAATAAACTTCTTTATTGTTCGGCTACAAAGTAACGCATTCTATTTCAATAATGCATCATCTTTTACCATATTTTTTTGCGATAAATTCATTTTTTGTTGAATATGAGCGAATTTTTACGAATATCGCTTCGGATATCTCACTAATATTGCTAATAATGCACAAATTCCCATTGTAAATGGATAATA
The DNA here is from genome assembly GCF_003474285.1 of Bacteroides sp. AF39-11AC. Classification (NCBI taxonomy): domain Bacteria; kingdom Pseudomonadati; phylum Bacteroidota; class Bacteroidia; order Bacteroidales; family Bacteroidaceae; genus Bacteroides; species Bacteroides sp. AF39-11AC. The sequence goes on along the minus strand of NZ_QROH01000005.1, from coordinate 597,537 downwards.
CAAGCTGCCAATAATGCTGATGGGAGAGATGCCTGCCAATCCGGCGGCAATCAATAATTGTGCACCGTAAGGAATGATGCCTTGTACCAGGCAGGAGAATGTGTCCAGGATGCTGGCTGTTTTCCGGCGGTCCAGATGAAAACGCAGGGCAATGTCCTTGGCTATCGGTCCGGTGGTAATAATGGCGATGGTGTTGTTTGCCGTACAGAGGTTGGCGATGCTGACAAGTGCGGCGATGCTCAGTTCTGCTCCTCGTTTGCCTTTTACATGGCGCGTCAGGAGGGAGATGATGAAGTCGATTCCGCCATTGTAACGGATCGTTTCCAGCATACCGCCGGCAAGTAGGGTGATGATAATCAGTTCCCCCATTCCTGTGATGCCGGTTCCCATGGAGCCGAACCAGTTGAAGAAAGCTGTACTCAGGTCTGTTTCGCTTGTGAAGATGCCGATGATACCTGTACTCAGGATACCCAAGAGCAGGACTAACATTACATTCACACCTGCCACTGCTGTGCCCAGCACGATGAGGTAGGGGATAACCTTTATCCATTCTATCTCTTGTGTTTGTGCAGGAGCTGTGATGGATAATCCCTGGAATATATAAATGCAGAGCACAATCAGTGCTGCCGGAACCACAATCATGAAATTTACGCGAAATTTGTCCCGCATCACACAATCCTGTGTCTTGGTGGAAGCTATGGTGGTGTCCGAAATAAACGAAAGATTATCTCCGAAGAATGAACCGCCCACTACAATGGCAACCATATATGGCAGATCGATGCCGGTCTTTTCCGCTAATCCGATGGCTACAGGGGTGAGGGCTACAATTGTTCCCACACTGGTGCCTATGGAAAGTGAAATGAAACATGCGGCTATAAAAATACCTGCCAGTAGCAGGTTATCCGGCAGAATACTCAGGGTGAGGTTTACTGTGGCGTCGATTGCTCCCATTTGTTTGGCGCTTTGGGCAAAGGCTCCGGCAAGAATGAATATCCATATCATCAATATGATATTCTTGTTGCTGGCTCCCACGGAGAATTGATACACCCGTTTTTCCAGGCTCAGCCCACGTGTTAGTACAATGGCATAGCAAGATGACAGCAGGAATGCGACTGTAATGGGTACCTTATAGAAATCATTTACAATCAGTGACGTCACCAGGTAAAGACATAAAAATACTGCCAGCGGGCTTAGTGCCCACCATCCACCCTTTTGTTTATTTGTTGTATCTGTCATCTTTTAAATTAATCAAATCATATATCTTAATTCGCTGCAAAATTATAAAAAACAAAGAGCGGAGCAAAATAGTTTTGCCCGCTCTCTATCTCTTATAATTACCTGTTGGCGGAAATAATTTC